>JAEZCF010000080.1 GCA_023430045.1 Pseudomonadota bacterium | reverse complement strand
GCGCCATCCATGGCGCCCTGACGGTCCCGCACCTCCACACCCGCCATCCCTTCGACAGTGCGTCGGTGGTCTGGCAAACAGCGGTAGCCCACGACCGTTGGTCGTGGCGCTTAAGCCAGCAACCCCGCCGGCAGCTGCATCGTGATGCAGTGCAGGCTGCCGTTCTGCCAGATCAGCGAGCGGCACGGCACCGGCACGATCTCGCGGTCCGGATAGGCCTCGGCCAGCACCGCACGCGCGGCCTCGTCGGCAACATCCCCGTAGGCCGGCATCAGCACCGCACCGTTGAGGATCAGGTAATTCGCGTAGGACGCCGCCAGACGGCGACCTTCATCGATCACCGGCTGCGCCCACGGCAGCGGGAACAGGCGGTACGGCTGGCCGTCGGCGGTACGCAGCGCCGCCAGTTCGGCGCCCATCGCCTGCAGTTCGGCGTAGTGCGAATCGCTGGCGTCATCGCAGGCCTGGTAAACGATGCTGTCGGTCGAGGCGAAGCGGGCCAGGGTATCGATGTGGGCGTCGGTGTCGTCGCCTTCCAGATAGCCATGGTCCAGCCACAGCACACGCTCCTGGGCCAGCCAGGTGGCCAGGTCGGCGCTGAGCGATTCGCGGCTGCGGTCCGGATGACGCTCGTGCAGGCACTGCCAGGTGGTCAGCAGGGTGCCGGCGCCGTCGGTCTCGATGCCGCCGCCTTCCAGGGCGAACGGAATGCTCTGCAGCTCGGCATTGTTGAACAGGCCCGCGGCATGCAGCACGCCGACCAGCTGGTCATCCAGGCTGGCGTCGAACTTGCCGCCCCAGCCGGTGAAGCGGAAGTCCAGCAGGCGGAAGCCACCATCGGCGCGCTTGAGCGTGATCGGGCCGGAATCGCGCAGCCAGGTGTCGTCGTACTGGGCGGTCACGAACCGCACGCGGTCCGTATCGATCCGGTTCGAGCGCAGGCGCGCATCGGCGTACGCCTCCAGGTCGTCATCGGCAACGATGATCACCACCGGCTGGAAGCGGGTGATGGCCGCGACGAGCGCGATGTAGGTGTCCTCGACGTCACCCAGGCGGTCGGCCCAGTCGGTGTCGGCGTGGGGCCAGGCGATCAGGATGGCGGACTGGGATTCCCATTCGGCCGGAAAGCGGAGCGTGTCGTTCATGATCTCGATGCGATGGCCCGCCGGCTGGCGGGCAAAGGGAAAGGGGTCAGCGGATCGGCGGTTTCGGCCCGATCTCGTTGGCGTCGGCGCGGTTGGCGACCACGTCGATCACCTTCTGCTTCTCGAAATAGACGGTGAACTGCGGGTAGACCCAGCGGTTGATCGTCGGCCACTGGCGCTTCTGCCCGCCGCGCGGTTCCAGGCGCTCGCCCGGGTCGCCGAACCGGGCCTGGACCTGCTGCATGCTCTGGCCGCGGACGGGCAGGGCGATGGCGGGCTTCTCGCGGCTGCGGTCGATCAGCAGGGTGTCGGCGTGGGCGCTGGAGATGGCCAGTACGGCCAGCAACGGCAGGGTGGTCAGGTAACGCTTCATCTCGATCTACTCCCCAGTGGTCAAGAAGGTGGAAGGTCCCGCGGCGACAGGTCTGACACCGGCGGTCGTGGCTACCCGGCGATTACAACAAAAATGGCAGCAAAAAGCCGCCCGGAGGCGGCTTTTTGTTCATCACCCGGCCCGGTGAGGGGCCGGTGGCGGCCGTGAGGCCAGCCGGCTCAGCGCTGGCGAGCCTTGAAACGCGGGTTCGACTTGCAGATCACGAAGATCTTGCCACGGCGACGGACGACCTTGCAGTCGCGGTGACGGGACTTGGCCGACTTCAGGGAAGAAAGGACTTTCATTGCATACCTCGGCGTAAACGTTGGATTCGGTTGGAGCGCGGCCGCGATATGCAGATGACAATCGGCAGGTGACGCCCGTTCAAGCCCGCCATTCTACCGGGCTTTTTTCCATCCTTTCAAGTGGTTGCACCAAAAAGGTCTCGGGAGGCCCCGGGCAGGGGCTAGAATGGGCGGTCAATTTTACAGGGAAACCCATGAATCAGCTTCCTTCCGTGCTCACCATCGACGGTCCCTCCGGGGCCGGCAAAGGGACTGTCAGCCGCATTGTCGCACGCCGGTTGGGCTGGCATTACCTGGATTCGGGCGCCCTGTACCGGGCGGTGGGCGTGGCCGCCAGCTGGGCTGATATCGACACCTCCGACGCCTCGGCGCTGGTCCGCTGCACCTTCGACACCCACGTGCGCTTCGTGGAATCGGCCGATGGCGGGCTGCGGGTGCTGGTCAACGAGACCGACGCCACCGACGAGCTGCGCCTGGAGACCACCGGCGCCCTGGCCTCGGCCATCGCGGCCATCCCGGAGGTCCGGGCGGCGCTGAAAGAGCGCCAGCGCGCATTCAGGATGGAGCCGGGGCTGGTGGCCGACGGTCGGGACATGGGGACGGTGATCTTCCCGGACGCCCCATTCAAGGTGTTTTTGACCGCCAGCGCCGAAGAACGGGCCGAGCGGCGGCATAAGCAGTTGAAAGACAAGGGTGTTTCGGTTAACTTTGACGACCTCCTGCGCGAGATCATGGCCCGCGACGCCCGTGATGCACAGCGCACAGTGGCGCCCCTGAAGCCGGCAGACGATGCCGTCGTCATCGACACCAGTGGTATTGGCATCGACGCCGTCGTTGCCAAGGTATTGGATCTGCTTCCGGTTTCGGGTGCCTGATCCGTTGTAAAGGAGGGCCGTCAGTCCATCGACGGTGTCGCACCATCGCAAGGCAACAAAAGCTCCGTCCCGCAATGATGCGTGGCGGTTTTCCTACTTAACACACGACCTGCGTTACCGGGGTCGACCAACAGGCGGGCATCAAGCGGTTCCCTTCGGGGGCCAATGCCCATGTGTCCAACAGAGTAAATCTAATGACCGAATCATTTGCAGAGCTGTTCGAAGCCAGTCAGGCCAATCTGGCCAAGCTGAAGCCGGGCTCGATCGTCAGCGGTGTCGTTGTTGAAGTCCGCGGCGATGTCGTGGTGATCAACGCCGGCCTGAAGTCCGAAGGCATCGTGCCGATCGAACAGTTCCGTAACGACGCTGGCGAGATCGATGTCGCTGAAGGCGACGTCGTCAAGGTTGCCCTCGATTCCATCGAGAACGGCTTCGGTGAAACCGTTCTGTCGCGTGAGAAAGCCAAGCGCGCGATGGTGTGGGACGAGCTGGAAGAAGCGTTGGAAAAGAACGAAACCATCACCGGCCGCATCAGCGGCAAGGTCAAGGGTGGTTTCACCGTGGACATCAAGGATGTCCGCGCGTTCC
>JAEZCF010000001.1 GCA_023430045.1 Pseudomonadota bacterium | reverse complement strand
GGCGTGGACGGCGAGCGGATCGGCCTGGTGACCGCGCCTGGCGGGCGTGGCGTGATCGCTGCGGCACTGCAGGCGCGCGGCGCGCAGATACTGCGCGCAGACGTTTATCGGCGCGTTCCCTTGCGCGTGCCAGCCCGCACGCTCGCGCGCCTGTCGCATTCGCCAATGCCGTGGCTGCTGCTGGTCAGCAGTGGCGAAGCGCTGCAGCGCGTGTGGTCGCAGCTCAGCCCGCACTGGCAGGATCTGTGGCGTGCGCGGATGTCGGTGGTGGCCGCCAGCGAGCGGCTGCAGGCGCAGGCATACGGGCTGGGCCTGACACGCGTGCTGCAGGCATCCGGACCCACCACGGCCCAGCTGCTGGCCGCCTGCAGGACGGTGCTGCGCGATGGCGAAGGCCAGTGAAGCGCATGCGCCACGTCGCTTGCCGATGCCCCGCGCAACGGTAATGCTGTGCGCCGGTCCAGGTGACCGACACGGACTTCTCCCATGAACGAAACCTCTCCTCCTTCCCCGGCGCGTCGCCGGCCATGGCTGATCGGCGCGCTCGTCGTGGTGGTGCTGGTCGCGTCCAGCGGCTGGGCATGGCATGCGTGGCAGCAGCACCAGCAGCAGTCGGTGCTGCAGGCGCAGGCGGACGCGCTGCGCCTGCAGGGCGTGATCGACAGCGTGGAAGTACTGCGACGTGACCAGCGCGCCAGCAGCGCGCGGTTGCAGGATGCGGCCAGCACCAACCGCGTACTGCGCGATGAAGTGCTCGGGCTGGGGCAGCGCAGCGCCCTGCTGGAACAGAATGTGGCGCGTCTGGCCGACAACGTCCGCCAGGACAGCCAGGCGCTGCACCGCGATGCCGCCGAACTGCTGCTGGTACAGGCCGGCCAGCGCCTGGATGCGATCGATGACGTGGAAGGCGCACGCCGGCTGTATGCGCTGGCGGCCACGCAACTGGACGATCTGCCGTCGGCGGAAGGACTGAACCTTCGACAGGCGCTGCTGCAGGAAAGCAACGTGCTGGAGGCAGCCGGCCAGGGGCCCAGGGCAGGCGTGCTGCAGCGGCTGGCGGCCTTCGCGCAGTCGCTGGATGCCCTGCCGCTGGAAGGAAACGACGACAAACAGCCAGGCACCGTGCGGATGCCGTGGTGGCAGAAAGCGCTGGCGCCCTTCGTGACAATGACGCCTACCCGGTTGCAGGGCCCGCTGACCGAAGCCGAACGGGTGACCGGCCGGGAGGCCCTGCAGGTGGAGCTGACGCTGGCACGGGCGGCGGTGGAACGCGGTGACGCGGCTACCCTGGGCCTGGCGCTGGACCGGATTGAACGCGGGATGACCCGGCTCTGGCCGGATTCACCGGCCCTGCGCAGGCAGCGTGCTGAACTGCGCTCGATGCGCTCGGCACCGCTTCGGCTGGCCGCGCCGGAACTGGGCAGTACCCTGCGCCAACTGCGCTCCCTGCAAGATGGAGGAAACCCCTGATGAAGCCGTTGCAATCCCTGATCGTGCTGCTGCTGGCCGTGGCATTGGGCGTGGTAGGCGCGCAGTGGCTGGGCGCCAGCGACCTTCGCCAGTACGGTGAAGTGATCTTCCGCTATGGCGGCACCGATTACCGCAGCACGCTGCCTCAGGTGGTCCTGCTGGGCCTGGTGGCGTTGCTGGTGCTGTGGCTGCTGTGGAGCCTGGTGGCGTCGCCCTTCCGTGCATGGGGACGCTATCGCCGCAAGCAGGGCCGGGTGCGCCTGGTCGATGGCCTGCAGGCCTACGAACAGGGTCACTGGCAGCGCGCCGAAAAGCTGCTTGATGGTGCCGCGCAGGATGAGGAAGTCACTGCGGTGGCGCTGGCCAATGCGGCGCGCAGCGCCCGCGCGCGGGGCGATCTGGCGGCAAGCCAGGCCTATCTGCAGCGGCTGGCCACCGCCGATGCCACCAGCCAGGCGCTGCTACGCGCCGAACAGCAGCTGGCCGACGACCTGCCGGTGGATGCCATCAACACGCTGGACGCCGGCAACCTGCAGCCGCTGCCGCCACGTGGCCTGTGGCTGCGCGGCGAAGCACTGGCCCGCGCCGGGCGTGCCCATGAGGCCTACGGACAGCTGGGCGCGCTGCGGCAGAGCAAGGTGCTGCCGGCCGATGCCTTGACCAAGCTGGAAGCACGTCTGGCCGCACAGGCACTGCTGGAAGCGGCCGATGTGAACGCGCTGGCCGCGCAATGGGAAGCAGCGCCGAAGGCACTGCGTGCGGATGCTTCGGTGGTGTCGGCCTATGCCGCGCGTGCCGTAGCGCTGGATTGGGACGAGCCGGCGCTGCTGGCGCTGGAACAGGCACTGGACCAGCGCTGGGATGAGGATCTGGTCGAGCTCTACGGCCTGCTGCCCGCTTCGCGGCTGGCGACCCGTGAAGCCAATCTGGCGCGCTGGCGACAGACGCATGGTGGCTCGGCCGCCCTGCTGCTGGCGCAGGGCCGCGTGGCACTGGCACAGGGCCGCAACGAAGACGCCGAAGTGCTGCTGCACGAAGCGGTGGCGGCCGATGCCGGCGCACCGGCATGGGAATCACTGGGCGCATCGCTGTTGGCGCGCGGAGAAACCGCGCTGGCGGCTCAATGCCTGGCCAATGCGCTGCGCGAGCAGCGTGGCGAGCGCAGCGTGGCGCTGGTGCGCAGCGAGCCTGTGGACGTCCATGGGACGCGTGCCACGGTAGAGGAACAGGCCGTGCGTGCAACACCGCCGGTCTACGACGCCAACGAGGTGCGCGACAGCAACGGCTATCCGCTGGACGGACGCTGACGGCACGGATGGGCGGGTAAGCCGGCCAAGAGCTGGCTTACCCGGTGAGCGACTTGCCTGGTGAGCAACTCGCCAGGGTGACGACCTCGGTGGGTAACGGCCTCGGTGGGTAACTTTTTCGGTGGGTGACGACCGTTGGTCGTCACCAGGAAAATCACCGCTCGACGATCGCCACCACGCCCATGCCACCTGCGGTGCAGATGGACACCAGCGCGCGGCCACCACCGCGTTCGGCCAGCTGTTTGGCGGCCGTGGCGATCACCCGGGCGCCGGTCGCCGCGAACGGATGACCGGTCGCCAGCGAAGAGCCCAGCAGGTTGATGCGATCCGGATCAATGCGGCCCAGCGGCGCATCCAGTCCCAGCCGGTTGCGGCAATAATCTTCGCTTTCCCAGGCGCGCAGCGTGCACAGCACCTGCGCCGCGAACGCCTCATGGATTTCATAGAAATCGAAATCCTGAAGGCTCAGCCCGTTGCGCTTGAGCATTTCCGGCACCGCGATGGTAGGCGCCATCAACAGTCCTTCGCCGTGCACGAAATCAACCGCCGACACGTGCGCATCGCGCAGGTAAGCCTGCGGCTCATGCCCATGTGCCCGCGCCCATTCCTCGCTGGCCAGCAGCACCGCGGCGGCACCATCGGTAAGCGGCGTGGAATTGGCGGCGGTCAGGGTGCCACGGCCGGATGTCCTGTCGAAGGCAGGCTTGAGCGTGGCCAGCTTTTCCAGCGAGGTATCCGCGCGCAGGATGTTGTCGCGCTCCACGCCGCGGAACGGCGCGATCAGGTCGCTGAAGAAACCACGCTCGTAGGCGGCGGCCAGTTTCCTGTGCGATGACACGGCCCACTGGTCCTGCGAATCGCGGGAGATGTTCCACTCCTTGGCCATGTCCTCGCAGTGTTCACCCATGCTCTTGCCGGTGCGCGGCTCGGCCACGCCCGGGAATTCCGGCTTGAGCTCGGAGAACCTGAAGCCATGGGTCAGCGCGCGGATCTTGTCGCCGGTGCTCTTCGCGCGGTTGGCGGCGAGCAGGCGGGCGCGCAGTTTCCGCCCATAGACGATCGGCACGTCGGAGGTGGTATCCGAACCGCCGCCGATGCCGGATTCGATCTGCCCCAGCGCGATCTTGTTGGCGACGGTGATGATGCTGTCCAGCGACGTGCCGCAGGCGCGCTGCAGGGTGATGCCCGGCGTCAGCGGCGACAGGCCCGACGACAGCGTGGCTTCGCGGCCCAGGTTCCAGTCGCTGGGGTGCTTGATCACCGCGCCCATCGCCACTTCACCCAGCTGCTGCCCGTGCAGGCCGAAGCGTTCAACCAGGGCGCCGAGCGTACGGACCGACATGCCGAGGTTGCCGACATCCGAGTACGCGGTGTTCTGGCGGCAGAACGGAATTCGGACGCCACCGAGGATGGCGACGGGACGGGCGTTGGGCATGGAGATACCTGGCATGGGAAGGGTGTCTGCAACATGGCCTGCACGAAGGAGCAGGCATAATGGCATCAAGTGTAGCTGCCGCCCTGTGACGGGCCAACCGTGAAACCATGAGCAAAACCGACCCGGGCATGAACGCCCTCGGCGTCCTCGCCCTTGAGCTGGCCGATGGTCAAGCACCGCGCCATGCCGCCCTTACCGCCACCCAGTCCGGCGAGCTGGCCGAGCGGGTCGGCCGGGACCTGGCGGCGCTGGTGCCGCAGGCCAGTGGACTGGACCTGGTGTTCGCCGCGGCGCATTTCGACCCCGCCGAGGTGCTGCGCCCGGGCTGGCCAATCCATCGCCGCCTGGAGGAACTGCACATGCGCGCCCCCGGCCGCAGCCAGGGTGCGCGCGTGCTGGCGTTCGGCGCCGATGCCGACGGTGAAGTACCCCTGCCGTTCCAGGCCGATGCGGCATTGACCGGCGGTGGCCTGCGCGTAGTGCCTTTCGTGCTGACCGGCAACGAGCCGGCGGTCACCGCAGCGGTGGCCGATGCGCTGGAAAACGTGCTGCTGGCCGAGGGCATGGCGCAGGCCGATACCGCGCTGCTGGCACAGGATGCATTCGGCGCGCGGGTGGAACATGCGCGCTATTTCACGGTGAACGACCTGGCCGCGATGATGTCCATGCAGTACGACAACCAGGGACTGTCGGCGCTGTGGCCGCTGATCGAAACGGCGGTGATGGCGCCGGCTGCGGATGAGTGGCTGGACGCGGCGCCGGAACCGTTGCTGCGCTATACCCATGGCGAAGTGCGCATGGCCCTGTTCGACCCGGCGGGCTGGTGTGCGCACTACGCGCACGGCAAGGACAACTGCGAGCAGCTCAAGGGTATCTATGAGCAGTACCTGATGCGCCAGCGGCAGATGGCGGCAGTGCTGGAGGCGCACGGCGTGCCGGTGTTGTTCGTGCATTGCGAAGCGGGACTGGAAGCACGGGAACTGCTGGCGCGCTGAACATCCCGGTAATGCCCGCCAGAGGCCGGCAACCAGGAAACCGCGTCGCAGGTTCATGAGGTTGCCGGCCAGAGGCCG
>JAEZCF010000131.1 GCA_023430045.1 Pseudomonadota bacterium | reverse complement strand
CCGCCTCCCCAGCAGGCAACACAGAGCCGAATTGCTGTTGCTGTTGCTGTTGCTCTCAGCCTGCCGCAGCCATCAGCGCCGGGCGCAGCCCGGCAATCCCTACAGATGCCGCAATTCCTGCCGCAGGGTCGCCACGCAGCGACGGCTGACCTCCAGCGGCTGCCTGCCATGCCGCAGCACCGCATGCACCTGCCCCGCCGTGCCCCGACGCAGCTCGACCAGCTCATGACGCGCCACCAGGCAATTGCGGTGGATGCGCACGAAGCGGCCGGAAAACTCTTCCTCCAGCGACTTCAGCGACTCCTCGATCAGGTCCTCGCCGCGCGCGTGATGCACCACCACGTATTTTTCCTCGGCCTGCAGGTAATGGATGTCCTCCACCGGGATCAGGCGCAGCCCACCCCGCAACCGCGCGCAAAGCACCGTGCGTGCACGCTCATCGCCGCTTTCCTGCGCATCGCCTCGCCCGGCCAGGAACACCCGCGCCCGCTCGATCGCCGAGGCAAGGCGCTCGGATCTCACCGGCTTCATCAGGTAATCAATGGCCGCAGCTTCGAAGGCTGACAGCGCGTGCGCGTCGTAGGCCGTGCAGAACACCACCGCCGGGCGTGGCTCGAAGGTGGCGAGGTGGCGCGCGGTTTCCAGCCCATCCAGCCCGGGCATGGCGATGTCCAGCAGCACCAGGTCCGGTTGCAGCTGCGCGCATGCATGCAGCGCCTGCTCTCCATTGGCGGCCTCGGCCACCACGTCCACGCCGGGAAGATCGGCCAGCAGCGATTGCAGGCGCTCGCGCGCCAGCGGCTCGTCGTCGGCGATCACTATCCTCACGGTGACTCCCTCGGCCTGACCGGTACGGCGATCCGGCATTCATAGTAGCCTTCGCTCCAGCCTGACGTCATCCGCGCGGCGGGGCCGAACCGCCATGCCAGGCGATGGGCGATGCTGTTCTGTGCATGCCCGGTGCCACGGGACAGCGACAGCGTCGGCGCCTGCGGATCCGGTGCGGGGTTGCGGATGAGCAGCGACAACATGCCATCGGAGCATGCCAGCCGCAGCTCGATGGTGCCGCCTTCCGGCAACCGCGAGATGCCGTGCAGCACCGCGTTTTCCACCAGCGGCTGCAGCACCAGTCGCGGCATCGGCAGCTGCCAGGGAAGCACTTCGTCGCGCTCCCAGTGCACCTGCAGGCGATCGCCCAGCCGCAGCGATTCGATGGAAAGATAGCGTTCGGCGAGCTCGCATTCCTCCGCCAGGCTGGAATCGCCTTCGCCGGCGCCCAGCGCTGCGCGGAACAGATCGGACAGGTCCAGCACCGCGCGCTCGGCCACGCCGGCGTCGCGGCGGATCAATCCGGCGATGAGGTTCATGCTGTTGAACAGGAAATGCGGACGGATGCGCGCCTGCAGGGCATCGGCCTCGGCGCGGGCATTGGCCTGTACCTGCGCGCTCCAACGATCGCTTACGTAGAAATGGCGCAGCGCCAGTGCGCTGATCAACGCCGTCGTGGCCGCACTGCCGAGCGTGAAGCGCCAGAAGCCGATGGCCTGCGTGAACTGATCATCCAGGACCGCGTACAGCGCATGGATGATACCGGCACCGATGACCGCGATGACCGCTGACAGCCCCACCGCGGCCAGCGAACCGAGCATGATCGACAGGCGTGAGAGCGCCGTGCGCAGCAGGCACAGGGCAATGCTCACCGCCAGAGCCAGCCACAGCGCGAACCCACTGGCGGAAAGCAGCTCGCCCACCGTCCAGTGGCGGCTGCCATCCGGCGCCAGCGCCAGCACCACCACCACCAGCAGGGCCAGCCCGCACATCGCCGCCAGGCGCGGCAGACGGCAGAATTCAGGCATCCAGGGCGTGGCGACCGGCGCTTTCATCGGTCCATCAGCCCTCCATCAGGCGCTGCTGCAGCCAGTCGCCAAGCGCCTGGATCTCTTCGGCACAGACCTGGTGCGCCATCGGATAGGCATGCCATTCCACCTGCAGGCCCAACGCACGAAGCGCATCGGCACTGTGCGTGGCCACTGCATGCGGAATCACCGGATCCTGGGTGCCATGCGCCATGAACACCGGCACCTGCACCGCGCCTTCAGCACGCTGCGCGGTTTCCGCTTCCGGCAGATAGGTGGACAGCGCGATCAGGCCCGCCAGCGGCGCGGTACGCTTGAGTGCAGCGGTCAGTACCACGGCGCCGCCCTGCGAAAAGCCGGCCAGGAAGATCCGCTGCGGCGGGATCCCACGTTCGATCTCGCGATCGATCAGCGCATCCAGCTCGACCACCGAAGCCCGTACGCCGTCCATGTCCGCGCGCGAGCGGAAATCCATGCCGACGATGTCATACCAGCCGCGCATCGGCACGCCGTTGTTGATGGTGATCGGGCGTACCGGCGCATGCGGGAACACCACGCGCAGCGCCGGCCAGTGCGGGCGCACCAGTTCCGGCACGATGGGTGCGAAGTCATGGCCGTCGGCGCCCAGGCCGTGCAGCCAGATGATCGACCACTGCGGCGATGCGCCGGTTTCCTGTTCCACCGTCTGCAGCATGATGCGGTTCCTTCAAGGACAAGCTGCATTATGCCGCGCCGGGCCGGCACATCGGCACAGCCCAAAAAGGGGGACGGAGGTGGTTAATTTCAATTAACC
>JAEZCF010000122.1 GCA_023430045.1 Pseudomonadota bacterium | reverse complement strand
CACCCGCTGCGTGCGGCTGAGCACGCAGCGGACGCGATGAAGCAACGCGTGCCTTACCAGTCGGCGTGTGCGGGCAGCAGGCCGCGCAGCTCCTGTTCGGTCAGGTTGCGCCACTGACCAGGCTTGAGCGCGCCGATCTTGATGTTGTCGATGCGCACGCGCCGCAGCTGGGTCACGCGGTAACCAAACTCGGCCGCCATCAGGCGGATCTGCCGGTTGAGGCCCTGCTGCAGGATGATGCGGAAGCCGAATTTGGCGATGCGAGCGGTACGGCAGGGCAGCGTCGTCTGATCATGGATACGCACGCCGCGTGCCATGCCACGCAGGAATTCATCGCTCACCGGCTTGTTCACCGCCACCAGGTATTCCTTCTGATGGCCATTTTCCGCGCGCAGGATCTGGTTGACGATGTCGCCGTTGCTGGTCATCAGGATCAGTCCTTCCGAATCCTTGTCCAGGCGCCCGACCGGGAAGATGCGCTGTTCGTGGCCGACGAAGTCCACGATGTTGCCCTTCACCGAACTTTCGGTGGTGCAGGTGATGCCGACAGGCTTGTTGAGCACGATGTACACGTGCCGCCGGGCACCGGGACGACGGGCCTGGCGTACGCGCAGCGGCTGCCCGTCCACGCGCACCTCGTCGCCCTCCCCGACCACCGCGCCGGTACCGGCGGGATGTCCATTGACGGTGACGCGGCGCTCGCCGATCAGCCGGTCGGCTTCACGGCGGGAGCAGAAGCCGGTTTCGGCGATATGTTTGTTGAGGCGGATGGTCATCCGCGCATTATCAGGCATCGCGGCGGCGGCGGCATCCGTTCGCTTCAGGCCGTCGCCCGGGTGATGTCCTGCAGCGGCTGTGGGCGCGCGATCGCATGGCCCTGCAGCCCCTGTACGCCCATGTCAACCAGTTGCCGGGCGATCGCCTCGGATTCCACCCATTCGGCAACGACTTCCAGCTGCAGCTCGCGCCCCAGCGCGGCCATGGCGCGCACGGTGGCGCGGCTGACCGGATCCGACTGCAGCTCGCGCACGAAGGTACCGTCGATCTTCAACAGGTCCGCCGGCAGTTGCCGAAGATAATCGAAGGACGCGGCGCCCGAACCGAAATCGTCCAGCGCGATGCGGCAGCCCTGGCGCTTCACGGCATCGATGAAGATCCGGGCCTGGGCCAGGTTGCTGATCACGGCCGTTTCGGTGATCTCGAAGCACAGGCGTCGCGCGAGCGAGCGGTTGCGTTCCAGCAGGTCGGTGACGAACGCAAGGAAGCTGGGCTCGGCGATCGACTGCGCCGACACGTTGACATTGCACAGCCCCAGCCGGGCCACATGTGCGGGGCAGTCCTGCAGATGCCGGAACAGCATGGAGAGCACGCAGCGATCCAGCGACATGCCCATCCCGTAGCGCTCCACCGCGGCGATGAACTCGCCCGGCCCATGCAACCGGCCCTGTTCGTCGCGCATCCTGACCAGCACCTCGTAATGCAGGCGCGAGGGGTCGCCGACGGTGGCGATGCGCTGCGCGAACAACACCATCCGGTCGTCGGCGATGGCCTGGCTGACCCGGCGCAGGCGATCGGCCTCGCTGCGCCGCTCGTCCAGTACCAGCCGGTCCTCGCTGAACCAGTGCACGCGGTTGCGGCCTGCCTGCTTGGCGGCATGGCAGGCATTGTCGGCGGCGCTGAGCAGCCAGTTCACATCCGGCGCGTCTGCGGTCACTTCCACCACGCCGACGCTGCAGCTGATGGCCGGCGTACCATCCTCCGGCTGCGCGATGCGGTGCAGCGCGCGCATCACCTGCTGCAGCACCTGCGCCGCCCTTTCCTGGCTCGCCCCACACAGGAACAGCGCGAACTCGTCCGCGCCCAGGCGCCCCACCCAGTCGCCTTCGCGCAACATGTCCTTCAGCTGTTCCGCGAAGGTGGCCAGTACCTGGTCGCCCGCCGCATGGCCCACCGTGTCGTTGACCAGCTTGAAATGGTCCAGGTCGAGGTGACACAGCGCATGTACGCTGCCGTCGCCGCGTACCTGCTGCAGTGCCTGTTCCAGCAGGCGCTCCACTTCGCGACGGTTGACCAGCCCGGTAAGAGGATCGTGGCTGGCGTGGTGCTGCACCTCACGGGCCAGCGCATGGTTCTGGCTGACGTCCTCCACGATCGCGAAGATCGAAAGTCCCTGCTTGTCGCGCGACAGGACGGTACCGCTCCAGCGTCCCCACATCAGGCTGCCATCGGCGCGCAGGAAGCGCAGCTCGCCGGCCTTCAGCTGCTGCTGCCAGTCGATGTTGCCCTCCTCGTCCAGCACCAGTTCGCCTTCGGCCAGCACTTCGCCCAGGTGCAGGTGCATCAG
The DNA here is from genome assembly GCA_023430045.1 of Pseudomonadota bacterium. Lineage (GTDB taxonomy): Bacteria > Pseudomonadota > Gammaproteobacteria > Xanthomonadales > Xanthomonadaceae > Stenotrophomonas. The sequence continues at coordinate 45,506 of JAEZCF010000122.1, read as the reverse complement.
TTGCCTGCGCGGGCGCTGCAGCAGGTCGGCCAGTGCCTGGTTGGCCTCCACCAGGCCGCCCTGCCCGTCCAGTTCCAGCATGCCCACGCTGGCCTGGTAAAACGCAGCACCGAAGCGGCTTTCCTGCTGGATCAGGTCGGTGCGCACGCGCCTGGCCAGCAGTACGCCGGCCAGCGTGATCGCCAGTACCGAAAACGCGCCAGCCAGCAGAGTGGCCATGCGCGCCAGACCGGCCATGCTGGCCAGCGCGCGCGAAAAGGCACGTCCTTTTTCCTGCAGTTCCGCATCCAGCTGCAGCAGGCGCTCTTGATGTCGATGGATCTCGGCCTTGTCCAACGAGGCATTGGCCAGGCCCTGCTCCAGCCGGTCACCGATGGCCGACAGCTCCAGCAGTGGCGCATCGGATTCGCGCCATATCCGCGCTGCATCGCGGAGGTACGCCAGCTCGCGGCCATATTGATAGGAAACGATCAGCCTGCGTACGTCTGCATCGCTGTTATGACCGCGCAGCAGCGCCGCGCGCGCCTTGCCGGTATCCGGCCGTGGTTGTTCGAGCGCATGCCGGGCGGCCAGGTCGGCCAATGGCACCGAGAGGCCGGCGCGGGCGACCTGCAGCTGGCGAACGTCGCCGCTGTCCGCGTACCGGTGCAGGGCCGCCACGGCAGACTGCTGGCCGCGCGACCAGTGGTTCTGGCCGATGATCCATGCGGTGGAAGCCGCCTGCAGTTCCTGGACCAGCACGGAGATGCCCACCAGGCCCACCGCCATGCCAATCAGCAACGCGAAACGCAGGGTCAACCCGCGTGTGGTTGCGAACTGCGGCCTTCCCGCACACGTCCCAGCCTCGTCCATGCGTGGTTCCCCCTGAACCGATGGTTGATCCCTGGCTGCTGCTCCTGCATCTTGCACGCTGGCGGGGCCACTGTCAGCAGGCATCGCTGACGCCCGCGAGGTGTCCGCCTGCTGTCGCGGGACAAAAAAACGCCAGCCCGAAGGCTGGCGCAGGGCAATCACTTCACCCGGAAATCAGAAGCTGCGCGGACCACGCGGCTTGAAGCCATCCCGACGCGGCGGACGGTCGTTGCCGCCAGGACCGCCCGGACCACGGCGCGGGCCACCCTTGTCGAAGCGCGGCTTGAAGGTACGCTGTGCCGGGCTGGTGTCCTCGCCCGCTTCCAGGCGGCGCATCTGCAGCTGCTGGCCGGATACCCATACCTTCTTCAGGTGGGCAAGCACGTCCTGGGGCATGTCCACCGGCAGGTCCAGCAACGAGAAGCCGTCATGGATATCGATACGCCCGATGAAGCGGCTTTCCAGGCCGGCTTCATTGGCGATCGCACCCACGATGTTGGCCGGCTTGACGCCATGCTGGTGCCCGACTTCAATGCGGAAGGTTTCCATGCCCTGCTCCGGGGCGCCGCGCGGCGGCACATCGCGGCGCGGACGCTCCTGGAAGCCCTCACCTTCCTGGCGCGGACCACGCTCGACACGAGGCCCGCGTTCGGGACGGTCGCCACGATCACGCTCGAAGCGTTCGCGCGGGGCGCGCTCTTCACGCGGGGCACGCACCGGCGGCTGCAGCAGGAACGGGGTATCGCCCTGCATCAACCTGGCCAGCGCCGCGGCCACGTCGATCTCCGCAACGTCGTTCTCGGCGGCGAAGCGCTCGAGCAGCTGGCGGTAGAAATCCAGCCCGCCCTGGCCCAGGGTCTCGCTGATGCGGGCAGTGAACTTGCTGATGCGGTTGTCGTTCACCGCTTCCACGCTCGGCAGCTGCATTTCCTCGATCGGCTGCCGGGTGGCACGCTCGATCTGCCGCAGCATGCCCTTCTCGCGCGGGGTGGCGAACAGGATCGCCTCGCCGCTGCGACCGGCGCGGCCGGTACGGCCGATGCGGTGCACGTAGCTTTCGGTGTCGTACGGGATGTCGTAGTTCAGCACGTGACTGATGCGCTCCACGTCCAGGCCGCGCGCGGCCACGTCGGTGGCCACCAGGATGTCCAGCTTGCCGTCCTTGAGCTGGGCAATGGTGCGCTCGCGCTGCGCCTGCTGCATGTCACCATTGATCGCGGCCGCGGCCAGGCCACGGGCCTGCAGCTTGCCGGCCAGTTCCTCGGTACCGGCCTTGGTACGCGCGAAGATGATCATCGCGTCGAACGGCTCCACTTCCAGGATGCGGGTCAACGCATCCAGCTTGTGCATGCCGCTCACCCACCAGTAGCGCTGGCGGATGTTGGCCGAGGTGGTGGTCTTGTTGGCGATGGTGACTTCCGCCGGATCCTGCAGGTAGGTCTGCGCGATACGACGGATGGCCGGCGGCATGGTCGCCGAGAACAAGGCCACCTGGCGCTGCTCCGGCAGCTTCTTCAGCACCGCCTCGACATCGTCGATGAAGCCCATGCGCAGCATTTCATCGGCTTCGTCCAGCACCAGGGTCTTCAGTTCCGACAGGTCCAGGGTTCCACGGTTCAGGTGATCGATCACCCGGCCCGGCGTACCGACCACAACGTGCACGCCGCGCCGCAGCGATGACAGCTGCTGGCCATAGGGCTGGCCACCGTAGACGGGCAACACCCGGAAGCCGGAGATCTTCGAGGAGTAGGTCTGGAACGCCTCGGCCACCTGGATGGCCAGCTCGCGTGTGGGCGCCAGGACCAGTGCCTGCGGCTTGACCTGCTGCAGGTCGATGTTGGACAGCACCGGCAGCGCGAACGCAGCCGTCTTGCCGGTGCCGGTCTGGGCCTGGCCCAGCACGTCACGGCCTTCCAGCATCGCCGGGATGGTCGCCGCCTGGATGGGCGAAGGGGTTTCATAACCGACCGCGCTGACGGCCTGCATGACGGGCTCGGACAGGCCGAGCTGCGCGAACTGCAGCGGCGCCTGGGTATCTTGGGACATGGGAAACTCCGAAGGCACTGCCACGAACGTGGCAGGCGGATAAAAAGGGGTGGTATGCGCGTAGGGCGCCCTTCTATCGCGTGCCCTGGCGCTTTCGTCGAGATTTCGTCGAGATTTCGTCGAGCGCAAAGGATACAGCAGGTTGCATGAACACTGCTTGCAACCTCCTTTGCCACCCGTTCAGGCCCATCTGCCATCGGCACCGGCCGGTGCTGGGCAAGCGTCGCCTGCGGACGCACAATGGCCTCCATTTCCAATGGAACATCCCATGCAGATCCTCGAATTCGACCTCGACGGCGAGTACGTCGAGCTCAAGCAGCTGCTCAAGCTGACCGACCTCGTCAGCAGTGGCGGCGAGGCCAAGATGGCCATCAGCGAGGGTCTGGTGCAGGTCGATGGCGCGGTGGAACTGCGCAAGGCCTGCAAGATCCGCGCAGGCCAGCAGGTGGAATTCAACGACAGCCTGATCCGTGTGCTTGCGCTGGCCTGAGTCGGCCGTGTCCGCCTATGCGCCTGCCGGCTGGGTCAGATGGTGGGCGATCAGCCGCCGGAACGGACCCACGCCCTGCGCCAGCCGCAGCCCCGCCGCGCGCAGCAGGCGTGCCGGGACACGATCGTCGGTGTAGACACTGGCGATGGCATTGGTCACTTCGTAGAGCGGACGCGACGCCAGCCGGTGCCCGCGCTGGTAACGCGCAAGCAGCGCCGCATCGCCGACGTCCCCGCCCTGCGCCTGCTGTGCAGCCAGCAGATCGGCCAACCGTTGCTGGCTGGCCAGCCCCAGGTTGAAGCCATGCGCGGTGACCGGGTGCATGCCGACCGCCGCATCGCCGATCAGCGCCGCGCGCGTGGCGACGAACCGCTGGGCGTATACGCCGACCAGCGGATAGGCGCGTGGACGGGCCGTGGGCTGCATGCGCCCCAATCGATGGCTGAAAAAGCCGGTGATGGCCTCGCCAAGGGCCTGGTCGTCCATCGCCAGCAGCGCTTCCACTTCCGCCGGCGGCAGAGTGACCACCGCTGATGCCTGACCGTCGTTGAGCGGCAGCAACGCCAGCGTGCGGCCATAGCCGAACCACTCCCAGGCCGTATGCCGGTGATCGCGTTCGATCTGCATGCGGCAGACCAGCATGGACATGCCGAAATCACGCATGCGCGCACCGATGCCAAGCAACCGCCGGGTCGTGGAAAAGCGGCTGTCGGCGGCGACCAGCAACCGCGCATGCAGGCTGCTGCCATCATCCAGGCCCACCCTGCAGCCGTCTTCGACGGCCGCCACCGCTTCCACCCTGCGTCCATCCAGCACCTGCAGGTCAGGCTGGTCCTGCACCGCGTCCCATGCCGCACGGCGGATCAGATGATTGGGCACCAGCCAGCCCAGCGGCTCGCCCGCACGGCGTTCGCTGGCGAAATCGAGCGCGAAGGGTGATGCGCCATCCATCACCTTCGCATCGCGCAGTTCGGAAATTTCTCCAGTGGGTAGGCGCTGCCACAGCTGCAGGCGTTCGAGGACCTGCCGCGACGCATGGGTCAGTGCGATCTCGCGACCATCGTATGCGGCCTCGGCCAGCGACTGGCGCGACTGCGGCTCGACCACGGTCACCCGCAGGCCGGTATCGGCCAGGGCACGTGCGAAGCACAACCCCACCGGGCCTGCGCCCACCACCACCACGTCGGTCCTGTGCATGCACGCTGCTCCATTGAATGTCTACACAGCCAGCATAGCGTCCATGCCGTGGCGACCACCTTGATCTGGATCAGCAACGCCCCGTCAGCGCGCTACCGCAAGGCCACCACCAGCATCACCACCGCAACCAGCGATACCAGCCACACCAGGCTGCGCACATACGGAATCCCGGCCGCGTAAAGCGGGAGGTAAACCACGCGGGCCCAGAAATACACCTGGGCGGCCAGCGCGGTGCCGGCATCGTTGCGCCCTGCCACCACCACGGCGATGGCAGCCGCCGCAAAGAACGGGAAGGTCTCGAAGAAATTGGCCTGCGCCCGCGACAGGCGTCCCGCCAGCGGACCCAGCGGCGGGGCCGGCTCATCGCGTGCCGACGCGTTCCAGCCGATTCCCCGTTCACGGGTCACGGCGGTGGATGCCGCGAATACATGCACCAGCCCGAGCAGCATCGCCCAGGCCAGCAGGGTCAGTTCCGTGGGCATGCTGGCGTGCTCCTCACCGTGATGGCGATGCTGCGGGCGGCGTCAGCGCATAGCCGGCCAGGCGCAGCACCTTGTCGTCCTCCAGGCGGAAGCTGACCAGCTCCCGCACCGGCTGAGGGTTGTTGGCGAAGCGCGTGGGAAACGCCACGCTGACATAGACACCTTCCGGCACCGGCGCACCGGCGGCGTAGCGCATGCGGCTGACGCTGGGCTTGCCGCGGCCAACAAGCGCTCCCACCTTGCTCCGCTCCGCGGTGATCTGGCTTACGAACGCCTCGCGCGTAACCGCGTTGCGAGCCACGCTGGATGCACCGTCCCAGAGTTCACCGGTACGGTTGGCGTCGACCAGCTGCGCCGCCTGCAGGGCGGCCCGGGTCATCTCCGCATCCTGTCTTTCCAGCGCTTCGCCGTTCCCTCGCCGTCTTTCCTCTTCGAGCCTGGAATGCGCGGACGGACCTGGGCCCGGATGTGGGGCCGCCGCCGCGTCACCCTGATGCGTGGTCGCAGGTGAAGTCGTGGGTGTCTGCGCCTGCATGACCGACGGGAAAAGCAGAAGGCAGAAGAGTCCGGCATGTTTCACGACAGAAGCCTTGCGGAGCCCACCTGCGGGCTGCACGGCGCCCGAAGGAACAGGTATGAGCAGGGCCTTGACCGGGCTCGACAACAGCGAGGAAGGTTCCATGCTCAGCTCCGCAGCGTTGATCTGTCGGGCCAGCATACGCCACCCCGGGCGGCTGCCGTCAACGCGCGTCCCCCACTGCCCCGGGCATCTCGCGGCCGTCCGCATCCGCCTGCGCCGCACCTTCGGCGCCCCTATCGGCCGGCATGCCGGCCGCCGGATGTTCACCCGGCGCCGATTCCGCCGCGCTGTCACCGGGTGACGGCGGCAGCGTCGCCACATCGATCTCCGACATCGGACTGTCGTCAGGGCACGCGGTGTCGGGGAAGCCGAACTGTTCCTTCAGTGCCTGTCCGCAGGCGTTCACCGCCTCCAGCTCGGCGCCATCACGCTTGCACTGCTGGTCGAAGGCCACCAGGAAGGCATCCTTGCGGCGCACGAAATCATCGCCGCAGGCACGCATCTGCCTGATCCTCTCCAGGTCGTCCTGCACGGCATTGGTACCGTCCAGGCCGAACTGGCGCAGTTCGTCGGCGGTCAGCAGGCGCAGGCTGCGGTTCGGTACGGTCATCATCAGGTCGGCGACGCCGACGGCCACGCCATTGCGTTGCAGGTAATCCTTGACGTCGTCGTACACCTGCTGCAGTTCGCGGTTCAGTTCGGCCCGCGACGTTGCCCTGGAGCTGATGCGCATCATCCGATGGATGCCAACCTTGCCCGATACCAACCGGTTGTCGCCGGCAGCGAGCACGAATACGCAGGCGCTGTGGCAGATGGACCCTTCGCGTACCCAGATGGTCCACCCGGCCTCGCCGATGCTGTCGCCGGCCACGATGGCCGATTCGACCTGTCCACCACTGGAATCCAGGTCCAGGATGCGCCTGCGGATGCCCATCGCATCGGCGACGACGGCCAGTCGCCAGGTCAGTTCCGCGAAACCGGGGTTGATCTTGCCGCTGTAGCGCACGCGCACCAGGCCGCGTTCGGCGCACGGCTGCAGTGCCTGTTCGATCTGTGCGCGCTGCAACCCGTCCAGGACCTCGCCATCGCCCGGCTCGGCGGCGTAATCGGTACTGCAGCTGATCCACGCGGTGCCGTTTTCCAGCACCGCATCGGCCCATGGCCGATCGGCACGGTTCCCGGGCGGCGGCGGCGAAGGCGGCGGCGCGTCGGCGACGTTGATCGATACCATGTGGTCGCCATCGGCGCCGGGCGCACGGGTAGCGGCCTCGCTGGCCGTGACGTTGCCGGGATTCTCCAGCTGGCTGCACGCCGCCAGGGCCAGGCACAACAGGGGCAACCACCGTCTGGGCAACATGAAGCGGGCAAGCCGGTTGAGAAACATCGCTCCAGTCTAGGGCCTGCGGCGGCTGCGGCGGCAACCGTTCCTGAACCGGGCGGACGGGCCTGCATTGATGTCTGAAAATGGCGAGCCCGGCATACCATGCGCGCCTAGACTGTGCCCATGTCCTTTCTTGCCGCTCTCGACACCGCTGCCTGCGAACGCGCCCGACTGGCACGCGATGCGCGCTTCGATGGCCTGTTCTTCACCGCGGTATCCAGCACCGGCATCTACTGTCGGCCGGTCTGTCCGGCGCCGCCACCGAAGCCGTCCAACGTCCACTACTACCCCAGCGCGGCGGCAGCCGCCGCGGCGGGTTACCGCCCCTGCCTGCGCTGCCGGCCGGAGCTGTCCCCCGCCGCCCGCCAGCCCGATGGCCAGGAAGCCGTGCGGCGTGCCCTGGAACTGATACAGGCCGGGTTCCTGCAGGAGCACAGCGTTGCCGCACTGGCCGCGCGGGTGGGCGTCGGTGCGCGCCAGCTGCAGCGTCTGTTCGTCGCCACGCTGGGTGCAGCGCCCCTGCAGCTGCATGCCACCCAACGCCTGCTGCAGGCTCGGCAACTGCTCAGCGAAACCAACCTGCCGGTCACCGATGTCGCGCTGGCGTCCGGCTTCAACAGCCTGCGCCGCTTCAACGATGCCTTCGCCGCTGGCTGCGGCATGCCGCCCAGCGCCATCCGTCGGCTGCCGGCCACGCGCCTGGCCGGCGCCCGCGACCCGGGCCTGCGGCTGCGCCTGGCGTACCGCCCGCCGCTTGATTTCGGCCTGATGCTGCAGTTCCTGCATCGCCGCATGATTCCCGGCATCGAGCGCATCGAGCCGGACAGTTACCAGCGCGTGCTGGGCCCGGCGGATCGTCCAGGCCTGCTGCAGGTCAGCGCCGACCCGCGACGCAGCGAACTGCAACTGCGCCTGGACGGCGTCGAGCCGCGTCAGATTCCGCGCATCGTGCACCGCGTCCGTCATCTGTTCGACCTGGATGCGGATCTTCGCCAGGTGCATGCCACCCTGGTCACCGATCCGCTGCTGGCGCAGGGCATCGCCCAGCGCCCGGGACTGCGCGTGCCCGGCGGCTGGGATGGATTCGAAGTCGCGGTCCGCGCGGTGCTGGGCCAGCAGGTGAGCGTCGCCGCCGCCACAACGCTGGCACGGCGGCTGGTGCAGGCGCATGGCCAACCGCTGCCAGACATGCCCGAAGGCCTGGACCGGCTGTTCCCGGCACCGGAACACCTGGCCGACGCGCCGCTGGAATCGATCGGACTGCCGGGCACACGTGCGGCCACGTTGCGGGCGCTTGCGCGCGCATGCGCCGACGGCACGCTGGATTTTGAAGCCGGCCAACGACTGGACGACTTCATCGCCCGCTGTGTCGCCCTGCCGGGTATTGGCGCATGGACGGCGCATTACATCGCACTGCGCGCGCTCGGCCAGCCCGATGCATTCCCGTCCGGCGACCTGGTGCTGCAGCAGATGCTGGGAACACCCGACAAACGCCTGACCGAACGCCAGGCGGAAGCACGCTCGCAGGCCTGGCGACCGTGGCGCGCCTATGCCGTGCTGCACCTCTGGCACCTTTCCGCCCCTGCCCCTGGAGCCGGACCATGACGCTGTACTACGACCGTTTCGACACTCCCATCGGCCCCCTCACCGTCGCCGGCGACGGCCACGCGGTGGCTCACATCCTGTTCGCCGAGAACCGTCACGACGCCAGGGGGCGGGAGAGCTGGATCGCCGATCCTGCACCGCTGCGCGAGGCTCGCGAGCAACTGCTGCAGTACCTGCATGGCGAGCGGACCACCTTCGAACTGCCGCTTGCCCCACGCGGCACGCCGTTCCAGCTGCGCGTCTGGCACGCGCTGGCCGGCATTCCTTTCGGCCAGACCTGGAGCTACCTGCAACTGGCCACGCATCTCGGGCAGCCGACCGCGACCCGCGCGGTGGGCGCGGCCAACGGACGAAATCCGCTGCCGATCGTGCTGCCGTGCCACCGTGTGATCGGTCGCGATGGCTCACTCACCGGATTCGGTGGCGGCCTGGAGACGAAAGCCGCGCTGCTGTGCCTGGAGCAGCGCCAGGCAACATTGTTTTCGGGGCCATGACTTTCGTTGTCTTGGGCACGTCATCGCCTCGCCCTAGAATGAGGCGATGACTGACCGACGCCTTGCCTGGGCACTGGCCGCGCTGCTGCCGCTGGCTGCCTGCACCACTTCGCCCCACCGTGGCGCCCCTGCCACCGCTGATCCGCCGTCCGTGGCGACCGCTGCAGTGCCGAAGCTGCTGCTGGTTTCCATCGATGGCCTGCGTGCCGACGCGCTTGATCGCGGCATCACGCCCAACCTGCAGCGCATCATCGACGAGGGAGTCCGCGCGCGCTGGATGACACCGTCCTATCCCTCACTGACCTTCCCCAACCATTACACCATCGTCACCGGGCTGCGCCCGGACCACCACGGCATCATCCACAACAGCATGGACGATGCGGAGCTCGGAACCTTCAGGCTGAGTGACCGGGAAGCGGTTTCGACTTCGGCCTGGTGGGGCGGCGAACCGATCTGGGTCGCAGCGGAAAAGGCCGGTGTGCGCACCGCGACGTGGTCCTGGCCGGGCAGCGAAGCGCCGGTGCAGGGCATCCAGCCCAGCCAGTGGCGGCGATACGATACCAACGTGCCGTTCGAAGACCGGGTGCGGACCGTGCTGGACTGGCTGCAGCAGACCGGTGCGGACGCGCCACGGCTGACCACGCTGTACATGGAACACGTAGACCATGCCGGTCACGAGTACGGCCCGGATTCGCCGCAGTACACCGCCGCGATCGAACGCGCCGACCAGGTCATCGGTGAAGTGCTGGACGGACTGCAGCAACGCGGGCTGGCCGACAGCACCAACGTCATCGTGGTGTCCGACCATGGCATGGCACCCGTACCTGCAGGCCAGTCCATCGCGATCGAGGACATGGTCGACCCTGCCGTGGCACACAATGTCAGCGCCGGCCAGTCGGTCGGGTTCGAGCCGCTTGCCGGCCACGAGGACGCCGCCGCGCGCGCGTTGATCGGACGCCACGCACATTACGAATGCTGGAAGAAGGAAGCGCTGCCGGCCCGCTGGCACTACGGCAGCAATCCACGAATCCCATCCATCGTCTGCCAGATGGACGAAAGCTGGAACGCCCTCAGCCGGGCAAGCATCGCCAGGCGCGCGCCGAAGGATGGTGGCTCGCACGGCTACGACAACGCGCTGCCCTCCATGCGGGCGGTGTTCATCGCGCGCGGGCCGTCGTTCAGGCAGGGCCAGACCATCGACGGCTTCGACAACGTGGATGTCTACCCGCTGCTCGGCCGCCTGTTGCAGGTACCGGTGGCGCCCAACGACGGAAATGCAGGCACGCTGCTGGAAACGCTGCGCTGACCTGACGCCTTGGCATCATGGAGCCGGGCGCTGCCCGGCTGATGCGTTGCCGCGCAGCGGGGCAGAGCCACGCTCCACGTGGTTTCCCGTCACCCTGGCGGTTCTGGCTCCGCAACAGGTTGTTGCCCGAATGGTGCCGGTGCGGGCCCATCGCGCATGCGATCCTGCGCACCTGTCCCCGCCAGCGAGAACGCCCGCATGACCACCATCATCGCCCCGCGCGTGCACGATATCGGCGGCCTGCAGGTCCGCCGCGCCGTTCCTACCGTGGAGGCCCGCAGCGTCGGTCCGTTCGTCTTCGTGGACCAGATGGGACCGGCCGTGCTGCATCCCGGCCACGGTATCGACGTCCGCCCCCACCCGCACATCGGCCTGGCAACCGTCACCTTCCTCTGGTCAGGAGCCATCGGCCACCGTGATTCCCTCGGGTCTGACCAGGTGATCCGCCCGGGCGACGTGAACTGGATGACGGCAGGCCGCGGCATCGCCCACTCCGAGCGCACGCCGCCGCCGGAGCGCGCACAGGGTCATCCGCTGCATGGCATGCAGACTTGGATCGCCCTGCCCAGAAGCCATGAAGAGGTCGAGCCCGCGTTCCACCACCACACCGCCGATTCGCTGCCGCAACAGCACCGTGACGGCGCCTGGCTGCGGGTGATCGCCGGACGTGCCTATGGCGAAGAATCGCCAGTGAAGGTCTTCACCGACACGCTCAATGTCGCCATCGACCTCGCCGCCGACGCGGAGATCGATCTCGACAGCGGACATCGCGAGCGCTCCGTTTACATCCTGGAAGGACAGGCGCAGCTGGATGGTGTTGACGTGCCCGCGCAGCACCTGATACTGCCCGCCGAAGGTGCGCGCGGACGCCTGCGAGCGAAGACGCCGGTCAAGGCCATGCTCATGGGGGGTGAGCCTCTCGATGCGCATCGCCACCTGTGGTGGAACTTTGTTTCCAGCTCCAGGGAACGCATCGAACAGGCCAAGCACGACTGGGAGTCTGGCCGTTTCGGCACGATCCCGGGCGACGACAGCGAATTCATCCCGCTGCCGGCCAGCTGAAACCACCCGAATCATTCAGAGCGGCTTCATTGCCGCAGCCCCGCAATCGCTGCCCTCCGGCGCCCCTGCCGGTTTTTTCTGGAGATTGCAGCGATGGGCATGTGTAGACGAGCAGCCGCCGAATTCCTCGGCACCTTCTGGCTGGTGGCGGGTGGGTGCGGCAGCGCGATACTGGCCGCCCAGCATGGCGGTGACGGCAACCCGCTGGGCATTGGATTCCTCGGCGTCGCACTGGCGTTCGGCCTGGCCGTCCTCACCGCAGCCTATGCGTTCGGCCATGTGTCCGGCGGCCACTTCAATCCCGCCGTCAGCCTGGGATTATGGGTGGGCGGCCGCTTCTCCGGCAGGGACCTGGTTCCCTATGTCTGCGCCCAGGTACTGGGCGGTATCCTGGCCGCTTATGCGCTGCTGCAGATCGCCGGTGGCGCTGCGGGCTTCCACATCGATGCAGGCAGCGCCGGTGCATTCGCAAGCAACGGCTATGGTGCCTTGTCGCCGGGGGGCTACGGACTGGCGGCCGCCTTCCTCTGTGAGGCCCTCCTTACTGCGGCGTTCCTGATCATCATCATGGGTGCTACCAGCCGCAAGGCATCGCCGGGGTTCGCGCCGCTGGCCATCGGCCTGGCACTGACCCTGATCCATCTGGTCAGCATTCCCGTCACCAATACGTCGGTGAATCCGGCACGCTCCACCGCCGCGGCGCTGTTTGCCGGAAGCGCGGCCACCAGCCAACTGTGGCTGTTCTGGATCGCGCCTTTGCTTGGCGGCGCATGCGGTGGCCTGCTGGGCCGCTGGATGGGGCGCGCGACCGCCAATCCGCAGGCCTGACGGACCTGGTACCTGGATCCGGCGCAATGGTTGCGTATGAAACGGCGTTTGTGCGTTCGCTCACGTTCCGTTAAGGTCCATGAGGTTTCCGCTGGCACGTGCGGGTCGGCGGCGCATCCGGGAGGACTGCCCGGGCGCCCCGGCGACCGCATCGCTCCACGCCAGCGGCACCATCGATTTGCCATCCTGGGGGATCCAATGAAGCTCTGGCCTGCCGTTGCCGTCGTGTGCCTGATGTCCGTCGCCTCATCTGTCGTCGCGCAGACCTCATCACGTTGTCCGGCCCTGCCGGGCAGCAGCAGCCTGCAGTGGCAGGAACGCGTTGCTGGCGATTTCCTCGTCTGCCGCGCCACCACCAGCGACGGCCGTGAAGTATTGAGCCTGATGCTGACGCGCAACGATCCGGACATCCGCCTGCCGCGCGCCTTGCGGCAGGAAAAGGACAGCTTCGCCGGCGAGACGCTTTACTGGTACCAGCCCGACCTGGGGGGCCAGCAACCGGAAGGTTTCGCCGACCGGCGGATCAGCGTGGTGAAGATCGCCAAGGACCGCTATGCGCAGCTTTCGCTGTATCCGGCCAGCAGCGAGGAACGCAGCACGCTGCAGCAGATGGTCCGTGGCATGAACCTGTCGCCCGCCGCCGTGGCTGCCGGACGCTGACATGCCCGTGCCGTCGGCGGGGCCGGCGAGCTGCCGGCCCCCTGCCAGGCCAGGATCAGAAGCGGCCTTCCTGGAAGTCCACGAAGGCCTGCATCAGCTCCTCCCGGGTGTTCATGACGAACGGTCCGTGCCGGGCCACCGGTTCGCGCAACGGCCGGCCCGCGACCAGGATCAGCCGCGCGCCCTGCGTGCCGCCCACTACGTGCAGCGCATCACCTCCGCCCAGCACCGCCAGCTCCTGGAGCGCCACCGGACGCGCATCGTCGCCGCTGCCAACCACCATGTCGCCCTCGAATACGTAGGCGAATGCACTATGGCCTTCGGGCAGCAGATGATCCCATCCCGTCCCCGGATCGAGCTGGACGTCCAGGTAAAGCGGATCGGTCGCCGGCTGCACGATGGGTCCGGCCGTTTCCCCTACGTTGCCGGCGATGACCTTGACCCGCACGCCTTCGGCGGGCTGCACCTCGGGAATGCGTTCCGGCGCGAATTCCTGGTAACGCGGCGCCGTCATCTTCTCGCGCGCCGGCAGGTTCACCCACAGCTGGAAACCGCGCATGCGCCCGCTTTCCTGCTCCGGCATCTCCGAATGCACCAGGCCACGGCCGGCCGTCATCCACTGCACGCTGCCAGGTGTCAGCAGGCCTTCATTGCCGTGGTTGTCCTTGTGCCGCATGCGCCCGTCGAGCATGTAGGTGACCGTTTCGAAGCCGCGGTGTGGGTGGCTCGGGAAACCGGCCAGGTAATCCTCGGCGCGATCGGTACCGAACTCGTCCAGCAGCAGGAAAGGATCCAGGTCTGGCAGCGACTGGCCACCGATCACCCGGACAAGACGCACCCCGGCGCCATCGGAGGCAGGCGTTCCGCGGATGGTGCGGAGCACGCGGGCGGGCATGTGCAGGGTCATGGCGACTCCAGAAGGTTGACTGTCCATAAGATGGTGGCGGACGACCCACCGGCAAAGCACGCCCGTCGCAACCCATTGTTCCAGCATTGGCCACCCCGCCCCATGAAAACCGTCGCCCGGCCGGGAGGCACCGAGGGCGTTACGACCAAAGTACTAGCATCGAAACGCCCTGCCTGCATTGACCCTGCAAGAGTCAAGGCGGACCCTTGTCACGTTCTTCCGGGAGAGTTCACCTCATGAAAGGCTTTTCAAAGCTGGGCTGGGCGTTGCTCGCGCTGCTCGGCGCATTCTGTCTGGGCACCGTGGCATTGCGCCGCGGTGAACACATCAATGCGCTGTGGATCGTGGTCGCAGCGGTTTCCATCTACCTCATCGCCTACCGTTTCTATAGCGTATTCATCGCCAGCAAGGTGATGCAGCTCGATCCCACCCGGGCCACGCCCGCGGTGATCAACAACGACGGCCTGGACTACGTGCCCACCAACAAGCACGTGCTGTTCGGCCACCACTTCGCCGCCATTGCCGGCGCCGGCCCGCTGGTCGGACCAGTGCTGGCCGCACAGATGGGCTACCTGCCCGGGCTGCTGTGGCTGGTGGTCGGCGTGGTGCTGGCCGGCGCGGTGCAGGACTTCATGGTCCTGTTCCTTTCCAGCCGCCGCAACGGCCGTTCGCTTGGCGACCTGGTGCGTGAGGAGATGGGCCAGGTACCCGGCACCATCGCGCTGTTCGGTGCCTTCCTGATCATGATCATCATCCTGGCGGTGCTGGCGATGGTGGTGGTGAAGGCCCTGGCCGAAAGCCCGTGGGGCATGTTCACCGTCATCGCCACGATGCCCATCGCGATCCTGATGGGCATCTACATGCGCTACATCCGTCCCGGCAAGATCGGTGAGATCTCCGTGGTTGGACTGATCCTGCTGCTGCTGGCCATCTGGTACGGCGGAAAGATCGCCGCCGATCCGGTTTGGGGACCGGCCTTCACCTTCACCGGCACCCAGATCACCTGGATGCTGATCGGCTACGGCTTCGTCGCATCGGTGCTGCCGGTGTGGCTGCTGCTGGCCCCGCGCGACTACCTGTCCACGTTCCTGAAGATCGGTACGATCGTCGCTCTGGCGATCGGCATCCTGATCGTCATGCCGGAACTGAAGATGCCGGCGCTGACCCAGTTTGCCGCCAGTGGCGATGGCCCGGTGTGGAAGGGCGGCATGTTCCCGTTCCTGTTCATCACCATCGCCTGCGGCGCGGTTTCCGGCTTCCACGCACTGATCGCCTCGGGTACCACGCCGAAGCTGCTGGCCAATGAAGCGCATGCGCGCTACATCGGTTACGGCGGCATGCTGATGGAATCGTTCGTCGCAGTGATGGCCCTGGTGGCCGCTTCGATCATCGAACCCGGCATCTACTTCGCCATGAACAGCCCGGCCGCGGTGATTGGAGGCGATGCGGTTTCCGCCGCGCACTACATCACCAACACCTGGGGCTTCACCATCACCCCGCAGCAGCTGGAGGCCACTGCCGCCGCCATCGGCGAGCCGACCATCCTGCACCGTGCCGGCGGCGCGCCGACGCTGGCGGTGGGCATCGCGCAGATCCTGCATGAGGCCATTCCCAGCGGCAGCGATGCAATGATGGCGTTCTGGTACCACTTCGCCATCCTGTTCGAAGCACTGTTCATCCTCACCGCCGTGGACGCCGGTACCCGCGCCGGCCGCTTCATGCTTCAGGACCTGCTGGGCAACTTCATCCCCGCCCTGAAGAAGACCGAGTCGTGGACCGCCAACATCGTCGCCACTGCCGGCTGCGTGGCCCTGTGGGGCTACCTGCTGTATACCGGCGTGGTCGATCCGTTCGGCGGCATCCAGACCCTGTGGCCGCTGTTCGGCATCTCCAACCAGATGCTGGCCGGCATCGCGCTGATGCTGGGCACGGTGGTGCTGTTCAAGATGAAGCGTGACCGCTATGCATGGGTCACGGCGGTGCCGGCGGTATGGCTGCTGATCTGCACGACCTGGGCCGGTCTGATCAAGATCTTCGACAGCAATCCGGCACAGGGCTTCCTGGCGCAGGCACACAAGTACCAGGATGCCATTGCCAGCGGCACCATCACCGCGCCGGCCAAGACGGTAGGACAGATGCAGCAGATCGTGGTCAACGCCTACGTCAATACCAGCCTGACCGTGCTGTTCCTGCTGGTGGTGTTCTCGATCCTGTTTTATGCGCTGAAGACCATCGCCACGGCCCGCCGCAATCCGCAGCGTACCGATCGCGAGACCGAATACGTGCAGCTGCAGCCGCACCAGATGGCGGATCTGTAATGAGCACGCAACTGGTACCGGTCGGTCAGTACCAGGCCCATCGCCGCCTCTGGCGGCGGTTGGTGCAGACCGCGCGGCTGTGCTGCGGCATCCCGGATTACGACAACTACGTGCGACATGTGCTGGAAAAGCATCCGGACCGCACGCCGATGGACTACAAGACGTTCTTCCGCGAACGCCAGGAAGCCCGTTACAGCGGAAAGAACGGCGGACGCTGCTGCTGAGCGCCACGCCAGTCACGGAAAGACCAGACGACGGCACCGAGGTGCCGTCGTCTTTTTTTTCAATCACTTCGTCAGCGTGACCGGGGTGACATCCACTACCGCATTGGCTGCTGCCCCGTACCGCGCACGGTAGGTTTCGCCTCTACGCAGCAGGTAAAAACTATCGATATAGTCATGGTCATCAACGAACGGAGAATCCGGCAGCGCCTTCAGCACCGCATCCGCGATGACACTGACCACGCCCACGGTGGGCTCGAACGGGGCTATTGCTGAGCCCACGGTAGTGATCAGTGCAGACAGCATCGCCTTGTAGTCGGTTCCGCCATCCTCTTCGAACAGCTGCACATTCGCTGCGTCATAGCGATAGCTGCCCCAGTGAATCCAGTCCTGGGCCGGGTAGTAATCCGTCTTGTCGTAGTCCAGCCACGGCATTTCGAATGTCCGCATTTCGGGCTTCTTCTCGTCCAGATGCAGGCCTGAAACCACGACAAATATCTCGGCTGCGCCTTTTATGTTGGATTCCTGATCGACCGCCAGTCGAATGTAATCCAGTCGGGAGATGTCCAGCGTTTCGCCCGGCTCGGGAGCCCGTGGCAGGGTCTGCATGCCTTGTGCCTGAAGGCCGGCATTGATCATCTCCATGCCTTCGCTCAGTGACGCACGCGTATCCACCTCGACAAGCAGCAAGGGGAATGCCGGCCGCGCGTTGGCATCGATCTGGACCACGTTGCCGTCAGTGGCATGGGCCTTGAGCATCGGGCTCCTGCGTTGATCGCCAATGGGCGTCGCTGCCAGACGGAACTGGTCCGGCCGGACGTCGGCCAGCCGCGTGCCTTCGGGCAGCAGCAGCCGGAGCTGCAGCAGATCCACCCCCTCCTCCGGCAGGCCCTTGACGTCTCGCAGCCGCTGACCGGCCTGCCTCAGATGCGCGGCGGTGACAGTGCGCATGCCTGGATCGTACTGACGCATTACTTCACTTAGCCGCACCGTATCCCCTCCTCTCTGCTCCAGCGCCAGGCGAAGGTGCTCGACAAAGCCCGGTTGTGGAAGCAGGTGGATCAGTTCCTGGCTGGCGCTCTCCATCACCGCGGCGACGGCCTGGTCAGGACTTGCGGAAGCCGCAGTCGACATACCGAGAGCCGCTGCAACGGCCAGCGTCATCACGCGCCTTGAGATCTTCGATTTCATGTAATGGTTTCTCTTGTTGACGGTTTCGCGCCGGGGTCGCCACTCCTTATGAGATGGCGCCTGATGGCGCGACAGGCACGTTACGCAGGCATACGTCGCTACAAGCAAACCCATGTCGCTTATGCGGGTCAGAGCGGCGTTTTCCTACGTGAAAAGGCACCACTCTTTCCGTTGCCAGAGATCGAGTTCGGGAGCGCTTGCGGAAGCGCGAAGGAACACGAAGGAACACGAAGCAACGCGACAGCGCCATGCTTGCCGACACGATCAGCAGAGGTTTCAACATCCACCGCGTGGACGATGCCCGCCGCGGCGCAAGCCGTTGTCAGGTTTCGCAGATACATGGAGACGGAATTTCCCGCACGTTGTGGCAACCGGGCACACAGCATCGGTTTTCGTGATCGGCGGCAGGTCCTTCTTCTGCCATCGCACCCATAGTGCGCATGTGTCCCACATGGAGCATGTGCTCATGAAAAGGTCCGCGCGATGGCTGGCTATCGCCTTGTTTCCCGCCATTGCGGCGCAGTCCCAGGTTCCACGACCCGCCGACCTGATCGATCCTGATCGGCCGTTCGACAAATACCTGTGGATCACTGCCCACAACGCCGCCAACTACGGCAGCCTGCTTCCCAACCAGTCTTTTGACGTAACAGAACAGCTTCAACGCGGCGTCCGCGGCCTGATGCTGGACATCTACGAACGCGATGGACAACTGTTTACCTGTCACGCCGATTGCGCCATCCATGGACGGAAAGCGCCCCTGGAGAATGATCTGCGTGCGGTCAGCCGTTTCCTGGATCTGCACCCTGAAGCGGTGATCGCCCTGCATCTGGAAGACTACAACACGCGTCCCGCAATGGAGGCTTTCGTGCAGGCCCACCCGGCGCTGTTCCGACGCAGCTTCAATCCGGGGGATCCTCGCTGGAAGACATCCGCACAGGGCTGGCCCACCCTGCGCGCGCTGATCGCCGCAGACCAGCGCCTGCTGATCATGAGCCAGCGTGCGGATCTGTCAGGCTCCTATGCCGGTGGCCTTGCGTACTTCATGCACGACCAGCAGGCAACAGCCGAAAACTACTGGAGCCTTGGCACCACCATCGCGACCCATGACCACCGCTGCAGGCCCCGCTGGAAGGATGTTCCACTGGATGCCGCCGATCAGCCGCTGGGACTGCCCCGGTTGTTCGTGATGAATCACTTCCATGGCGTTCCCTTCGCACCCCACAGCGGAATCGACAACCGGCTCGACACGATCCTGCAGCGGCTCGATGCGGAATGCCTGCCTGCTGCTGGACGCATGCCCAACTACCTGGCAATCGATTTCATTGAATGGGGCGACGTCCTCGAGTTCGCCGAAACCTACAACAACGGTGGCCTGATCGCGTTTACCGGCAATGATGCCAGTGGCAAGCCGATGTGTTCGTTCAGCACGGCGTTCGAGCGCAGCTGGTCGCTGGAAAGCGCGCCTCGCATGGGCTGTGAGGACAATGCGATAAGCTCGGTGGTCTTCCGCGGGGCGCACGCGGGCCAGCGCGTCACCTTCCACGATGCCGCCAACGGTGGCGACCAGCGTCCCTACACCGTCATCGACGTGCTGCAGGATATCGCGTGGGACGCACCGCAACCGGTACGTAGTCTGCAGGAGGATCTGGACACGCCCTTCCTGCGTGTCCGGCACGTCACGCCGGGGCCACTGGATGGCCGTGTCTCGCGCATCTCGGTAGGCGCATCCGGGCGATAGTGGTTGCGCGGACGCGTCCCGGCACGACCAGCCGGACCAACGCACTCCGCGCTGTCAGCCGCCCGCCATCCACCTCAGGATCAACCCGGTGACATATGCCAGACCGGTGCCGGTGGCATAGCCAACGGTGCCCAGCAGTACGCCCACCGGCGCCAGCGATGGATGGAACGCGGCCGCCACCACCGGCGCCGATGCCGCCGCGCCGATGTTGCCCTGCGAGCCGATGGCGAAGAAGAACAGCGGCGCGCGCAGCAGCTTGCCGACGATCCACAGGACCAGCACATGGGTCGCCATCCAGATGACGCCGAGCAGGAACAACCAGGGACGGTCCAGCAGTGAAAGCAGGTCCATCTGCATGCCGATGCAGGCGATCAGGAAGTACAGGAACACCGTCCCCAACCGAGATGCGCCGGCCGATTCCAGCCTGCGTACGCGGGTGAAGCTCAGGCCCAGGCCAAGTGCCGTGGACAACAGCACCACCCAGACGAACTGGCTGTCCAGGCTGAACTGGCTCGACCAGCCGACGTTGGCCTTGAACCAGCCGGCCAGCGGCGCGGCGATGGCATGCGCCAGGCCGACGCCGCCGAGCGCCACGCCGACGATCACCATCAGGTCGGTCAGGCTCGGAATGCGTGCATTCTGTGCATCGTAGGCACTGATGCGTGCCTTCATGTCGTCGATGGCGCGGGTATCGGCGCCATTGCGCGTATCGATCTGCTGCGCACGGTTGGCCAAGAACAGCAGGATCGCCATCCACAGGCTGGCGCACGCCACGTCCACCACGGCGAACTGGCCGAAGGTGGTGGCATCGGTGCCGAATACTTCGCGCATGGCCACCATGTTGGCGCCGCCGCCGATCCAGCTGCCGGCCAGTGCGGCCATGCCGGCCCAGGTATCGCCGGCAACAGTCGCCGGATGGATCAGCTTCATCGCCTGGAAGGACACGATCGCGCCGAGCATCACGCCGAAGGTGCCGGCGCAGAACAGGATCAGCAGCTTGGGGCCCAGCTTGAGCACGCCCTTCAGATCGATCGACAGCGTCAGCAGCACCAGCGCCGCCGGCAGCAGCACATCGCGCGCGACCGGGTTGTACAGCGACGTGTTCTGGCCATCGATGATGCCCGCCGTGTTGTAGATGGCCGGGATGAAATAACAGAGCAGCAGCGCCGGCACCCAGGCGAACACTTTCTTCAGCCACGGCGTGGGGCCGCTGGCGGCCCAGAAAATGGCAGCAAGAGTCGCGGCGATCAGGCCGAGCCCGACGATGTCGCTGGAAATGAGGGCGGTAGCGGGTTCGGTCGGCATGCGATCCTCTGTCGATCGAAAGAGTGTGGGCAGAAAAAACGCCGCAGGCTGCGGCGAACTTCGAGCTTATCATCGCCATCGGGCCACCGCATGCCGCAGCGCCGCTTGCCCCACCTGGCCGGCGTACCTGATGCCCAGCGACCCGGATGGCAACGTGATTCTGGTCGACCAGCCCGGCACGCACGCTTCACAGGACCTCCGGCCATCGGGCGATACCGTACCGGGGCCTTCTGCCCCTTGCAGTGGCGAGCAGCGCGCTCTAGCCTTCGGCGGTCGTTCATCCACCAAGGACCGCCCCGTGAAACATCGTCATCTCCTGCTGGTTTCGGCGATCGCCGTGGCCACTCTGTCGCTGGCTGCCTGCCAGAAAGAGCCGTCGCCGGGCAGCGAACCAGCGGCGCCCCCCGCGCCGGCCGGCGAAACCGCTGACCAGTTCGTGGCGCGCGTCAATGCCGAGTACAAGGCCGCCTACCCGGAGATGACCTCGGCGCAGTGGTTGTCCTCGACCTATATCAATGGTGATTCCGAACGCGTGGCGGCCAAGGCGAACGAACGCTCGCTCACCCAGCTCAACAGCTGGATCGAGCAGGCCGCGAAGTTCGACGGCCAGCCGATGTCCGAAGACAGCAGGCGGGCGCTGCAGCTGCTCAAGCTGATGTCCTCCATGCCGGCCCCGCGTGATCCGGCCAGGCTGGCCCAGCTCACCCAGATCGCCACCCGCATGGAAGGCAGCTACGGCGCCGGAAAATACTGCACCGATGTCAACGATCCGAATTCCTGCCGCCAGCTGGGCGACCTGGAACAGGTGCTGGCACGCAGCCGCGATTACGATGCACAGCTGGACGCGTGGCAGGGCTGGCACGGCACCACCAAGGGCATGCGCGGCGATTACCAGCAGTTCGTCAGCCTGGTAAATGAAGGCGCCAAGGGTCTGGGCTTTGCCGATGCCGGGCAGATGTGGCGCAGCGGCTACGACATGCCGCCGGAGCAGGTCGGTCCCGAAACCGACCGCCTGTGGGAGCAGGTCAAGCCGATGTACGAGCAGCTGCACTGCTACGCGCGTGGCAAGCTGGACACCACCTATGGCAAGGACAAGGCCGAGGCGGGCAACGGCCTGATCGCCGCGCACCTGCTGGGCAACATGTGGCAGCAGGACTGGTCCAACCTGTGGGACCAGCTGCAGCCCTACCCCGGTGCCGGCAGCCTGGACATCACCGCAGCGCTGGAAAAGCAGTACCAGGGCAACCTCAGCAGCGCGCTTGCCAAGGCCGGTGCCAATGCCAACGTGGAAGGCCTGTACAAGGCACAGCGTGAGGCCGAACTGCGCACCGCCAGGCAGATGACCGAGCGCGCGCAGGATTTCTATGTGTCGCTGGGCATGCCGGAGCTGCCGAAGTCGTACTGGGAGAAAACCCAGTTCATCAAGCCGCTGGACCGCGATGTGGTCTGCCACGCCAGCGCCTGGGACATGGACATGAACGGCGATGTGCGCACCAAGATGTGCATCAAGCCGAACGAAGAGAACTTCACCACCATCTATCACGAGCTGGGCCACCTCTATTACGACCTGGCCTACAACCCGCTGCCACCGCTGTTCCAGGGCGGTGCCAACGATGGCTTCCACGAAGCGATCGGCGACACCATCGTGCTGGCGATGACGCCGAAGTACCTCAGCTCCATCGGCCTGGTGGACACGCCGGAAGAAAGCCGCGAAGCCATCATCAACAACCAGATGCGCATGGCGCTGTCCGGCGTCGCGTTCCTGCCGTTCGGGTTGATGATCGACCGCTGGCGCTGGGGCGTGTTCGATGGGTCGATCACCCCGGACAACTACAACAAGGCGTGGTGGGACCTGAAGGCCCGTTACCAGGGCGTGGCACCGGCCAGCGCGCGCGGCGAGGAGTTCTTCGATCCGGGCGCCAAGTATCACGTGCCGGGCAACACGCCGTACACGCGCTATTTCCTGGCGCGCATCCTGCAGTTCCAGTTCTACAAGGGCCTGTGCGATGCCTCCGGCTACAAGGGGCCGCTGCATGAGTGCAGCTTCTACGGCAACAAGGAAGCGGGGCAGAAGTTCTGGGCGATGCTGGGCAAGGGCGCCAGCCAGCCCTGGCAGGCCACGCTGAAGGAACTGACCGGTTCGGACAGGCTCGATGCCGGCCCGATGATCGAATACTTCACGCCGGTCAACGACTGGCTGAAGGAACGGAACCAGGGCCAGGTATGTGGCTGGCAGGCCAGCGCAGCAGCGGCGGCGGCACCTGCACAGCGCTGAGCGACGCACCCGTAATCCCGGAGCGCCGCGCCATGCTCGGCGTCTCCGGCGACGCTCCCGGCCGCCTGGTGATGCCCGGCAGCCGGTCTTATCTGGAGCAGGCGAGCCTATCCGCGACATCGCCTGCAGGCTTCAGCACGGATTCGCCGCGCGGCCACGCCGGCGCGCGGTACCTGCGCAAGACTGGCAGCACCTTTCGAACAGGATGCGCCGTGCAACCAACATCCATTCTGATGTCCGGCCTGCTCGCACTGGCGGCAAGCAGTACCCCTCCGCCGACTGCGGTGACCGTGCCCAACAGCAGCCGCATCGAGCGCTGTGCCGATGGCGCACACCATGCGGAAGTTGAACTGACACTGGCGAGGCCGTCAATGGACAGGCCTTTTCTCGTGCGAATCGAACGCTATCGCCTGCAGGACCACGCAACAACCAGCTCACGCAGGCCAAGCCTCCTGCTCAGCACGCGACCCGTGACGCCGTTTGGCTTATGGAACAGCCGCCCTTCCGACTATCTGCGCTCGGATGATGCGTGGCACGGTCTTGGACTGCAGCTGGAGGAGACAAGGCACGCGACGCACTACGATGTCGAAATCATCATCGACTTCGATCCTGCGGTTGAGGATCGCACCGGACAGGGCAGCTGTACGATCACGCTCCTGGATGTCTGATCGACGTCCCTGCGCACTGGTGCCTGATCAGTTGGCCTTGCCGGCTGCCATCTTGGCTGCCAGTGTGGCTTTGAACTCGTCGAACGTCTGGCCCTGCGCCTTCGCGTCGGCCTGTGCCGCGTCACGCAGCGCGTCCGAATAGACCAGGCGCACCGGCGTGCCCTGCCGCTCGTGCAGCTCGCCGGCCTGCATGATCATCGCCAGCACGTGTGCCGCACTCTCGGTCTGCCCGGCGATGCGCCCATCCATG
The DNA here is from genome assembly GCA_023430045.1 of Pseudomonadota bacterium. Taxonomy (GTDB): domain Bacteria; phylum Pseudomonadota; class Gammaproteobacteria; order Xanthomonadales; family Xanthomonadaceae; genus Stenotrophomonas. The sequence continues at coordinate 21,650 of JAEZCF010000122.1, read as the reverse complement.
CCCAATACCCATTCGCCATCGCGGCGCACGATGCCCGCCAGCAGCGTCCGGGCCTGGTCACGCAGCTCGGCATGCGGCTCGACCGGCGAGGAGGCGGCCTGCTCACGGTTGGCGGCCTGGGTTTCACGGCGCCGGCGGAGATCACGGCGGAGCTTGGAGGTAGTCGACATCGGCAGACTGCTGGATCGGGGGCGCAAGGATAACCCACCCGGCCGCACCGCCTGCTGACGACCGGCCGCTCAGACCGTCGCGTGCACAGCCGTGCCACTGCGGCGGTGTTCCCAGTACCAGAACACGAAGCCACCAGCGAAGAAGGCCGCCTGCCCCAGCGCCAGGTGCAGCGGGCTGGCACTGAGCAGCGGCGACACCACCCCGGCCACCAGCGTGCTCGCCATCAGCTGCAGGAAGGCCTGCAGCGACGACGCCAGGCCGCGCTGCTGCGGGTACATGTCCAGCACCGCCAGCGCCAGGATCGGGAAGATCAGCGCCATGCCCAGGCCCCCCAGGAAGATCGGCAGCACCGCCCACGGCAGCGCCAACTGCGGCGCCAGCGCCACGTAACCTATGTTGAGCAGCGCTGAAATGGCGCAGCAGATGAAGCCGATCGACACCTGGCGGGTCGGCGTGGCACGCCCGGCCATGCGCCCGGACAGGAACGAACCGGCCGTCATGCCCCCGATGGTGGGAATGAACAGCCAGGCGAAACCGCCCTCGCCCAGCCCCAGGTGCTGCATGACGAATACCGGCGCAGAGGCGATGTACAGGAAAATGCCGCCGAAGTTGATGCTGCCGGCCAGCGCCAGACGCACGAAGCGCGGGTTGCTGCCGATGCGCTGGTAATCGCGCACCAATCCGCGCGGCGACAGCGCGGTACGTGCCTCGACCGGATGCGTTTCCGGCAGGAAACGCGCGGTGGCCACCAGCAGCAACAGCGAAAACACCACCAGGAACCAGAAGATCAATGGCCAGCCCGCTCCGCTGAGAAGAATCCAGCCGCCAATGATCGGCGCGATGGCCGGCGCGATGCCGAAGATCATCGACACCTGGCTCATCAGCCGCTGCGCATCATGCCCGTGGTAAAGATCGCGGATCACCGCGCGCCCGACGATCATGCCCACGCCGGCCGACAGGCCCTGCAGCGCACGGAACATCAACAGCGTCGGCAGGTCCGTGGACAGCGCGCAGCCCACCGATGCGCCAACGAAGATCACCAGCCCGCCCAGGATCACCCGCTTGCGGCCCCAGGCATCGGACAGCGGTCCATGCGCCAGGCTCATCAGCCCGTAGAACAGCAGGTACACGCTGACCGTCTGCTGCACGGCGACTTCGTCCACCGCCAGGCGCTCGGCCAGCTGCGGAAACGCAGGGAAAATCGTGTCGATGGAAAACGGCCCGAACATCGCCAGGCCTGCGAGCAGCAGGGCGAGACGGCGGGTCGAGGGTGAGGCGGCGGTCATGCGCGAGGTCCGGCGGGCTGGCCGGCATGCATGGACGCACGCCGGGCAGGCGCCCCATCGCGAAAGCACGGGGCGCCAGATGAACAGGAGAGTCCGGCGATGATAGGCCTTCACGGTCGGCAATTCCATGCGCCCGGGATGACCGGCGCATGGTGGTCCATCGCCTGTTCAGGCCCGTCGCCGCAGCGCTGGCCCCGGAACCCGGGACCAGCCGTTATAATCGGCGGGCAACACGGTGGGAGAAGCAGGACACCGCTGCCGAAGGCGCAACGCCCGTAATCGCTCAGGCCCGATACCACCCGCATCAAAACTCTGGAGAGACCGGTTCGATCCGGCGCCGAAGGGGCACGAAGCCGCGCCGATGCGCGCTTTTAAACTCTCAGGCAAAAGGACAGAGGGGCGCCCGCAGGCTGCCGATTGGCGGCCGGCCCATGTGCGTCCCCTTTCCCGACGGATCCCTGCCATGTCCCAGAACACCCCTTCGCTGCGCGAGCTCGAGCATCACGATGCGTTCGTCGAGCGCCACATCGGCCCCAATGATGCCGAGATCGCACAGATGCTCGACGTCGTCGGCCACGCCTCGCTGGACGCACTGACCGACGCCATCGTGCCGGCGCGGATCAAGTCGCCGGCCCCGCTGGCGCTGCCCGAATCGATCACCGAGGTGCAGGCGCTGGCGAAGATCCGCGCGATCGCCGAGCAGAACACGGTGCTGCGCAGCTTCATCGGTCAGGGCTACTACGGCACGCATACGCCGAATGTCATCCTGCGCAACATCCTCGAAAACCCGGCCTGGTACACCGCCTACACTCCGTACCAGGCCGAGATCTCGCAGGGCCGCATGGAAGCGCTGATCAACTTCCAGACCATGTGCGCCGACCTCACCGGCATGGAGATCGCCAACGCCTCGCTGCTGGACGAAGCCACTGCCGCCGCCGAAGCAATGACCCTGGCCAAGCGTTCGGCCAAGTCGAAGTCGGACACCTTCTTCGTGCACGATGCCGTGCACCCGCAGACGCTGGAACTGCTGCGCACCCGCGCCGAGCCCATGGGCATCGTGCTGCGCGTCGGCACTCCGGCCGAAGCGATGGAGGCCGAGGCATTCGGCATCCTGCTGCAGTACCCGGACACCTTCGGCCAGGTTGCCGACCACAGGGCGCTGGCCGAGGCCGTGCATGCCCGTGGCGGCCTGGTGGCGGTGGCTACCGACCTGCTTGCTCTGACGCTGATCGCGGCCCCCGGCGAATGGGGCGCGGACATCGTGGTCGGCAACTCGCAGCGTTTCGGTGTGCCGTTCGGTTTCGGCGGCCCGCACGCCGCGTTCATGGCCTGCCGTGATGCCTACAAGCGCTCCATGCCGGGCCGCCTGATCGGCGTATCCGTCGACGCCCATGGCAACCCGGCGTACCGTCTCACGCTGCAGACCCGCGAACAGCACATCCGCCGCGAGAAGGCCACCTCCAACATCTGCACCGCGCAGGTACTGCTGGCGGTGATGGCCTCGATGTACGCGGTGTACCACGGTCCGGAAGGGCTGACACGCATCGCCCGCCGCACCCATCGCCTGGCCACCCTCCTCGCCACCGCCGTGCGGAGTGCCGGCGTCGAAGTCGGCAACGACTTCTTCGACACCCTGCACATCACCGGCGTGGATGCTGCGGCCATTCACGAAAAGGCGCGTGCCGCCGGTTACAACCTGCGCGCGATCGACGACAGCTCGGTCGGCATCAGCCTGGACGAGACCGCCACCCGCGAGGACATCATCGCCCTGGCCGGCGTGTTCGGTGCATCGGCCGACGTGGATGCACTGGACAGCAGCGCCGCTGATGCCATCCCGGCACCGTTGCGCCGCACCAGCACGTTCCTCGCCCACCCGGTGTTCAACACCCACCACAGCGAACACGAACTGCTGCGATACCTGCGCGCGCTGGCCGACAAGGACCTGGCCATGGACCGCACGATGATCCCGCTGGGTTCGTGCACCATGAAGCTCAATGCCACCGCCGAGATGATCCCGGTGACCTGGCCCGAGTTCGGCAACATCCATCCGCTGGTCCCGGCCGACCAGGCCGTCGGTTACAAGGCGCTGATCGAAAGCCTGGAAGCGATGCTGGTGGAATGCACCGGCTACGACGCCGTGAGCCTGCAGCCGAACTCCGGCGCGCAGGGTGAATACGCGGGTCTGCTGGCGATCCGCGCCTACCATCGCTCGCGCGGGGAAGGCCATCGCGACATCTGCCTGATCCCGGAGTCGGCACACGGCACCAATCCGGCTTCGGCCCAGATGTGCGGCATGAAGGTCGTGGTGACCAGGTGCGACGCCAACGGCAACGTCGATGTCGAGGACATCCGTGCGCAGGCGGAAAAATACGGCGAGCGCCTGGCCGCGCTGATGATCACCTACCCGTCCACCCACGGCGTGTTCGAGGAAGACATCGTCACCATCTGCGAGATCGTGCACCAGCACGGTGGCCAGGTGTACACCGACGGCGCCAACATGAACGCCCTGGTCGGCGTCGCCAAGCCCGGCAAGTGGGGCTCGGACGTGTCGCACCTGAACCTGCACAAGACCTTCTGCATCCCGCACGGCGGCGGTGGCCCGGGCGTCGGCCCGTGCGCGGTGAAATCGCACCTGGCGCCGTTCCTGCCCAAGGTGCTGGGCGGCGAAGGCGACGTCGGCATGGTATCGGCCGCCTCGTTCGGCAGTGCCTCGATCCTGCCGATCAGCTGGATGTACATCACACTGATGGGCAACGAAGGACTGCGCAAGGCGACCCAGGTCGCTCTGCTCAACGCCAACTACATCGCCACGCGCCTGGCGCCGCATTACCGGACGCTGTATACCGGCCGCAACGGCCTGGTCGCGCACGAATGCATCCTCGATGTGCGGCCGCTGGAAAAGGTGTCCGGCATCGGCGCCGAGGACATCGCCAAGCGCCTGATCGACTTCGGCTTCCATGCACCTACCCTGAGCTTCCCGGTCGCCGGCACGCTGATGGTGGAACCGACCGAAAGCGAATCCCTGCACGAACTGGATCGTTTCATCGACGCGATGATCCAGATCCGCGAGGAGATCGCGGCAATCGAGGACGGTCGCCTGGAGCGCGAGGACAACCCGCTGAAGAATGCACCGCATACCGCGACCGCCGTGACCGCCAGCGAGTGGACGCATGCCTACCCGCGCGAGCTGGCTGCGTTCCCGCTGGCCAGCCTGCGCCAGGCCAAGTACTGGCCGCCGGTGGCACGCGTGGACAATGTGTATGGCGACAAGAACGTGATGTGCGCCTGCATTCCGGTGGATGCCTACAAGGATGACGCCATCGAAGCCTGAACCACGTCCTCATCGATGACACGGACGGCCCGCGCATGCGGGCCGTTTCGTTTTCCACCGGCCTGACATCACGTCACGACCGATATCCGTCGCATCTGGCATCGCCGTAAACGCCAGTCATCCGACGCGAATTCGCATTATGACGGGCTTGGCAGATCGCATCTGCGCCGGGTCGCGTTCAGTAACAACTGAGCGTCCGCCACATCCGGGCGGCCCATCACGAAGCGACAAAAAAGACGTCTACATGGGATCTGCGTCGCGTTTCAGCGTGCTCGATGTGCGCCTCCGCTGCGCAGGATGGCTGCACGTCCTCGCACTGGCCCGCCAGGACGGGATCCCGGAACGCGAACGGGGTCGCGTGCAGCGCCTCGCATTCCGCGCAGGCGTTTTCAGACTATCGGAGAACAACCATGAATCACCTGAAATCCGTCGTTGCTTCCGCTGCCCTGGTTCTTGCCTTCGCCATTCCATCCGCCAACGCCAAGCCTGCTGAACAGCGTGGAGTGGCGGACTGTGGTCTCCAGTTCGTGGCCTGCATGACCACCGGAGGCAGCATCACCACCTGCGGTCTGGAGTTCACCAAGTGTCTGATCTCCGGTGGCAAAGCCGCCGCCCTGGATCGTCGCGACTGACCCGCACTGGGTCCGTGGACATGCAGCCAGCCCCAGGCTGGCTGCATTCCTTTCCGTCCCAACCGAGCGTTGGCAGAAGCGTCAGACGGACCGGGTACGCCCGCGCCGCGCCAGTGCACTCACCGAAGCAATCGCGACGGTCAGGCCAACCATGGAGAGGAACTGCAACCGTGTCTGTGCTTCGGACAACAGCAGGCCGAAGATCAGCGCAAGAATGCCCAGCGCGATGCAGGTCAGCCACGGGAACACCGCCATCCGGAACGGCAGCGCTTTCCCGGCGCGATCGGCGCGTCGGCGCAGGATCAGCTGCGACACCAGCGACAGCGTCCATACCAGCAGACAGGTGGAACCCACGATGTTGAGCAGCACCGGCAGCACCCTGTCCGGAAACACCAGCTCCAGCACCGTGGCCACGAAGCCGAACAGCACGCTGGCCAGCACCGCCAGTACCGGAACCTGGCGGCGGTCCGCCCAGCCCAGCAGCGCGGGGGCTTCATGGCGTTGCGCCAGCGAGAACACCATCCGCGACGCCCCATACAGATTGGCATTGAGCGCGGACAGCAGGGCGATGACTGCTATCAAAGTAATGGCGGTTGCCGCGCCCGGAATGTTCGCCGCTTCCAGAACCGCCGCGAACGGCGACTTCAGCGTTTCACTGGTCCATGGCACCACGGCGATGATCACGCTCAGCGAGCCGATGTAGAACACCAGGATGCGCCAGGCCACGGTACGGATCGCACGGGCGATGCTGCGTTCGGGGTCCTCGGTCTCCGCTGCGGCAACGGCGACGATTTCCGTGCCGCCAAAGGCGAAGATCACCACCAGCAATGCCGCACCGACACCCGCCAGTCCGGTCGGCGCGAAACCGCCATGGGCGGTGAAATTGCTCAGCCCCGGCGATGCCACCTGCGGCAGCCAGCCCATCAGCAGCGCCGCGCCGATGGCGATGAACGCCAGGATCGCGATGACCTTGAGGATGGCGAACCAGAACTCGAACTCGCCGAAATTCTTCACGCCCAACAGGTTGACCGCAGTGAACAGCACCATGAAGGCCAACGCGGACATCGGTACCGACAGGCCCGGCCATACCGTAGCCAGCAGGCCGGCCGCGCCCACGGCCTCGGCGGCGATCACGATCACCAGCTGTACCCACCACAGCCAGCCCAGCGTGGCGCCGGCGGTCGGCCCGAGCGCATCGGCGGCATAGACCGAAAAAGCACCGCTGGCCGGCTTGGCGGCGGCCATTTCGCCCAGTGCATTCATGACGATGATCACCAGCGCGCCAGCGACCAGATACGACACCAGCACGGCGGGGCCTGCCAGCTGCACACCGACGCCGGACCCCAGGAACAGGCCGGCACCGATGGCGCTGCCCAGCCCCATCATGATCAGCTGGCGGGGCCTGAGCGCATGGCCCAGGCGTGGAGAAGCGGTGGCGGAAGGACGTGGATTGGCAGGCATGAAAGGCACGCTGTGCGTCGACAAGTCCATCACATTACCTTGTCCCGCGGTCCGGGGGGATAGGCCGGAGGGCCTGCCGGCTCATGCCCCGGCCAGTTCACCGATACGGACACGATAGGCGCGCGGCGACATTCCGGTCTCGGCCTTGAACTTGCGGGTGAACGCGCTCTGGTCGGTGAAACCGCAGGCGTGGCCGATGCTGGCGATGCTTTCGTCACCATGCAGCAGATGCATGGCCATCTGGATGCGCAAGCGGGTGAGCACCTGCTGAGGCGTCATCTGGAACACCTTGCGGAAGCTCCGCTCCAGCTTGGACAGCGAAAATCCGGTGATGTCCAGCAGGGTCTGCATGCGCACGTTCTCGGCGTAGTGTGCGTTGAGGTGCGCCAGGGCCAGCCGCAGATGCTCGTACTGCGCGCCCAGGCTGTGCTTCTGGCCAAGGTCACGCGAGATGCCGATCAGCCCTCGGATTTGGCCGTCGATGGACAACGGACGCTTGCAGGTCAGGCACCAGCCCGGTTCGCGGTTGGCGAACAGATGCAGTTCCATCAGGTTCTCGATCACCGCGCCCTCCAGGACACGGGCATCCTGATCGGCGTAATCCGCGCTGAGCCCGGTCGGGTAGATTTCCGCAGCCGTACGGCCGATGACCTCCTTGCGCGACTTCAACCCCAGCCGCCGGAGCATGGTCTGGTTGATGTGCGTATAGCGCCCTTCACGGTCCTTGATGAAGAACAGAACGTCCGGAATGGCGTCGAAAAGGGCTTCGATGTCGGCGGGTTCAACACGCATGGTCACAGCATAACTGACCCGGGTTTCACCTGCGCGGGACTGCCCCTTCACGCGCCGCGGGCCACTGTCTGCAAAGCACGCCATACAAAAACAGCACGCCGCCCAGGAGAACCCCATGTCAGCCCGCAAGCCTTCGCGCAAGCCCGCCACACCCCCGCGCTCCAGCGCTGCCGACGAGCGCGGCAACGGTGATGAGCTGCATCAGCGCGCCGGTGCAACGCACCCGCCCTTGACCACCAACCAGGGCCTGCAGGTTGCCGACAACCAGAACTCGCTGCGCGACGGCCCGCGTGGGCCGACGCTGCTGGAAGACTTCATCCTGCGCGAGAAGATCACCCATTTCGACCACGAACGCATTCCCGAACGCATCGTTCATGCACGTGGCAGCGCGGCGCATGGCTACTTCGAACTCACCCGTTCGCTCGACCGGTATACCCGCGCGAAGGTGCTGACCGAAACCGGCGTGAGGACCCCGGTATTCACCCGTTTCTCCACCGTGGCCGGCGGCGCGGGATCGGTGGATACACCCCGCGACGTGCGTGGCTTCGCGGTGAAGTTCTATACCAGCGAAGGCAACTGGGACCTGGTGGGCAACAACATCCCGGTCTTCTTCATCCAGGACGCAATGAAGTTCCCCGACCTCATCCATGCGGTGAAGATGGAACCGGACCGTGCCTTCCCGCAGGCCGCCAGCGCCCACGATACCTTCTGGGACTTCGTTTCGCTGATGCCCGAGTCGATGCACATGATCATGTGGGCCATGAGTGACCGCACCATTCCACGCTCGCTGCGCATGATCGAAGGGTTCGGCATCCACAGCTTCCGGCTGCTCAACGATGCCGGTGAATCGACCTTCGTGAAGTTTCACTGGCGGCCGAAGCTCGGCGTGCAGTCCACCGTGTGGGATGAGGCCCTGAAGCTCCAGGGCGCCGACAACGATTTCCAGCGGCGCGACCTGTTCGAAGCGATCCAGCGCGGCGATTTCCCCGAATGGGAGCTGGCGGTGCAGCTGTTCAGCGAAGAAGACGCGGAGCAGTTTCCATTCGACCACCTGGATCCGACCAAGATCATCCCAGAATCGCTGGTGCCATTGCAGGTGATCGGCCGCATGGTGCTCGACCGCTGGCCGGACAATTTCTTCGCCGAAACCGAACAGGTGGCCTATTGCCCCGCCAATGTGCCGCCCGGCATCGATTTCAGCAACGACCCGCTGCTGCAGGGACGGTTGTTCTCCTACCTGGATACCCAGCTCATCCGGCTTGGCGGACCGAACTTCCATCAGATTCCGGTGAATGCGCCGAAGTGCCCGTTCGCCAACCACCAGCGCGACGGGCACATGCAGATGCAGGTACCCAAGGGACGCGTGGCCTACGATCCCAGTTCGCTGCAGGAAGACAGCCCGCGCTCCACGCGCGCGGGGTTCGCCAGCCATGCTTCAGTGGTCGCCGATGATGGCCGCAAGGGCCGCACGCGTGCGGAAAGTTTCGCGGACCATTACAGCCAGGCGCGCATGTTCTTCCGCAGCCTTGAAAAACCCGAGCAGGCACACCTGGCCAGCGCGCTGGTATTCGAACTTTCGAAAGTGGAAACCGCCCACGTGCGCGAACGCGTGGTCGGCCAGGTGCGCAACATCGACGACGCACTCGCGCAGCGCGTGGCCGATGGCCTGGGCATGGATACGCTGCCCAGCCCGGCGCCGGCGGCCGTGCCGGCCATGGACATGCCTGCGGCCCCGGAAGTGCGGGTCATTGGCCGCAACCGGGAGACGTTGCAGGGCCGCAGCATCGGCATCCTGTTCGACGAAGGATCCGATGCGGGCACGATCGCCGCGCTGCGCAAGGCCGCGAAGAAGGCCGGTGCGGATGTGAAGCTGGTGGCTCCGAAACTCGGTGGCGCCGTGCTGAGCGACGGCAAGCGCCTGGCGGCCGATGGCCAGCTGGCGGGCACGCCTTCGATGGTATTTGACGCCGTGGCCGTCGTGCTGGCAAAGGAGGCCGGCAAGGCACTGGCGAAGGAAGCTGCCGCCCTGGAGTTCGCCAGCAATGCCTGGGCGCACCTGAAGGCGATCGCCCGGGACGACGGCGGCGCGATAGTGCTGAAGGCCGCCGGCGTCGGCAGCGATGCCGGCGTCATCGGCGCCGACGATACCGACGGCTTCCTCGCCGCCGCAGCCACCCGCCAATGGGCGCGCGAACCAAAACTGCGACTGCTGGCCTGATATCCGGAGGAGAACCGACATGCCCCGTGGTGAGAAGTCCGCCTACACGGACAAACAGAAGCGCCAGGCCGCCCACATCGAAGGCAGCGAACGCGAGCGCGGCGCCAGCGAGGAGACGGCCGAGCGTATTGCCTGGGCCACGGTGAACAAGCAGGACGGCGGCGGCAAGCGCAGCGGCAGTGTACGCGGGGCAGCGAAGAAGGCTGCCAGCAAGAGCACTGCCCGCAAGACGCGCAAGACGGCGGCAAAGAAAGCCGCTGCGAAGAAGCCGGCGGCAAAAAAGGCTTCTGCCAGCAAGGTCGCGAAGAAGACTACCCGCAAGGTCGCGAAGAAAACGGCAAGCAAGGCAGCAAGGAAGCCCACCCGCAAGACCGCCACGAAGAAAGTGGGAGCGAAAAAATCAACGGCCAAGAAGGCCACGGCGAAGAAGGCCACGAAGAAATCAACGAAGAAGACCGCGACCCGACGACCTGCCACACCCAAGGCCGACAGCCGGACCGCATCACGCCGCACGTAAGGCTGGCGATACCTCCGGCGGCGCCAGCTCACCGGCGCGACAACGCTATTGACACCCTCTGATCCCCCTCTCCATTCAAAGGATAACTGGATGCCTACACCCCGAACCGCCCGCATCTGCCTGCTCGGCCTTGCCCTGGCCACCTGCCTGCCCGCCCTGGCACAGGCGCCTGCCGCCACGCCCCCTGCAGTCACGACCAACACGGTGAACAGCGCGGCACGTTCGCCGCTGCACGCGCAGGTCCTGCTGGACCGCGCCAACTTCTCCCCGGGACAGATCGACGGTGAAGTCGGCTCCAACCAGCGGCGCGCTGTTTCAGGTTTCCAGTCGGCACGCGGACTCACCGTTACCGGTGAACTGGACGATGCCACGTGGAAGGCACTGCAGGCCGATACCACTCAACCCCTTGTGTCATACACGCTGACTGCCGAGGATGTCGCCGGCCCCTTCCAGCCCACGCCGAAGACACCCGCAGCCCAGGCGAGACTGAAATCATTGGGATTCGGCTCCGTGGAAGAAGCGCTCGGTGAACGCTTCCACGCCTCCCCTGCCCTGCTGCGCGCGCTGAACCCGGGCGTGGATCTGTCCAAGGCCGGTTCGCGCATCCAGGTTCCGAACATCGGCAGCGGGTCCTTGCCGAAGGCCACCCGGCTGGTGATCGACAAATCCGACTCGACGCTGCAGCTGCAGGACGACCAGGGCAAGGTGCTTGCGCAGGTTCCGGTGTCCTCCGGCAGCAAGCACGATCCATTGCCGATCGGCAAATGGAAGGTACTGGGCGTATCGCGCGATCCGACGTTCCACTACAACCCGAAGCTGTTCTGGGACGCCCGCAAGGGGGAGAGCAAGCAGACCCTGCCGCCCGGCCCGAACAATCCGGTGGGCCGCGTGTGGATTGACATCGACAAGCCGCATTACGGCCTGCATGGCACCCCTGAGCCCGGGCACGTCGGCAAGACCGAATCCCACGGCTGCGTGCGCATGACCAACTGGGACGCGGTCCGCGTGGCCGATGCGGTCGGCCCGTCCATCCCGGTCATCATGCAGGAGTAAGCCCGATGCGCCTGATGCCGTTGATCGCTGCGGGGCTGGTACTTGGGCTTGGCGTGGGCTGGTGGTTGCGTCCCGGAGACGCGCCCCCTGCCGTCGTATCGGCCACGACTGAAGCCAGCTCAAGTGACGGCATCGGGCCAGCCCGCCCCGAACCACTGGCTCCCACTGCCGTATCGGGCGCGCCGCTCACGCTGGAGCCGGCGCGGCCCTCCACGCTGTCGCCACCGGCAGCTCCCGCCATCGCGCAGAGCGGCCTGTTGCTGCCGGTGCAGGGCATCCAGCCAGCGCAGTTGCAGGACACATTCACCGACGCGCGCAGCGAAGGCCGCGTTCACGATGCGATCGACATCCTGGCGGCCGAAGGTACGCCGGTGCTGGCGGTGGCCGATGGCCAGATCGAGAAGCTGTTCGACAGCGACCGTGGTGGGCTCACCATCTACCAGTTCGAGCCGGGCGGCACGTACTGCTACTACTACGCGCACCTGCAGCGGTATGCGGACGGCCTTGCGGAGAAACAGCAGGTGAAGCGGGGCGAGGTGATCGGCTATGTCGGCAGTACCGGCAACGCCAATGCCGAAGCACCGCACTTGCACTTCGAAGTCCACGTGCTGGGTCCGGAAAAGCAGTGGTGGAAAGGCGAATCAATAAATCCTTATCCGCTGCTGGGTGGCCGGGCACGCTGATGCATGCTGCTGGGCGGGCCATTACGGGGTGCTTCGCGGCCTGATCACGGTGTGCGATGCAGGAGCCGGCGACGCGTCGCCGGCCTGTATTTGCAGCAGACCATGGTCATCAGACACGCAGCTCGCCGTTGTCCTCGCCGTCCCACCAGGCGATGCGCGACGCACGCACGTGCAGCAGCACAAGGCCCGGGGTATCCACGCCCTGTTCAAACCAGCGTTCCAGGTCCTCTACCCAGTGATCGGCCAGCGTCGCCCGATCACGATGCAGATGGCAACGCCCCTGCACCGCCACGAACAGCGGCGGCCTGCCCAGCAGTCCCTTCGACCCCGTGAACGACAGCAGTACGTTGGGCTCGCGCTGCACGTCCGACACCATCCGCGTGCTGTCCAGCGCAAAGAACCAGCTGTCGCCCTGGTAATCAACATCACCATTGTTGCTCATTGGCCGCGCGGCGAGTTCGCCATCGTCGGTGCGCGTCTGCAACATGACGAAATCGATGTCGGCCATCTTCTTCGCCAGTTCCTGCAACGTATAGTCGGTCATGGATCGCTCCATCGGGGATCTGGGCCGAGGATGAGCCGGCCGCCGTGAGCCGCCCGTGCAGGCCTGAAGGCATGTCCATCACCCCTGCAACGAAAAAGTCCCGCTCGCGCGGGACTCCTTCGTTACCGGATGCGGCCCCGTATCAGGCGAACGGGTCCTGCAGGACCATGGTGTGGTCGCGGTCCGGACCGGTGGAGACGATGCTGATCGGGCAACCGGCCAGCTCTTCCAGCGAACGCAGGTAGGCACGCGCGGCCGGCGGCAGATCGTCCCAATGGGTGATGCCGTGAGTGTTCTCGCTCCAGCCCGGGAACTCCAGGTACACCGGCGTGCACTCTTCCCAACCCTGGCCATCCAGCGGCGCGTATTCAGTACGCTTGCCCCGATACTCATAGGCGATGCACACCTTCAGCTTTTCCATGCCATCCAGCACGTCCAGCTTGGTGATGCACAGGCCGCTGATGCCGTTGATCGCCACGGCGCGCTTCAGGGCCACGATGTCCATCCAGCCGCAACGACGCGGGCGACCGGTGGAAGCACCGTATTCGGCGCCACGGTCACGGATGCCCTGGCCGATTTCATCGTCCAGCTCGGTCGGGAAGGGGCCGCCGCCGACACGGGTGGCGTAGGCCTTGGCGATACCCAGCACGTAATCGATGGAATCGGCACCGACGCCCGCGCCGGCCAATGCGCCACCGACCGTGGTGTTGGAGCTGGTCACGTACGGATAGGTGCCGTGGTCGATGTCCAGCAGTGCGCCCTGCGCGCCTTCGAACAGCACGCGCTTGCCCTGCTTGCGCAGGTCGTGGAGGATGCCGGCCACGTCGGATTTCATCGGCTGCACGTATTCGCCGAATGCCAGCGCTTCATCGAAGGTCTGCTGGAAATCCACCGCATCGGTGCCCAGGTACTTCGTCAGCACGAAGTTGTGGTAATCCAGTGCCGTGCGCAGCAGTTCCTCCAGCTGCGCCGGATAATGCAGATCGGCGATGCGGATGCCGCGGCGCGCCACCTTGTCTTCGTCGGCCGGGCCGATGCCCCGACCGGTGGTGCCGATCGCCTTGCCGCCGGCGGCGCGTTCGCGTGCCTGGTCCAGGGCGATGTGGTACGGCATGATCAGCGGCGCGGCCGGGGAGATCTTCAGGCGCGAACGCACTTCCACGCCGGACGTTTCCAGCTCGGCGATCTCCTTCTGCAGCGCGGCCGGGGAAATCACCACGCCATTGCCGATCAGGCACAGCGCGTCGGCACGCAGGATGCCTGACGGGATCAGGTGCAGGACGGTCTTCTTGCCGTTGATGACCAGCGTGTGGCCGGCATTGTGGCCGCCCTGGAAACGCACGACGGCACCGATTTCCTCGGTAAGCAGATCAACGATCTTGCCCTTGCCTTCATCGCCCCATTGGGCACCAAGCACTACGACAGACTGACCCATGGCGGGCTCCTCGAATTGTGTGCGGCCATCGGGGCCGCGGACGGTTGAACCGGGCACGGACCGGCCAGCGCGGGGATGGCGGCTCCAGCGGGGAGCCACCGGCGATGACAGGGCCGGACACGGAAAAAGCCGAACGGGAGGCCCGTCCGGCTTTTGTGCATTATCCGGGTTTCCCGAGGCCCTTGCTACCCTGGGCCGCCGCACCGTTCAGACGACAGCATCGAACGCCGCGGACGTCGTGGGCGGGCAGTCGAAGGCGGCCTCGAATCCCTCTGCCTGCTGCAACAACGCGACCCGCACCTGCGGCGGCGGATGGTCATCTTCGGCCAGGGCTTTCCTGAGCTGCGCCGATGTCGGATTGGCCGCATGCAGCCGCGCGACCTCGGTGAAGAAGCACCGGTCATCGAAACGCACTCCGGCCGCCAACGCCTCAGCGCGTCCGGCACGACGCGCGGTGCTGAGCCCCCTGAAATCGCAGGCGACTTCCGCCAGTACCCTGGACACATCGAGCCCCCGGCCGGCGACCCTGATGTCGTTGATGCGCTGGGCGATCTGCTCATCGAGCTGCGCCATGATGGCTACCCCCTGCGCACTGAGATGTTCCACATTGGCGAGCGCATGGCCCAGTTCGTGCCCGAGCATGACCCCAAGTGTCGCCCATTCGATCTCCGCACTGCCGGCGGCCTGGTCCAGCAGGCTGGCCACCAGCGCTGGCGATGCGAACACCTTGTCATAGCCCACCCCATAGGCCATGAAGAACCGATGCGCTGGCAGTGCAGGAGCCGCCGCCACGCCACCCAGTTGGCGCACACCGCGCTGCACGAACGCACAGCGCAATGCCTGGATATGCTGCAGGAAGCTGGCCTTGGTGGGCTGGCTCGTCGATGGAACGCCGTGCGCATGTCCGCCGAGCTGCAGCTGCGTCGCCACCAGCGCATCGATGACACGCTGCTTGTCCGCCGCCGGCAGTTTCGAGGATTCGACGTCCTGCCGGAACTGGTGACGGATCTGCTCGAACATCGCCTGCGCGCGCTGCGCCGGGCCCGGCCTGATTCCCTCCATGAACCAACCGCTCAACACCTGCTGGGCCAGATCCCTGCGGTCAAGCATGCGCAGCACCTGCCCCGGATGCGAAGAATATTCAATGAAAGGCCGTGCATGTCGTGCTTCCTGATAGAGCAGCCATGCCTTCCATTCCGACACGTCATGGTCCTGCAGCAGCATGCCCAGCACGCGGCAACGCTCCAGGCCGGCATACACCTTCTGGCCAGCATCCAGCCCCAGGGCATTCCAGGTTTCCCGCCAAGGGAAGTCCGGAACCGCACGCTGTGCCGAGTCCAGATCGACCTCCCTCAGTTCATCGGAAGACGCCGCCAATCGTGACTCCATCTGCAGCAGGACCGGTGCGCTCACGCCCGCTTCGCTGGCAGGCATTCCGGCGCTCGTCAGCAGTGCCTGGACACGTTCGAGATGCACGGTGACACGCGGATCATCCGCCGCCGCTGTGTACACCTCGCGCTCCGGCGGTGGCAGCAGTGCCACATCAAGGTCCAGCTCGGCAATCCCGGCTCCGCTACGGAATTCGATGATGGAATCGCGCCCCTCGCCCAGCCCATTGCAGAAGTGGGCTTCCACATCGCTGCGCGTGGAAAGCGCGGTGATCGCAGCCCCCTGGGGAGCGAAAACTGTCCAGGAGCGACTCTCCGGACGAAACGCACTGGCCCAGATGTCGGCGAGCAACCGGCCGGCTGGCGATGGCGCCGGTGCGGATGGCAGCAGGGACAGCGTGTGCAGAAGCTGGTCCTGCAACGCCTCGTCCAGCTCGCGGAGCCGGCTCGGAATCAACCTGTGCGGTGGATTGACGAGCTTCCAGAAGCCGTTCACCGCAGCATCGAAATTTTCACAGGGGTCGGCATACCACGCCGAGAGCCACCAGCTGGCCAGCTGGAGCACACCACCATCCCTGACGCCGCCGGATGGGGGTTCATCGGTGGTCGATACGCGCGGCAATACGGTAAAACGGCACACCATTGCCGCCGTATCCGTGAGTGCGCCGGCAATGCCCGTGATGTTCCCGCTGCGGTCCCTGCATCCGGCGGCGTTCCGGTGCATGTTTCGTACGACGGCCAGCGACCTTGCCGTGCCGGCCGCCCGAGCGCCGGCGAGGCCGCTGCCCCCCCGGCGGGTGCCGGCAGTGGTCGCCGTCGAGGCGATCAGATCACCTGCCACGAGCACACCAATGGCGAGAGTCACCAGGCGGCGACGATCCGTCGGCGCATTGCCCACCCATCTCACTCCTGTCACCGGAAGAGGACGACGGTGCTCCGTTCCTGAAATGAGCTTGCCCTGACGGCTGCGCCGACATTGGTCCTCACCCTGGATCTTCCGCTGTTGCTCTTGCCCATGGATGCTACGCGGCATTGAGACCGTGCCTTGATGGTCATGAAAGGAGCCTTGACGTTAGAAGCGCTGCACCGGTCATCCAAGCGGCCGCTGCGACTGGTATCGTCGTAATCCGCTCATTTCGGGCCCGACACTCAACTCTGTGACCGAGGTCATCCATGGCATCGGTTCCGATGGCATTCCTGCAGTCCACGCGCCGGACTCGCCTAGCCCGGATGACGTAGCCACCACAACAGGCTCAGGCCGGCCAGCAGCACCAGGCCACCAAAGCTGCGCAAGGTAGTGCCGGGCATCTCCAGCAGGCGCTCGGCCATGCGCTTCCACGCCAGCGGCGCGGCGAACAGCAACAGGCCTTCCAGCACCGCCACCAGGCACAGTGCGGAGAACAGGTCCTTCATCGGGATACTCCACAAAGCACGAGGCCCGGATATGCCGGGCCCCGTGGGATGACGTGGCGACTCAGCGGTCGCTCTTCAGGTACTGCAGGAACGGATCGTTCTTGTCCAGCACGATCACCCCATTGCCGTCGGTCAGCGAGGCGCGGTAGGCCTCCAGGCTGCGGGTGAAGGCATAGAACGAAGGATCCGCCGAACCGGCACGCCCGTAGATGCGGGTCGCTTCGGCATCGCCTTCACCACGCACGCGCTGGGCATCACGCTCGGCTTCGGCAACCAGCACGGTGCTTTCGCGGTCGGCCTGCGCGCGGATGGTCAGCGACTGCTCCTCGCCCTCCGCACGCAGCTTCGCCGCTTCCTGCTTGCGCTGCGCGCGCATGCGTTCGTACACGTCGTTGATCACCTGGCTGTCGGTCGGCAGGTCGATCTGCTTGATGCGCAGGTCGATGATCTGCATGCCCAGGCCCTGCACAGCGTCGTTGATCCCGGTCAGCTGGTCGGCGATCAGCTCGCTGCGGTCGCCCGATACCAGCTGGGTGAGCGAACGCGAGTTGATCTGGTTGCGCAGCGAGTCGGTGATGATCGGCGCCAGGCGTGCATTGGCCACGCGCGGATCGCCACCGGTGGCCCGGAAATAGTCGCGCACATCGGAGATGTAGCCGATGGCGAAGAAGTCGACGCTGACGTCCTTCTGTTCGGCAGTGAAGTAGCGCGCCGGCGCGGTATCAAGCACCTGGAAGCGGCGGTCGAACACCCGCACCGTTTCCACCAGCGGCAGCTTGAAGTGCAGGCCCGGCTTGATGTCCGCACGCACTACCTTGCCCAGGTTGAGCACCATGCCGGTCTGGTCTTCGCGTACCACGTACACCGAACCAAGCAGGCCGAACAGGATCACGACCACCAGGCCGATCCACAGTGAGTTCCTCATGGGCTGCCCTCCTCACGGCTGCTCGGTCGTCCGCTCGGGCGGCCGGTCGGCCTGCCCGCATCGCGCGGCTGGGGTGCGGCACCACCGGTCACCGCCGGCAGCACCACGTCCGGGTTGGACAGCGGCAGCTGCGCGGCACCACCGGCCCGCGTGTCGCCGGGAACCGGCACATACAGCAGCTGGCGACCATCACCACCGATGATCTTGCGGTTCTCCGAAAGCACCTGCTCCACCGTTTCCAGCCACAGGCGCTTGCGGGTGACATCCGGCGCACCCTTGTACTGTTCCTGCAGCAGGGTGAAGCGCTGTGCGTCACCTTCGGCGCGCGCCACCACTGCCTGCTTGTAGCCTTCGGCGGTGGTACGGGTACGCGCGGACTGGCCGCGGGCCTCGGGAACCACCTTGGCCGCATAGGCCTGCGCTTCGTTGATCAGGCGTTCCTTGACCTGCTGCGCGCCGTTGACCTCGTCGAAGGCCGGCTTCACTTCTTCCGGCGGCCGCGCATCGGGCAGGGTCAGGCCGGTCACGGTCACGCCCGTACGGTAGGCACCCAGCAGCGTCTGCAGGCGGGTTTCGGCAGCCGTGGCCAGCGGACCACGGTTGTTGAGCACGGAGTTGAGGTCGGCACGGCCGACTTCCTCGCGCACCGCGCTCTGCGCGGACTGCTCCAGCACCTGGTCGGCGTCGAAGGTGCCGAACAGGTACAGGCGCGGGTCGTCGATGCGGTACTGGACGTTCAGCGACACGTTGACGATGTTCTCGTCACGGGTCAGCACCGGCACCTGGATCGAGAAGGTCTTGATCTCGGTCGCATTGACCTTGGTGACCGACTCGATCGGCCACGGCAGCTTGAAGTTCGGGCCGGGCTGCAGGATGCGCGAGAACTGGCCGAAGCGCAGCACCACGCCACGTTGCTGTTCGCCGATCAGCTGGAAGCTGGAGAACAGCAGCAGCAGTACCAGCGCGACCACGATCCAGCGGACGATGCCGCCGTCCAGCATGTCCTTCAATGGACCGGGAAAGCCGCCCCAGCCACCACCAAATCCGCCGCCCCGGGGCCTGGATGGCCCCCGTCGGTTCTCGTCGGGACGTTGTCCGCCCCTGTTGCCGCCGGGTGTATTCCAGGCCATGCACGCTCCATCTGAATTGGGCTGCGCCACGGGCCCTTCCCGTGACACCAGCCAGATACCGGTTGGGTGATTCTACTAGATGGGGCAGACCAGCAGGATTGGAAGGGGTAGTGTGTCGATTTCTTCCGTCAGCGAGCGTTTCGATGACCTCTCCAGACACATTCACCGCCTTTCGCATCCACCGCGACGCCGGCGGCCACCGCAGCGGCTTCGAGCGCCTGGAGATCGATGATCTGTCGCCCGGGCAGGTGCTGGTACGTGCGCAATGGTCGTCGGTGAACTACAAGGATGCGCTTGCCGGCACCGGCAAGGGACGCATCCTGCGGCGGTTTCCGCTGGTGGGAGGGATCGATGTGGCCGGCATCGTGGCGGCCTCCAGCGATCCCGCCTGGCGCGAGGGCGATGCGGTACTGGCCACCGGCTGCGGGCTCAGCGAAACCCGCGACGGGGGTTACAGCCAGTATGTGCGGCTGGAATCCAGCGCGGTGATCGCACAGCCGCCGGGACTTTCCCCGCGCGAGTCGATGATTCTCGGTACCGCCGGCTTCACCGCCGCTCTGGCCCTGCTGCGCCTGCACGACAACCGGCTGACGCGCGAGCACGGCCCGCTGGCGGTCACCGGTGCCAGTGGTGGCGTGGGCAGCCTGGCCGTGGACATCTTCAGCCGTGCCGGCCATGACGTACATGCGATCAGTGGCAAGGCGGACCAGGCCGACTGGCTGCGCTCGATCGGCGCGGCCGAGGTGCTGCCGCGCCAGGTGCTGGCCGACAGCGCCCCCCTGCAGTCGGCACGCTTCGGCGGGGGCCTGGACAACGCCGGTGGCCCGATGCTGGCCAGCCTGCTGGCGCAGACCGTGCCCTATGGCAGCGTGGTCAGCGCCGGGCTGGCTGCGTCGCCCGCGCTGGACATGACCGTCATGCCCTTCATCCTGCGTGGTGTCTCGCTGCTGGGCGTTTCATCGGCCAACGCGCCGCGCGCGCTGCGCGAGCAGGTATGGGAGAAGCTGGGCGGCGCATGGAGGCCAGCGCACCTGGACACCATCTGCACGCACGAAATCGCCTTGGCGGAATTGCCGGACGTGTTCGACGGCATGCTGGCAGGTGGCTCACTGGGCCGCACCGTGGTGCGGATCGACTGAGCGTCGCAGGCAGGCGACGGACGGTCCGCGATGCGCTTCACCCGCGACCGGACGCCGCACTAAACTGCGGGCATCATCGGGGGAAACCATGGCACGCATTCTTATCGTCGACGATTCGCCGTCGCAGTTGCTGGGAATACAGCGCATTGTCGAAAAGCTCGGGCACGAGATCCTGACCGCCACCGACGGTGCAGCCGGGGTGGAAGCGGCGCGTGCCGAGCTGCCCGATCTGGTGCTGATGGACGTGGTGATGCCCAACCTCAACGGCTTCCAGGCGACGCGCACGCTGGCCCGCGACGCATCGACGCGGCACATCCCGGTGATCCTGGTCACCACCAAGGACCAGGACACCGACCGCATGTGGGGCATGCGCCAGGGCGCAAAAGCCTACATCACCAAGCCGTTTTCGGAAGATGAGCTGTCCGAGGTGCTGGAACGGGTGTTCACGCAGCCGGCCAGCTGACCTCGGGCCCTGACCGGCCAATGCATTGCCGGATTGCCGGCCAGCGGCCGGCACTGCCGCCATGGCTGCTCGGCATGGGCGTGTCGCGTAGAGCCGGGCTCTGGCCGGCTGCTTCCTGGAACGCCGGTTCCCCGGTATCAGGCAGTCTCGCCGAACGCCCTGGCAAGGTTCCGGTACGCTTCCTTGCGCGCTTCATCGGTGGCGGCCGGTGCGACGATCTCCAGCTCGATGATCTGGTCGCCTGCCGGGGTGCCCGGCAGGCCACGGCCACGCAGCCGCAACTTGCGCCCGGCATCCGAATCAGCCGGAATCTTCAGTTCCACCGCGCCACCCAGGGTCGGCACGCTGATGCTGGTGCCCAGCGCCGCCTGCCACGGTGTGACCGGCAAGGTGTAAAGGATGTTGCGGCCATCCACCTCGAACTGCGGATGCGCGGCATATTCCACTTCCAGCAGCAGATTGCCGCCAGCGGTGCCCTGCCCGCCCAGACGGATCACCTGCCCTGGCCGGATGCCCTTGGGCACGCGCACGTCCAGCTGCCGGCCATTGACGGTGATGCGCAATGAATCACCGTTGTAG
Organism: Pseudomonadota bacterium; assembly: GCA_023430045.1. Taxonomy (GTDB): domain Bacteria; phylum Pseudomonadota; class Gammaproteobacteria; order Xanthomonadales; family Xanthomonadaceae; genus Stenotrophomonas. Next base: position 490 of record JAEZCF010000122.1, on the reverse strand, counting down.
GCAGCCTCCAGCGGCACCGAAAGCTTCGCGCGGGTATCGCGGCTGGGTGCCGGGCCGCCGCCGAAGCCCGGCCCGGGCCCGCCATGCTGGCCGCCGCCGCGCTGGCGTGCGAACAGGCTTTCAAAGAAGTCGCTGAAGCCACCATTGGCTCCTGCACCGCCACCGAACACCTCTTCGAAATTGAAGCCGCCACCGCCACCGAAGTTCGGCGGCACGTCGAATTCCTCGCCGGGTCGGTAACCCTGCGCGCGAAGCTGGTCGTAGGCCGCGCGCTTCTGCGGGTCGCGCAGCGCTTCGTAAGCCTCGTTGATCGCCTTGAACTTGTCCTCGGCGCCGGCCTCCTTGCTGACATCGGGATGGTACTTGCGCGCCAGCCGCCGGTAAGCCGTCTTGATTTCGCCTTCGCCAGCACCCGGTTCCACCCCGAGGGTGGCGTAGTAATCCTTGAATTCCATGCTGTTGCCTCGATTCGATTCGCCGGCGCCAAGGG
>JAEZCF010000116.1 GCA_023430045.1 Pseudomonadota bacterium | reverse complement strand
AAAACCACCACCCCCCCCCCCCCCCCCCCCCCCCCCCCCCCCCCCACCACCCGGCCCGGCATCAGGGCGCGATGATGACTTCCGCCGAACGGGCCTTGGTCGCCGCGGCCTTCTTGCCGCTGACCTGCAGCCGGCTGGCACTGACACCGGCGGCCACGAGTGCATCGCGCAGCGCCTCGGCACGCTGCTGGCCGACGCCGGCGGCCGCGTCATAGGCTTCGATCCGGACCCGGCCCTTCTTGCCGATGTTCAGGTACTCGGCCAGCGCCTTGGCCTGGCCCTTGGCCCCGCCTGACAGGCTGCCCTTGCCGGCGGCAAAGGCGTCGCCGCTGAAGGTGAACACTTCCCCGCGGGACTCGAACTTCGAGCCCGGCAGCTTGCTGCCCGACACCAGCTCGGCTTCTTCACGGGCCAGCTTGGCGGCATTCTGCTGGGCCGCACTCAGGCGCGCGGTCTGCTTGCCGGCCACGCTGGTCAGCGCGGTTTCGGCGTCCTGGCGGGCCAACGCTTCCTGCTCGGCCGCCTGGCGCAGGCGCTCGCTTTCCTCGGCCTGGATCTGGGCCTGGACGCGCAGGCGCTCGGCTTCCTGGCGCGCCCGCTGGGCATCGCGGCGGCTGGCTTCGATCAACAGCTCGCTGCGGGTGCGCTCGAGCTGGTCGACCTCACGCTGGGCCAACGCGGCACGGACGCTGGTCTCGGCGATCTCGACCCGGCGCTCGGCCAGGTAACGGGCCTGGTCCAGATCGCGGCGCTTGGCCTTGGCCAGGTCGGCCACGGCCTGCTGGGCCTGCAGGCGCTCGAAGGCGGCCAGCTGGGCGGCATCCGGGTTGGCCTGGATCGCCATCAGGCGCTGGGTGAGCTGGGCCACCGCCGGGTCATCGGCGGCCTGGGCCATCAGCGGCAGGCTGAGGCTGGCGGCCAGCAGCAGGCAGGGCATGCGCATCTTGGTGGAGATCATCAGCGGTCTTCCCCGGTGGCGAGCTGGCGCTGCAGCTGGGTGACTTCATTGCGGCGCAGCTGCAGCTGGGCCGTGGCGGTGGCTTCCTCGCTGCGGGCGCGGGCCAGGTCGGCGTCGACCGTGGCGCGAACGGCCAGCATCGGCGCGTTCTTGCGCTCGCGGCGGTCACCGGCGGCGCGCTGGGCCTGCTCCAGGCCCTGCCGGGCCACGGCGATCAGGTCCGGGGCGTACTGGTCGGCATCGGCCTGGGTGGCCTTGTCGACCGCCTGCCGGGCCTGCATCAGTTCCAGCGCGCCATCCTGCGCCTGTGCGGCACCAGAGAGCGCGAATGCGCACACCGTCACATACAGGGCCCGTCGTATTTGTGCGAAGCTAGGTTTCATTGGGGGTGCCGTCGCCAGAGTTGTGTGCGCGGCCATTGTCGGAAGCCTGCGGTGCGCTTGCAATGGCAAGCCGCTGATTGTTGGGGAAACATTTCGCATGGATATCGGCTATTTCCTGAAGCTGATGACCGAAAAGAACGCGTCGGACATGTTCTTGACGACCGGAGCACCGGTATACATCAAGATCGAGGGGAAACTCTATCCGCTGGGCAATACCGGGTTGCCGCCCGGGATGGTCAAGAAGATCGCCTACTCGCTGATGGATGAGGGCCAGGCCCCGCAGTTCGAGCGCGAGCTCGAGCTCAACATGGCCATTGCCCTGCCCGACGCCGGGCGCTTCCGCGTCAACGTGTTCAAGCAGCGCGGCGAGGTCGGCATGGTGATCCGCGCGATCCGCAGCAAGATCCCCAGCATCGAAGAACTCAACCTGCCCCAGGTCCTGAAGGACGTCATCATGACCCCGCGCGGGCTGGTGCTGGTGGTCGGCTCGACCGGCTCGGGCAAGTCGACCTCGCTGGCCTCGATGATCGACCACCGCAACAGCACCACGACCGGGCACATCCTCACCATCGAGGATCCGATCGAATACCTGCACAAGCACAAGATGTCGATCGTCAACCAGCGCGAGGTCGGGCTCGACACCCATGCTTTCCACAACGCGCTGAAGAATGCGATGCGTGAAGCGCCGGACGTGATCCTGATTGGTGAGATCCTGGATGCGGAAACAATGGAGGCGGCGATCGCCTTCGCCGAAACCGGCCACCTGTGCCTGGCGACGCTGCATTCGAACAACGCTGACCAGACCATCGAGCGCATCCTGAACTTCTTCCCCGAAAGCGCCCACCGCAACGTACTGATGAACCTGTCACTCAACCTGCGTGCGGTGGTCAGCCAGCGGCTGGTTAAGGGCATGGACGGGCGCCGCCTGCCGGCCACGGAGGTGCTGATCAACACACCAATGATCCGCGACCTGCTCCGTCGCGGCCAGGTGCACGAGATCAAGGCGGCCATGGAGGCGTCCCTGGAGGAAGGCATGGAAAGCTTCGACCAGTGCCTGTTCCGGATGGCCAAGGACGGCACCATCGACGTCGAGGAAGCGCTGCGCGCAGCCGATTCACGCGATGGGCTGGCCCTGAAATTCCGCCTGTCCGAAGGCAGCAGTGGCGAGCACGATCCCTACGCTGATTTCTCCGGCGACCAGACGAGCATCACCCACGGGTTCTGACAGCGGGTGGAGCCGATCCATGATCGGCTGTGGCTGTGAAAGCCGACCATGGGTCGGCTCCACAGGGTGCGGGTCAAGCCGCGTCCGGCTGGTTCTCGGGGCGCGCCGCGTCGAAGGCCGGCAGCGCCAGGCAGGCGTCCTCGATGCGGCGCAGCGTCGGATACGGTTCCAGGTCCAGGCCGAAACGATGAGCGTTGTACAGCTGCGGCACCAGGCAGGCATCGGCCACGCCGGGCGCGTCGCCGTGGCAGAACCGGCCCGCGTCCGCGCTGCCGGACAGCATCGATTCCATCGCCGCGAATCCTTCGGCCATCCAGTGCAGCGTCCACCGCGTACGCGCATCGGCGGCCACCTGCAGGTCGCGCTCCAGGTAGTGCATCACCCGCAGGTTGTTGATCGGGTGGATGTCACAGGCCACCAGCTGTGCCAGTGCGCGCACGCGTGCCCGGCCATGGACATCGGCGGGCAGCAACGGCAGCGACGGAAACGCTTCGTCCAGGTATTCCAGGATCGCCAGTGACTGCGTCAGCACCTGCCCATCGTGCACCAGGGTAGGCACCAGCTGCTGTGGATTTAGCGAACGATAGGCATCGGCATGTTGTTCACCCCCGTCACGCACCAGGTGCACGGGGTGGGCCTGCCACGGCAGGCCTTTCAGGTTCAGGCCGATACGTACGCGGTAGGCGGCGCTGGAACGCCAGTAGGTATGCAGCACGATGCCACCTGCCGCGCCAGCCTCCGCCCCGCCGCTCATGGCTGCGTTGCCTGCTCGATGCGTTGTTCGATCGCGCCGAAAATACTGTTGCCTTCGGCATCCAGCATCTCGATCCGCACCACGTCGCCGAATGACAGGAACGGCGTGCTCGGCTTGCCATCGCGCAGCGTCTCCACGGTGCGCTGTTCGGCGAAGCACGACGCGCCCTTGCTGGTGTCCTGGTTGGCAATGGTGCCCGAGCCGACGATCGCGCCAGCACCGAGCGGACGAGTCTTCGCCGCGTGCGCCACCAGCTGCGCGAAGTTGAACTGCATGTCCACGCCCGCTTCGGGGGCACCGAACCACGCTCCGTTGATGTGGGTCAGCAGCGGCAGGTGCACCTTGCTGTCCTTCCACGCCCCGCCCAGTTCATCCGGCGTGACGAACACCGGCGACAGCGCCGAACGCGGCTTGGACTGCAGGAAGCCGAAGCCCTTGGCCAGTTCGCCGGGGATCAGGTTGCGCAGCGACACATCGTTGACCAGGCCCACCAGCTGGATGTGCTCGGCGGCCTGTCCGGCGGTGACCGCCATCGGCACGTCGTCGGTGATGACCACCAGCTCGGCTTCCAAATCGATGCCATAGTCCTCGCTGACAACCCTGACCGCATCGCGCGGGCCGTGGAAGCCGGCGCTGGTGGCCTGGTACATCAGCGGATCGGTGTAGAAACTTTCCGGTACTTCGGCGCCGCGGGCACGGCGCACACGCTCCACATGCGGCAGGTAGGCGCTGCCATCAACGAACTCGTAGGCTCGCGGCAGCGGTGCCGCCAGCGCCTGCAGGTCGATATCGAACACGCCGTCGGCGTCGCCGCCATTCAACGATTCATAAAGTGCGTTCAGGCGCGGCGCGACCTGGCTCCAGTCCTCCAGCGCACGCTGCAGGGTGGCGGCGATACCCGTGGCACGCACGCCCTGCCGCAGATCACGCGAGACCACGATCAACGTGCCGTCGCGGCCGCCTTCCTTCAATGAACCAAGCTTCATGGGTGGGTATCCGGACAGAGGGGGAAACAGGTTTCAAGTGTAATCAACCGGACAGGCCGGCTGAAAGCTGCGCTGCGGTAAACGCCATGGCCGGCGTGGAGCGGCCGCATGATCTGCTGATTCTGGGTCCGACCGTTGCGAGCCGCCAGCCGCTCATGGATCGGCGCTACCGGACCGGGGGCGCTCGGATTCCAGGTACCAGCAAACCTGAACGGGCGATTTTGCAGCCGATCTCAAACTTCAGTTAGACTACGCCGGTCTGCAGCGGCCGTCCGTTTCCCTTCGGGATCGCCGGCGAGCCCGGTCACCCGACCCCTCGCCCGCCCCCACTCCGGCGCCGTTCGTCACGCATTCCAGCCTGCGCTTGGCGCCGGTTGCACCCAATTCTCGCAGCGCGGTTCACGGGAACGCTCCGAGTCAGCCGATCTCAACGATCTGCCCCCCGCTTGGCCATTCGGTCAGGCGTTCTCTGTTTTTGGAGCTTTCCTCGATGTCTTTCGAATCCCTGGGCCTTGCGCCCTTCCTGCTGCGTGCGCTTTCCGAGCAGGGCTATGAAACCCCCACCCCCATCCAGGAGCAGGCCATCCCGCTCGCCCTGGCAGGGCGCGACCTGCTGGCCGGCGCACAGACCGGTACCGGCAAGACCGCCGCCTTCGGCCTGCCGCTGCTGCAGCACCTGGGCACCCGTTCGCAGGAAGTATCCAACGGCGGCCCGCGCCGCCCGCGCGCACTGATCCTGGCCCCGACCCGCGAACTGGCCACCCAGGTGCACGACAGCCTGCGCGGCTACAGCAAGTACCTGCGCATCCCCAGCGCCTGCATCTACGGCGGCGTCGGCATGGGCAACCAGCTGGACATCCTGCGCCGTGGCGTGGACCTGCTGGTCGCCTGCCCGGGCCGCCTGATCGACCATCTGGAACGCCGCAGCATCGACCTTTCCGGCATTGAAGTGCTGGTGCTGGACGAAGCCGACCGCATGCTGGACATGGGCTTCCTGCCCTCGATCAAGCGCATCCTGGCCAAGCTGCCGAAGCAGAACCGCCAGACCCTGCTGTTCTCGGCCACCTTCGAGGACAACGTGCGCCAGCTGGCGCTGGAGTTCATGCGCAACCCGGAGCAGATCCAGGTCACGCCGAAGAACACCGTCGCCGAGCTGATCACCCATCGTGTGCATCCGGTCGATGGCGGCCGCAAGCGCGACCTGCTGCTGCACCTGCTGGCGCAGGACAGCCGCCAGCAGACCCTGGTGTTCGCACGCACCAAGCATGGCAGCGACAAGCTGGCCGCGTTCCTGGACAAGTCCGGCATCAAGACCGCGGCCATCCATGGCAACAAGAGCCAGGGCCAGCGCCTGCGTGCACTGGCGGATTTCAAGGCCGGCCGCGTGACCGTACTGGTGGCCACCGACATCGCTGCACGCGGTATCGACATCAACGAGCTGCCCAAGGTCATCAACTACGACCTGCCGATGGTGGCTGAAGACTACGTGCACCGCATCGGCCGTACGGGCCGCAACGGTGCCACCGGCGAGGCGATCTCGCTGGTCGCGCAGGATGAAGTGAAACTGCTGCGCCAGATCGTGCGCCTGCTGGGTCGCGACATGGACATCCGTGACGTACCGGGCTTCGAACTGCAGGTGCCGATCCGCTGGGGCAACAGCGCGCCGGGCAAGGCGGAACAGGACGGTGGCGAGCGTGGCGTGCGCAAGCACCAGCGTCGTCCGCACGGAGATGCCCCGCGCCACGCGCATGCCGGTCCGAAGAAGTCCGGCGGCGGACGTCGCGAAGGCGGCAATGCCAACCAGGCGCGCGCCGGCCAGGGCCAGCGTCGTGGCGGTGGCGGTGCGGGCGGTCGTGGCCGCAGCCAGGGCGGCAACGGCGGCGGCGGTAACCTCGCCGGCTGATCCGCACTGCCGGCCCGGCCTTCCGGCGACGGCATGCCCGATGAACCGCGAAAGGACGGAGCGACAGCTCCGTCCTTTTTTCATGGCCATTCGTTGCGCGCCGCGCCTTCCGGGCAT
>JAEZCF010000088.1 GCA_023430045.1 Pseudomonadota bacterium | reverse complement strand
TGGGTCGGCTCTTATCTCTTGCCGATCTGGCAGATTAGGCGTCGAGAGCCCGGCGTGGGCGACCGTTCGGCTCTAGGTCTCAGCGATCGCTTGGTAGCAAGGATCCCCACGCCGGTTTTCTCCCTGATCCGCCCGAACAGTTGATCGAGTTGGCACTCGGACTGATAAGACTGGGCAAGCGGGGGGAGCTCTCGACCCTGTCAGCTTAACGGAGTTCGGCCATGGTTGGGATCGGGATCGATGTGTCCAAGGACAGCTTGGACATTGCTGTAAATAAACAGGATTTCCGGCAGTTCCGTAATGACAAGCGTGGCTTTGCCGCAGCGATCAGATGGCTCCAGGGCATGCCCATCAAGCAGGTCGTGCTGGAAGCCAGTGGCGGCTATGAGCAGAAGGCGCTCGATGCCCTGCACCAGGCAGGCCTGCCAATGGTGCGCATCAATCCTGCGCGGGCGCGCAGTTTCGCCAAGGCGACCGGGCAGCTGGCCAAGACCGACCGTATCGACGCGCAGGTGCTGGCGGCGATGGCCGATCTGCTGGAGCTGACGCCCTACACCCCGCCCAGTGCCTGGCAGCGTGAGTTGGCTGAGCTTTCCCGGCGCCGTCGCCACCTGGTGCAGATGCGGACCAGCGAACAGCAGCGCCTGCGCGGCTTTGACGGTGTGCGGATCATCGCGATGATCCACAGAAACCTGCGGCAGTTGGGCAAGGACATCGCAGAACTGGACCAGGCCATTGCAGCGACGCTGAAATCCCAGCCGGGCTGGAGCGACTACGCCCAGCTTAAAGGTGCCGGTCCTGTGCTGATGGCCACACTGGCCTGCGAACTGCCCGAGCTGGGGCGGCTGAGCGCCAAGGCCATCTCCGCCCTGGTGGGGGTGGCGCCGATGAATCGGGAAAGTGGCACATGGCAGGGGCGACGGCAGATAACCGGGGGCCGCGCGGTAGTGCGCGAGGCACTGTACATGGCAGCCTTGTCGGCCCTGCGCTACGAGCCCAGGCTGAAGGCCTTCTTTGAGTCACTCAAAGCCAAGGGCAAGCCCGGCAAGGTCGCCTTGGTCGCTGTCATGAGGAAAATGCTGGTGATCCTCAATGCCCGTAAACGGGACGCGGAGACCCAGATGGCCTCCGCCTGAGAACACAGTTGCTACGTGGTTGGCGTTGCGCTACACGCTTACATCGAACAGGCGGCCCACCAGCGCGGCGGCCCCCATGGCCAGCGCACCCCAGAACACGACACGCAGTGCCCCGCGCCACGCCGGAGCACCGCCGGCGCGCGCGGCCAGCGCGCCGGTGATGCACAGCCCGGCCAGCGTCACAGCGAAGGTCACGACCGCCACCTGTTCGCCCGGAGCGAACACGGCAGCCAGTACCGGCAGGGCCGCGCCGCAGGTGAACGCACTGGCCGATGCCCACGCGGCCTGCAGCGGGCGGGCGCGCAAGGTGTCGCTGATGCCCAGCTCGTCACGGGCGTGTGCGGCCAGCGCATCGTGCGCGGTGAGCTGTTCGGCCACCTGCCGGGCCAGGGCGGCATCCAGTCCACGATGCACGTAGATCGCCGTCAGCTCCTCCAGTTCGCTGTGCGGATCTTCGTGCAGTTCACGCTGCTCCACGGTCAGGTCGGCCGCTTCGGTATCGGCCTGGCTCTGCACGGATACGTATTCGCCGGCTGCCATCGACATCGCGCCCGCGACAGTACCTGCCACGCCGGTGGCCAGCACGATACCGGGTGCCGCGCCGCTGGCGGCGATGCCCACCACCAGCCCCGCCACCGAAACGATGCCATCGTTGGCACCCAGCACGGCTGCCCGCAGCCAGCCGACGCGGTCCGAACGGTGCATTTCCGGGTGTCGGGAGTGATGGCTCATGGCCCCAGTGTACGGGGTCAATACCCTGCCGGCAGGATGCTGAAGTCCGTCACGGAGGCGTGACGCGGGCAGGCCTCACGCTATAGTTCGCCCTTGCGATGTCCGGGGCCCAGCCCCATTCCGTCCATCCCCCACCAGCGAGCCTCTCCCTTGTCGAGTCCCAGCCACGTCGCGCAGACGCCCATCACCGATCGTTCGCAGCTGGTGGAGGTGATCGCCTCGGGAGAGAAGCCGCGCGCACGCTGGCGCATCGGTACCGAACATGAAAAGTTCGGCTTCCGGCTGGATGACCTGCGGGCACCGTCCTTCGACGGCGAACGTGGCATCGAAGTGCTGCTGCAGGGCCTGGTGCGGTTCGGCTGGGAGCCGGTGCAGGAAAAGGGCCGCACCATCGCCCTGCTGCGCGACGGTGCGTCGGTGACGCTGGAGCCGGCTGGGCAGCTGGAGCTTTCCGGCGCGGCGCTGGAAACCATCCACCAGACCTGCGTGGAGACCGGCACGCACCTCAATGAAGTGGCGCAGGTGGCCGGTGAACTGCAGCTGGGTTTCCTCGGCATGGGTTTCCAGCCGAAGTGGACGCGCGATGAAATGCCATGGATGCCCAAGGGGCGCTACGGCATCATGCGCAGCTACATGCCCAAGGTCGGCTCGCTCGGCCTGGACATGATGACCCGCACCTGCACCGTCCAGGTGAACCTGGATTACGCCAGCGAAGCGGACATGGTGAAGAAGTTCCGCGTATCGCTGGCGCTGCAGCCTATCGCCACGGCGCTGTTCGCCGATTCGCCGTTCACCGAAGGCAGGCCGAACGGCTACCTCAGCTACCGCTCGCACATCTGGACCGATACCGACGCCGACCGTACCGGCATGCTCGACTTCGTGTTCGAAGACGGGTTCGGTTATGAGCGTTACGTGGATTACCTGCTCGACGTACCGATGTATTTCTCTTACCGCGACGGCGTGTACCACGATGCCAGCGGGCAGAGCTTCCGCGATTTCATGGCCGGCCGGCTTCCGGTGCTGCCGGGCCAGCTGCCGACCCTGACCGACTGGGCCGACCACATGACCACCGCCTTCCCCGAAGTGCGGCTGAAGAAGTACCTGGAAATGCGCGGCGCCGATGGTGGGCCGTGGAGCCGGCTGTGCGCGTTGCCGGCGTTCTGGGTCGGCCTGCTGTACGACGATGCGGCGCTGGATGCGGCGTGGGACCTGGTGCGTGACTTCACCCTGCCTGAGCGCCACGCCCTGCGCGATGGCGTGCCCATGCATGCGATGAACCTGCCGTTCCGCGGCGGCACGGTGCGGGATCTGGCGCGTGAAGCGGTGAAGATCGCGGTCGGCGGGTTGAAGCGCCGCGCCGCACTGAATGCCGATGGCATGGACGAAAGCCATTACCTGGACGTGCTGCAGGAAATCGTCGAGTCCGGCCTGACGCCGGCCGAACGCAAGCTGGCCTTGTTCCATGGCCGCTGGCATGGCGACGTCGACCACGTGTTCCGCGAGTTCGCGTACTGACATCCGGTCTGGCCGGATGGGTGGGTGACGCTGGCAGGTGAGTGACGTGCCCAGGTAGCGGGGCTGACGCGACCAAGTGGGTGGGGCTGACGCGACCAGGTGGGTGACGACCGTTGGTCGTCACCGCTTTCATGATGTGGCCGGGAACAGCCGACCATGGGTCGGCTCTACCGTATGCCGGATATCGTGCCGGCTCAGGCCTTGATCGACGCCATGTCGATCACGAAGCGATAGCGCACGTCGTTTTTCTGCATGCGCTCCCAGGCCTCGTTGACGTTCTGGATGTCGATGATCTCCACATCGCTGACGATGCCGTGTTCGGCGCAGAAATCCATCATCTCCTGCGTCTCGGCCATGCCGCCGATTGCCGATCCGGTGACGTGCTTGCGGCCGAAGATCACGCTGCCACCCATCAGGGCCGGTTCCAGCGCGGTCAGTACGCCGACCAGGCACATCGTTGCATCACGCTTGAGCAGGGTCAGGTACGGGTTGGTGTCATGGCTGACCGGCACCGTGTTGAGCAGGAAATCGAAGCTGTTTGCATGCGCCTTCATCTGCGCCGCATCACGTGAGACCAGCACTTCATCGGCGCCCAGGCGCTTGGCATCGGCGCCCTTTTCCGGAGTCGTGGTGATCATCACCACGTGGGCACCGAGCGCCTTTGCAAACTTGACGCCCATGTGGCCCAGGCCGCCCAGGCCGATCACGCCGACCTTCTGGCCGGGACCGACCTTCCAGTGCCGCAGCGGTGAGTAGGTGGTGATGCCGGCGCACAGCAACGGCGCGGCCGCCTTCAGGTCGAGCTTCGCGGACACCTTGACCACGAAGCGCTCGCTCACCACGATGTGGTCCGAATATCCGCCGTAGGTGAGCTGGTCGCTGCCGCGCTCGGTGCTGTTGTAGGTGTAGGTGGTGCCCTGTTCGCAGTACTGCTCCAGATCGTGCTCGCAGGCATCGCAGTGGCGGCACGAATCCACCATGCAGCCGACGCCGGCGAAATCGCCGACCTTCAGCCGGGTGACGTTCGCGCCCACTTCAACCACCTTGCCGATGATTTCGTGGCCGGGAACCATCGGGTACTTCGCGCCACCCCAGTCGTCGCGGGCCTGGTGCAGATCGGAATGGCAGATGCCGCTGTAGAGGATCTCGATGCGGATATCGTCGGCGCCCACTGCACGCCGTTCGAAGGTGAATGGTGCCAGCGGATCGGTTGTGGAATGGACGGCATAACCGTGGGCGAGGGACATGGGGAATCCTTGCAGGGTTTATGGAAAGGCGCTTTACAATACGCCGCGTCCAGCGCGCTACATAGCCGCTCTGACGGGATGATTCATCAAGGCGGACTGCACAATGGCAACCGACAACCTCACTCACCTGGCGGCGTTCGCGGCTGTTGCCCGCCATCGCAGCTTCCGCCGGGCGGGCGCCGAGCTGGGCCTGTCCACCTCCGCGGTGAGTTATGCGATCCGTGCGCTGGAAGAACGGCTTGGCGTAGGCCTGTTCCACCGCACAACGCGCAGCGTTTCGCTGACAGAGGCCGGCCAGCGCCTGCTGGAGCGGCTTCAGCCTGCGCTGGGCCAGGTCAGCGACGCACTGGAGGAAATGAACCAGTTCCGTGCCACGCCTGCCGGACTGCTGCGCATCAACGCCGCACGCGCCGCCGTGCCCACCCAGCTGGGTCCACGCCTTGCGCGGTTCCTGCAGGCGCACCCGGACGTGCGCCTGGAGCTGACCGAGAACGATGGCCTGGTGGACGTGGTCGCCGAAGGCTTCGATGCCGGCGTGCGCCTGCATGAGTTCGTGCCCGAGGACATGGTGGCGGTGCCGCTTGGCCCCGTCCTGCGCGGTGTGATCGTCGCGGCACCGCAGTACCTGCAGCGACACGCCCCGCCGTTGCATCCGCGCGACCTGCTGCAGCACGAATGCATCCGCTTCCGGTTCGCCAGCGGTCATCTGTACAAGTGGCAGTTCGAGCGTGGCGAAGAATCGATGGAAATCGACGTGCAGGGCCGCCTTACCCTGAGCGAACAGACCACCATCGTGCGCGCCGTGCTGGACGGCTTCGGGTTGGCGTACGTGCTGGAAGATGCGGCGCGCCCGTATCTGGACGATGGACGCATGGTGGCGGTGCTGGACGAGTGGAGTCCCCCGTTTCCAGGCTTCGTGCTGTATTACCCGCGCCAGCGGCAGATGGCTTCGGCGCTGCGCGCGTTCGTGGACATGGTGCGCGAGGGCTGATGGCGCTCGCCGGCAGCGAACACCGCCCGGTACGGAGGCTGATGCGCAGGCATGACGATGGTCCTGATGACCGAAGGCAGGGGACCGCGCATGCCCCGGCGTGATGCAGTAGCAGCCAGGATGCCCGAGGTCCGGGATCATCCACTTTCAAGGAGCATCAGCATGCGCGCTTCACGATCCATCCTGTGGTTGGCCCTGCTGGCGGCGACACCTGCCATGGCCCAGCAGAACCTGAGCCATGTTTCCAAGGACATCACCACGCAGGCCGGCACGAAGTATGGAACGTTGAACACGGTCAGCGGCGACATACGTGTGGTCGGCGGCTCGTCGGCTGGCAGCCTGCATTCGGTCAGTGGCGATATCACCGTCGAGGGCGATGCGACGATCGGCAAGTCCTCAACCACCAGCGGCAACCTGAAGATCGCCGACGGCGTCCACGCCGGGGGGCTGCAGACCGTCAGCGGCAACCTGACACTCGGCCGCAGCGTGGAGGTCGACGGAAACCTGACCTCGGTCAGTGGCGATATCTTCGTCGACCGCGGTGGCAAGGTCAGTGGCGACATCACCGCGGTCAGCGGCAACATCGGTCTGGTGCAGACCGAGCTGAAAGGCGACATCACGTTCGTGAGCAGCGACGTGACGGTCGGCACGGGTTCGCATGTCGGTGGCGGTCTGAAGCTCAAGAAGCCAACCTTCAGCAACCTGTCGCGTCCTCCGCGCGTGGTGATCGGTCCCAATGCCGTCGTCGATGGCCCGCTGGAGTTCGGCCTGCCAGTCACGCTTTACGTGCATGCCACCGCAAAGGTCGGGCCCATCACCGGCGCCACCGCCGTGCCCTTCAGCACCGCGACACCGCCGAAGAGCTGAGCGCCGAAGGGGTCACGCCGCCGCATGCGCCCGCGTTCCCCCCCGGGGGCG
>JAEZCF010000164.1 GCA_023430045.1 Pseudomonadota bacterium | reverse complement strand
CCCCCACCCACCGCGATTACGTCACCCGCCGGGAGTGCGCCACCTACCGGAAATCGCGCGAGGGCGCGCTCAGGCCCTGCAGCAGGTGGCTGTAGTCGCGCAGGTCGCCCGCGATAAGGTGCTGCACGCCCTCCACGCATTCCCAGCGCCCACGTACCCCCAGCAGCCGCGATCCGAGCAGGGCCTTGCGCCGGCGCAGCGCAAGATGCGACCAGACCACCACGTTGATCATTCCGAATTCGTCTTCCAGGGTGACGAACATCGTGCCGTGGGCAGTCCCCGGCCGCTGCCGCTGGGTCACCAGGCCAATGGTATGGACTCCCCGCCCATGCGGCAGGCTGCGCAGCTGTCGCGAATCCAGCGCACGCTCGCGTCGAAGTTGCGGGCGCAGCAGCTCCAGCGGGTGCTGGCCCAGCGTGAGGCCGCTGACACGGTAATCGGACAGCATCTCTTCCGCCGCACCGGGCGCTGGCAGCGCGACCAGGTCCTCGGCCGGACTGCCGTCCAGCAGGGGAACCGCCTGTTCGATGCCGGCCACCGCCCAGCGCGCGGCATTGCGATTGCCGGCCAGTGCAGACAGCGCGCCGCCATCGGCCAGTACCTGCCGGACCTTGCCATCCAGCCGCGCGCGCCGGCACAGGTCAGCCACGTCGCTGAACGGCCGTTGCGCGCGTGCCGCCATGACCGCGCGCGCCGCCGTTTCGCTGCAGCCGGCCAGCTGCCGCAGCCCCAGGCGGATGGCGGGCTGCGTATCGGCATCGCCACCTTCCAGCGTGTTGTCCCAGTCGCTGATGCACACATCCACCGGCAGCACCTCTACCGCCACGCGACCCGCGCCCCCCCGCCGCGCATCCTGCACGATCTGGCTGGCCGAATAGAAACCCATCGGCTGGGCATTGAGCAGGGCGCAGGCGAAGGCAGCCGGCTCATGGCGCTTGAGGAAGCAGCTGATGTAGACCAGTTTGGCGAACGAAGCGGCATGGCTCTGCGGGAACCCGTAGGCGCCAAACCCCTTGATCTGCTCGAAGATCTGTTCGATGAACTCCGGCGAGTAATGCTTGCTCTCCATCAAGGTGCGGATGCGCTCGCGGTGCGGGTTCATGTCCCCACCACTTCGCCAGGCGGCCATCGAGCGGCGCAGCTGGTCAGCTTCATGCGGCTCGTAACCCGCATGTATCACCAGCTCCATCACCTGCTCCTGGAACAACGGAATGCCCAGCGTGTCGCCAAGGATCTTTTCGATGCCCTCGGAAGGGAAGGTGACTGCTTCCTTCTTCTGGCGGCGACGCAGATAGGGGTGCACCATACCGCCCTGGATGGGCCCCGGCCGCACGATCGCCACCTGGATCACCAGGTCGTAGAACTTCTCCGGCCTCAGCCGCGGCAGCATGGTCATCTGCGCGCGCGATTCGATCTGGAACACACCGACGGTATCGGCCGCCTGGATCATATGGAAGGTGGCCTTGTCATCGGGCGGCAGGCGCGCGATGTCGATGAGATGGCCGCGATGTCGCTCCACCAGCGCCAGCGCCTTGCGGATGCAGGTCAACATGCCCAGGGCCAGGCAGTCCACCTTGAGCATCCTCATCGTCTCAAGGTCGTCCTTGTCCCACTGGATGATGGTGCGGTCGGCCATCGCGGCATTCTCCACCGGCACGATCGTACTCAACGAGGCATCGTTGATGACGAAACCACCCACGTGCTGCGACAGGTGCCGCGGGTGGTCCCGCAGCTGTTCGGTGACATCCAGCACCTGACGCAGCAGCGGATTTCCCGCGTCGAAACCGGCCTCTGCCAGGCGCTGTTCCATCGGCGTTTCACCGTTGCCCCAGCCGTAGCATTCGGCCAGCAGTGCAACCTGGTCCGGCGGCAACCCGAAGGCCTTGCCGACATCACGCACTGCGCTCTTCCCACGGTAACGGATCACGGTGGCGGCCAGTGCGGCACGTTCACGGCCATATTTACCGTAGACATACTGCAGCACCTCCTCACGGCGTTCGTGCTCGAAATCCACATCGATATCCGGCGGCTCGTCACGTGCCTCGGACAGGAAACGCGCCATCAGCAGACGGCTTTCGGCCGGATTGACCACGGTGATGCCCAGTACGAAACACACCGCCGAATTGGCTGATGAACCACGCCCCTGGCAGAGGATCTCGCGTGATTTCGCGAACCGCACGATGTCTTCGACGGTCAGGAAGAAGGCCTCGTATTTCTTTTTTGCAATGAGTTCCAGCTCGCTTTCGATCTGTGCCACCACGTCCGCAGATGCGCCTTCCGGCCAGTGCTCGCGCATGCCGCGCACGGTCAGCTCGCGCAGCCAGCTGCTGGGCGTATGGCCGGCAGGCACCAGTTCGGCCGGATAGTGGTACTGCACCTGCTCCATGCGGAAATGGCAGCGGCGTGCCAGCTGCACTGCGTTCTGCAGCAGGGCGGGCGGATGGATGTTGCCCAGCGCGCGACGCGTACGCAGGTGGCGCTCGCCGTTGCGAAACAGGAACGCACCGCATTCGGCCAGGGGCAGGCCATGGCGGATGGCGGTCATGGTGTCCTGCAGGATGCGGCGGCGACGCACGTCCATGTGCACGTCGCCACACGCCACCGCTTCCATGCCCAGTTCATCGGCCAGGGACAGCAGCTGTTGCAGCCACGCGGCATCATCGCGTTCGCGGTGCAGATGCACGGCCATCCACGTACGCTGCACAAACACCTGCTGCAACCAGCGTCCCTGCTCCGCCTCCGGCACCGCTGCCGGCACCCACAGGGCGAACAGTCCAGTGTCCGCATCGGCGCTGTCGCCCACTACGCGCTGCACATCAGCGCGCGTCAGCCGGTAACGGCCCTTGGCCGCTGCGCGACGACCGGTGGTGATCAACTCGCACAGCCGAACATAGCCGGCATGGGTTTCCACCAGCAGCACGCATTTCAGGCCACATTCGAGCACGAATTCGCTGCCCACGATCAGCGGGATGCCGGTCGCACGCGAGGCTTCCAGCCCACGGACGATACCGGCCAGCGAGCACTCGTCGGTGATCGCCAGCGCTTCATAGCCGCACTGCTGTGCACGCGCGAACAGGTCCTCGGCACTGGCTGCACCACGCAGGAACGAGAAATCCGAAAGACAGTGCAGTTCCGCGTACGCTGGCAGCTCTTCATCGCCGGGGACATCATCGTTGGCCGCTGCCAGCCGTTGATGGGTGACCCAGGCACGCGGTATGCGGGCGCCCGGAGTGTCATCGCGTTCTTCGGTGCGGCTCATGCGAACCATCCGTGCAGCATCCAGTCGTCCTGCCGGCCGGGAGCAGCGAAGGCCCAGGCGCGCTGTCCCCGCGTGGTCTCCAGCACGTAGTAATCCCGCCGCGCCTCCAGGCCATCCCACCAGCCGCTTTCCAGGCGTTCCGGACCGGATACGATGCGTGCATGCGCATCGCCGAGGGGAACGGGTTCGGGCAGCAGCCAGGCCGGACGCAGTGGACGCGGCGGCGCCTCGGCAAGCGCCTGGCCCTCGCCGTCCACGCGTTGCCAGGCACGTTCCGGACGAGGATCGCCCGCCGGTGCCACGCGGTACACCGCTCCATCGCCCAGGCGCGCGCGCAGCCGCTCGCGCAGGTGCGGCCATGGCAGCTGCTGCTGGTTGCGGATATCGAACAGATCGCGGCTGGCAGGCACGAAGGCCGGCAGTTCACGCGCCAGCAGGCGCACGGCCACCACCGGACGATCAATGCTGGCGCGTTCCAGGCGATTGCGTGTCAGTTCGAACAACAGTGCCGCATCGCGTTCGGCGGCCAGCAGCCCTACCTCCACATCGGTGTGGCCGTGCTCATGTTCCAGCCGCAGCACGAAGCGCTGCACGCCACCATCGCGGATGCTCAGGCAGGTGCACAGGTCGCCGATCAACCGGCGCAGCGGGAACAGCAGCGCCATGTGGTTTTCCACTTCGTATCCCAGCTCCACGCGTGAATCGAAGTGGTCCGGCGGGGCATACCAGGACAGCGGCTCATCGGCGTCCCCATACAGTCCGTCCAGATGCTCCAGCAGGGGCAGGCCGAAGCGCCGGCGCAAGCCATCGCGCGGCAGTGCGCGCAGCGCGCGCAGGTGAGTGATGCCCATGTGCCGCAGCCGCTGCCCGGCATCGTCCGGCAAGCGCGCACGGCGCACCGGCACGCGGT
Organism: Pseudomonadota bacterium; assembly: GCA_023430045.1. Classification (GTDB taxonomy): domain Bacteria; phylum Pseudomonadota; class Gammaproteobacteria; order Xanthomonadales; family Xanthomonadaceae; genus Stenotrophomonas. The sequence continues at coordinate 3,128 of JAEZCF010000164.1, read as the reverse complement.
CCAGCAGATCGTGCAGGGCCTGCCGTTCGTCCACCGCCATGCCATCGCGCAGCCCGGCCAGCACCATGGCTGCGCGCGGTGTCGGCGCCAGCGCGATGCGATGCTGGAACCCCAGCACCTGCAGTTCTTCGCGCAGGCGTGCCTGCAGCACCGGCCACGGTCCCAGCAGGCGGAAGCTGGCGCGCACTTCCAGCAGGATGCACCGCGGCCACTGCGCGCTGACCAGCGAGCTGTGGCGGTAGGCCCAGCCGGCCAGGAAACGCTGCCAGCGCGGCTCGGCCTGCGCATCATGTTCAACCTTATGGAAATCCGGCAGCAGGGCCAGGGCGGCGGTCAGGCGCATGCCTGCCTGCAGTCCCGCACCCGCGGCAGCCGCATTCACCGCGTGCAGGGTGCGCAGTTGCGCTGACCCGCCGACCAGCGCCAGCGGCGCGTCCGGATCAGGATGACGGCGAAGGACGGCGTCCAGCGCCAGCTGCGGCAGTACGACACAGGCCCAGAGCATCGGCGTGCCTCACCCAGCCCTCATCGCGAAGGCCTGCGCCGGTGCTGGACCGCCACGGCACTTGCGCACCTGCCACTGGGTGGAAGCGCCCTGCCGTACCGCTTCCAGGCGCAGCGCGGCAGGCGAAGGGTTGGCCGCATGCCGCCGCTCGCGCATGGCAAAACCCAGGCACCGCCCGCTGTCGGCAGCCACCTGCAACCGTCGCAATGCCTGCGCATCGGCCTGCCGGGGCCAACCCAGAACCGCCGCGCACGCACCGCTGCGCAGGCATTGTTCGAATGCCCACAGTGCATCGCGCGGCGGCGCATCGATGAGCTGCAACTGCTCCAATGCCACGCCCGCCGTCTGCCAGGCCGGCGCATAGGGAAGGTAGGGCGGCGCGATCACCACCACGGTGGCGCCGGCCCGGCTCAGACGCGCCAGGGTGGGCAACAGCAGCTGCAGCTCACCCACGCCATCCATCGGCAGCAGCAGTTCGGTCAATGCACGAGGCGGCCACCCACCCTGCGGCAGCATCGCATCCAGCGTGGCATGCCCGGTCGGCTCGCCGGCCACGCCCGGCGTACCGCCACGTCCGGCATGCCACAGGGTCTGGCTGGCCAGCATCTGCTGCAGGTCGGGCGCAGCCTGCATGTCAGCCCTGCCGGACCAGGCCGCAGTACACACCTTCCACGGCGAAATCCTGCCCGGGGGTGATCTCGATCGGCGCATGCGCCGGATTGCGTGGCAACAGGCGCACGCTGTCGGCAGCCTGCTGCAGGCGCTTGATGGTCAGTTCGCCATCGATGCGCGCCACCACCGTCTGCCCGTCGCGCGCGCTGGAGGTGCGATGCACACCGACCAGATCGCCGTCGAGAATGCCATCGTCGATCATCGAATCGCCCTGCACTTTCAGCAGGTAATCCGGTCGCGGGGAAAACATCCTGCGATCCAGCCACAGCTGCTGGTCCAGGCCGATATCCGCGCCGATGGGCTGGCCGGCCGCCACCCGTCCCAGCACCGCCAGCGGCAGCAGTTCCGCCGTGCCGCCTGGCAGGCGCAGGCCGCGCTTGCGGCCCGCCACCTGCTCCAGCAGGCCGGCATCCACCAGAGCCTGCACGTGTTTCTGCGCGGCATTGCGTGAGGAAAAGCCGAAGGCGTCGGCGATCTCGGCCAGGCTCGGCGACTGGCCCGAGGCAAGGGCCTGTCGCAGCCAGGCCAGTACGGCGGCCCGTTGAGGGGGAAGGTCGATAGGATCCATGGTGTACATTTGTACACCCGCGCTTCCAGAAAAGCGACAGCCCGGTGGTTCAGGTCGTCAAACACGGCCGGGTCTTGCCCGGTAGAGCCGATCCATGATCGGCTGTGTCCGCCGCCCGCGACAGAACCAGGGCCGTTCATGGACCGGCTCTACCGGCTATCGTCTACTGCCCTTCGAACAACGGCTGTCCGTTGGATGCGGTGACACCGCCATCCACCGGCAGGTTCACGCCGGTGATGAAGCCGGCCTGTTCGCTGGCCAGGAACAGCACCGCCCTGGCGATGTCTTCCGGCTCGCCCAGCCGTCCCATTGGAATACGGTCGAGGAAGGTTTTCACCGTCGCCTTGTCCTCCTCCATCCCGGCGGTCATGCCGGTGCGGGTGAAGGTCGGGCACACGGCGTTTACCCGCACGCCGTGCCGGCCATTGTCGATCGCCAGCGCACGGGTGAGGTTGGCGACCGCACCTTTCACCGCGTTGTAGGCCGGCATTTCGTGGTCGGCTGCCAGGCCCGAGACCGATGCGGTATTGACGATGCAGCCCTTTCGCCTGCGCAGTTCCGGCAGCGCCGAACGGCAGCCATGGAACACCCCGGTCAGGTTCACCGCGATGATCCTGTTCCAGTCGTCCAGCGAGGTCGTTTCCAATGGGCCTTTCACCAGGATGCCCGCATTGTTGAAGATCACATCCAGGCCGCCAAAACGCTTGACCGTCGCATCCACCAGCGCCTGCACCTGGTCGCCATCGCTGACATCGACCTGCTGCACCAGCGTGCGGTTCTCCGGCAGTTCGGCCGCCAGATCGGCTACTTCCGTCTGGTCCTGGTCGGCCAGCACGACGTTGGCACCGGCCTTGGAGAATGCGCGCGCGGTGGCCGCGCCGATGCCGGAGCCTGCGCCGGTGACAATGACGGTCTTCGATTCAAAGTTCATGGATGCCTCCTTGTGGAAAAGAGGCCTGCCATGGTTGCAGGACGGGAGTGAGTCACCGGTGACTGGGCTTTCACCCGGATGCGACCAGGCAGTGATGTCCATGCGGTGACATGCTCCTGCGGGCAGCAGTCTGCACCGATGCTAGGATCGGTAAAAATTCTTCAAGGACAGAAACATGGGTGGTTTCAGCATCTGGCATTGGTTGATCCTGGTGGTTTTCCTTGCCAGTCCGCTTGTCCTGGGCCTGCTGGTCTGGTGGCTGGTGCGGATCGTGCAGAAGCGCTCCGGCACCCCGAAGCGCTGAATACAGGCGCGTCAAAGCGCCGTGGCCCTCTTCCACCGGGACCGCGCGTTGACATGCGGCCTACTACAGTAGGGCGCACGTCCACCCCTCGAAGACATGCCCATGCGTGCATGGATCCGCCCCGCCGGCCTGCCCGACCCACACGGCC
>JAEZCF010000136.1 GCA_023430045.1 Pseudomonadota bacterium | reverse complement strand
GGCTCCGCCCGGCAACCCGATACCGCCGGCCAGCGTCCCCCCGCTTTACCGCACCTGGAACTGGCCGCGACAGCCATTGCTGACCCACAGGCCATTGCGGTCCCAGCCCCAGCTCTGGCCTTCGATGCAGGCCGAGCCCGACTTCTGGCGCAGCAGCCGGGCATCGCTGCGGATGGTCATGTTGCAGCGGCGCTGGCGGCGATCATTGGAATCGCAGTCCACGACCTGCGCACTGGAACCCCAGCCGTTTCCGTAGCCATTTCCGTGGCCGTTGCCGTGACCAGGCCGCGAAGGGCGTCCGCGATCGGACACGAACTCGGCCCGACAGCCATGGTTGACCCAGACGCCGCCACGGCCCTGCCCCCAGCTGCGGCCTTCCACACAGGCCGAACCGGACAACTGCCGTACCAGCCGCGCCCGCCCATCCAGGCGGCACTCCTTCGGCCGGTTGTTGATCGATTCGCAACGTACGCTGGAGACATCTCCACCGTTGTAATAGGGGCCATTACCCCGGCTCTGTGCCTCGGCGGTTGCGATGGTGGCGGCGCCGAACAGCAGCGGCATACACAGCGCGGCGACACGCCCCGCCGTGCGCTGCTGGGATGCGGAATGTTCCTTCCTGATCATGCATGACCTCCATAGGCGACGTGGGTGGAGCATCGCTCATCTGCCGGGGCGCGCACAGAGGGCAAAGGCCGCTGCGCTGGGTCAGCGTTCAAGTAGCCGGGAGAAAACTGAATGGGCGCGACCCATCAGGGCATTCCGCACTGGCCGGACGGGCCCATACGTGCTCTGCCAAGGCCTGCTCAATCAAACTGCGCGGCATCCACATAGGCGTCGCAGACTTCCACGCGAACCGCACAGGACTCACCGCTGCGGGCGTGCTGCTCCTTCGCCAGGGCAGCCGCAAAATCGAATGCGGCACAGCCATCATGGAACGTCGGCGCCTCCGACTTCTCCGGATGCACCACGCGCCACTGTCGCTCCCGCTGCTGTACTCGAATCAACATGTCGCCTCTCTCCTTGAGTGGACCTCGACCGCTAAGCACGCCGCACAAACGCTGATCATCATCCAGCAAACGTAACTGGCGCCCTGCTGCTCCGCTATCAGGATTTTCTGATTTTCATGTTGCCTGGATTGCGCCTGCTGACGACCTGCGCGCCCATCGCCTCACCCGTAACGCACCACTTTCACGCCGGTGGCGAATGCTTCCACGCGGACCGCAGCCGCCTGCCCGGTGCGCTGATGATGCTCGCGGGCCAGTTCAACGGCGACGTCGAAGGCATCGGCGCCGCGATCAAACATCCGGGTCGGAGCGAGCGGGTGGACGAGGCGCCATTTGCGCTCGACATGCTGGACGGTGATGACCATGGCAGTGCTCCTGAAAGGGAAATAGCCGGTGAAGCGACCTGGGCCGATTGCGTCATCCGACCCTCGCTGCAGAGACTAGGCACCCGCCGGCGCATCTTGAATCAGTCGGGTCTGAAAAGCCCGATCACCGCCTTCTTGCCATCACTTCGCTGAGCATATTCACGGATGTGCACCTCCAGCGTGTTGCCATGAAGGCGCATTGATTTCACACTGCGTACACAAACAGGGGCCCCTTCCACATGCGCACCTTCTTCCTGCAGCGTCCATCCCTTATCAAGTACTACTTCGTCGCCAGCTATGTGATCCTGATGGAAGAGCTGCTGCGCGCGTCCATATTCCAGTAGCCCTTGGCAGGTCCTGCCCGGATCCCGCTGGACGGCGGCGCTTCGGCATCGGAAAATCACGCGGTTGTCCCGTCATTCCGGATCGCCCGTGACCGATCTCCCTGCCCTGCCCTCGCTGCCCGCTGGGCGCTATCGCCATTTCAAGGGCGGCCTGTACGAAGTCATCGATGTGGTGCGCAGCAGCGAAACCCTGCAGCCCATGGTGCTGTATCGCGCCCTGTACGGTGATGGCGGCCTCTGGGTTCGCCCGTACGACATGTTCGTGGAAAGCGTGGCGGGCGCCAGCGGGATGCAGCCACGGTTCGCCCTGCTGCCTGCCCCATGAATCCTTACGTCTACCTGGCCGCCGCCATCGTGCTGGAGGTCATCGGCACCTCGCTGCTCAAGGCATCCGACGGCATGACGCGCTGGGGGCCGGCCGCCGGCTCGATGCTCAGCTATGCGGCCTGCTTCTATCTGCTTTCGCTGACCATGCGCTCGATTCCCACCGGCATCGCCTACGCCATCTGGTCCGGGGTAGGCATCGTGCTGATATCGATCATCGGCCTGGTTGTGTTCAAGCAGCGCCTGGACGCACCGGCCCTGCTCGGCATCGGCCTGATCTGCGCAGGCGTGCTGGTGATCAATCTTTACTCGAACGCCGGCACGCATTGAGCGCGCCGGCTGCCGTGCGGGTTACCAGCGGACGAACAGCGTGACCACGAACACCGCGACGAAGACCGCCAAGGCGATCAGCAGGTAGCGACGCTGGCGCGAGGACGGTTTTGGTGTGCCGGGTGTATTCATGCGTGCTCCAGTTGGGGAAGGCGACCGCTCCACGTGCGGACGGAGAAAGCATGCGTCACCGTCGGCATTGGTGCTGTAAAGGCGATGTGCACATCGCGTCAGCGCGGTCTGCAGGTGCGTGAGTGAAAAGGCCC
>JAEZCF010000134.1 GCA_023430045.1 Pseudomonadota bacterium | reverse complement strand
TTGCTATAAAACAATTGATTATTGCTTGATCAAACGTCTGCAAGATGGACAAGTCATCCTTCCTGCAGGCGCCTTCACAATATACCTGCGCATACTTTCAAAGATCGGGGAAGTGGCCTCAGCGCCGCTCCCGTGTGCTGCAACGTTTCCGTCGTAGCGAGCCGCCCATTATAGCCGGCTTTTCCGCTTCGTCAACACCTTTTTTCAAGGCCGCCTCACCGAAGTGGACGTTGTTGCCGATGCTGCTTCGACGTCCAGCCCGTAGGCATTCCGTCGTTGCGAGCCGCCTATTATGCCGGACTTTTCCAGTCCGTCAACACCTTCGTTCGATGACATCGTACGGCGGTGTGGCGTGCTGTTTCCGCGCTGCTTTCCGAAGAAAGCGTTGCGTTGCAGCGAGGGAGCGAATTGTAGAGATCCCACGGAATACGTCAACATCTTTTTTCAGTTTCATGACATCCCTGGCAACACGCGTGTCGCTGCCAGGCCGTCGGCTGCGGCGCGCGGTCATGCACGCGTTGCGCGCATGACCGCGCAACCGGTATCTATTGCAGCGTTCTCGTCTGGAGCAGCAGCAATGGAAGTGGTCGTTCGGCGTGCATGGTGGCGCGACATCTCGTTGCCTGCGGTGGCAGCGGGCTTCATCACCGTGCTGGTGGGCTTTGCCAGCTCGGCGGTGATCGTGTTCCAGGCCGCACGGGCCGTTGGCGCCGACCAGCAGCAGACCGCTTCATGGATGTGGGCGCTTGGACTGGGCATGGGCATCACCTGCATCGGCCTCTCGCTGCGTTACCGCGTGCCGGTGGTGACGGCCTGGTCCACACCGGGCGCGGCGATGCTGGTCGTCGGCGCCGACGGCGTCAGCCTGCCCGAAGCCACGGGCGCATTCCTGCTGGCAGCGACGCTGGGTGCGATCCTGGGTTTCTCAGGGCTCTTCGCCCGCATGATGCAGCGCGTTCCAATGGCGCTCGCCGCCGGCATGCTGGCCGGTGTGCTGCTGCGCTTCGGGCTGGATGTGTTCGTGTCCATGGGCACCCAGCTGGGCATGGCCGTTGCGATGTTGGCGACATGGCTGGCCTTCCGACGCTGGTCGCCCCGCTACGCCGTGATCGCCACGCTGGTGGTCGGCATCGGAATCGCGTCGATGCAGGGTTCGATGCAGCTGCAGGAGCTGCGCCTGCAGGTCGCCACCCCGGCATGGATCAGCCCACGCCTGTCATGGACCGCCGTGGTCAGCATCGCGCTGCCGCTGCTGGTGGTGACCATGGCGTCGCAGAATGTCCCCGGCGTGGCGGTCATGCGCGCATCGGGCTATGACGTACCCGTATCCCCGGTGATCGGCTCGATCGGCGTGGTGAACATGGTGCTGGCGCCCTTCGGTGCGTTCGCCATGAACCTGGCGGCGATCACCGCCGCGATCTGCATGGGTAAGGAGGCACACGAAGATCCTGCGCGACGCTACACCGCCGCGATCGCCGCTGGCGGTTTCTACCTGCTGGTGGGGCTGTTCGGAGCCACCGTCGCGGCGCTGTTCGCTGCGTTCCCCGCCGAACTCATCGCCTGCGTTGCCGGTATCGCGCTGTTCGGCACCATCGGCAACAGCCTGGCCAGTGCATTGGTCGTCGAACGTGACCGGGAGGCAGCGCTGGTGACGTTCCTGGTGACGGCATCCGGGTTGTCGCTGGGCGGGATCGGATCGGCGTTCTGGGGCCTGGTGGCAGGCGCGGTATGCCTGGTGGTGCTGCGGAGAGAAGCGTGACGACCAGCGGTCGTCACCCACCGAGGCCTCGCCGACAACGGTCGTCACCCACCAAGGCCCGGCCGACAGCGGTCGTCACCCGCCAAACCCATCAAGGCCCCGCCGAGACCGGTCATTACCTGCCTAGGTCCGGCCGGCAAGGTACCCGGGCGACGGCCGCTGTCATGCACCCGAGGCGCATGATTGTCGATCAGAGCGGCTGCACTGACAGGGTCTGCTGCAGCACGTGCCGGCCGCCTGCGGGAAGCGTGATCACGTCCGGACCGGCATTGGCCGCTTCCAGGCATACATAGTCCCGCCAGCCATCACCGACATCGGCCATCTTCGCGGCAGCATCCGCGCCCGGATTCCATGCCACCAGCGATCGGCTGCCGGCGGTTTCGATGGTGATGCGGCGCCCGAGCACCGGATCGCGCAGTACATAGCGACCGTCGGCCTGGGTATAGATGCGATCACTGCGGCCGGGATCACGTGGGTCGCGCAGGTTCCACGGTCCCTGCTGGCGACGTGGCCGGGCGTAGTCCTCGTACTTGTCGAGATACTCCAGCCCATCCACGCCGTCCACATCCACCCGGCTGGCATCACCCACCCGGAAATAGTTGTGCAGGGCCTGGGTGATGCTGGCCGGCTGACTGCCCGTGTTTTCGGTGACCAGCTGTTGCTGCAGCGTGCTGCCGACCACCACCACCATCTGCAGGCGCAAGGCCAGGTCGGCCAGCACGGGCGGCGCGAGAATCAGCTCGATGCTGCCGTCGCCGCGGCTGCGCGCCTGCTTCAGCTCCCAGGGCAAGGTGCGCACGAATCCATGCGAGGGCACATCGTTACCCTGCCCCTGGCGGCCGAAGTACGGCCAGCATACAGGGCTGCCGCCGCGGATGGGCGTGGGCAGCGGGGCACGGCGTGGCGACAGCCACATCACATCCTGGCCGCCCTTGGGTACGAAGGACAGCAGCTGCCCGCCGAAGACGCTGATGGCGGCGGTGGCCTGCGGAGTTTCCACCAGCCAGGCATCCAGCCCCTGGAACTGACCACTGGTTACACCCTGTATCTGTTGCATGCTGGAAGCGCTCCGCACGGCTGGTGACTGCGCCAGCGTGCTGTGGTTGGAAGGAAGCGTGAAGCGGGTGACCGCAGGCACCACGGCGGGCCCGGGGGGCACCTCCCGCAGCGCCTGCAGGATGCGACGACCGGCGCGGCCATCGGCCGTGGGCCAGCCCAGGCGTTGCTGTTCGGCCTGGATCGCGCGCCGGCTGGCGGTGCCGATCATGCCATCGACTTCACCGATATCGTGCCCGCGCGCCGCCAGCAGTGCCTGCAGCTCACGGCGCTCGCGCCGACCCAGGCCGGGATCATCGGTAGGCCACGCTACGGCGAATCCATTGCCGCCACGCAGGCGATCAGCCAGCGTGGCGATGGCCAGTGCGTAGCTTTCAGCGGCGTTGTAGCTGTAGATGGCGTCGTAATTGCGGAACACCAGCACGGCAGGACCGGCCCTGCCGGCAGGCAGCAGCAGGGCGGCGCGTGCATCGGCCGGCAGACCGGCGGGCGCGATTCTGGCCCCTGCCTGCGTGGTCACGCCCAGTGCGCGCCATTCGGCCAGCGACCTGCGCTGGGTGCGACCGGCCAGGGTGGTGTTGAATCCCGGCGGCAGGCGTACCTCGATGCCCCAGGGTTCGCCCGTGCGCCATCCGGCACGCTTGAGGTAGTTGGCGGTGGACGCCAACGCATCGGGAATACTGCCGACCAGATCGCGACGACCGTCGCCATCGCCATCCACGGCGATACGCGCATAGGTGCTGGGCATGAACTGGGTATGCCCGAAGGCGCCGGCCCACGAGCCCATCAGCCCTGCGCCCTGCAGATCGCCCTGGTCGATGAGCCTGAGCAAAGCCAGCAGTTCGCCGCGAAAGAAGGGTTGCCGCCGCCCGGCACAGGACAGCGTGGCCAGCGACTGCAGCAGCGGGCGTTTGCCGAAGACGCGGCCGTAATCGCTCTCCACGCCCCACACCGCCACGATGGTCGCCGCGTCGACACCATACTGGGCCGATACCTGCTGCAGCAGCGCCTGATGTCGTTCCAGCATCGCGCGGCCGTCGTCCACCCGCTGCCCATCGACCAGCGCGGCCAGGTAATCCCAGATCGGCGTGGTGAACTCGGGCTGCGCATCCAGCAACGGCAGCACGGTCGGGTCGGGTTGCAGCCTGGCGGTAAGGGCCTGGAAGCGTTCGGCCGGGATGCCCTGCGCGGTCGCGGTCGCCTGCAGTTGCGTCATGCAGGCGCTGAAGGCGGCGTCCGCCACCGGTGCGTTGGCCGATGCCGGGGACGCTGCGAGCACCGCAGCCAGGCCGAGCGTGGTCAAAAGGGGCATGGCGTCCTTCGTAATGCCGTGGCTGCTGCATGGTAGCGCCACAAACGCGGAAGCGTTGCCTGCGGTTGCCGGGCCGAACCCGGCATTACGGGCTGGGGCGCAGCAGGCGCAGGCCAAAGGCGGGCTCGGGCGCGCGGCTGTCCCAGCGTGCGGCGACCTGCAGGCCGGCGGCATCGAGCAGCTGCTGGAAGCTGGCTTCGGTGTACTTGTGGCTGTATTCAACGCGGATGGCCTCGCCCGCCGCGAAGTGGAAGCGCTGGCCACCGAGCCTGACCGATTGCTCGCGATCGCTGACCAGGTCGGTTTCAATGCGCAGCTGCGGCACGCTGTACCGCGCGCGATGATGAAACGCGTCCAGATCGAAATCACTGCCGACCTCACGGTTCAGGCGCTGCAGCAGGTTGAGCGTGAAGGCAGCGGTGACGCCTGCGGCATCGTTGTACGCCGATTCGAGCGTACCGGTGTCCTTGTGCAGGTCGATGCCCACCAGCGCCATGCCCCCCTCGCCCATGGTCTGGCGCATGGCGCGCAGGAGCGCGACGGCATCATCGTGTTCGAAATTCCCCAGCGTGGAACCAGGGAAGAACATCAGTCGGCGCGCAGGTTCGCGAGCCGGTCGCGGCAGGTCCACCGGCTGGGTGAAATCGGCGCACACCGGCAGCATTTCCACGTCCGGCAGGGCCGGTGCCAGGTGATCGATGCTGGCCAGCAGCGCGGCACGGGAGATCTCGATCGGGGTATAGGCCACCGGATCATGCAGGGCTTGCAGCAGCAACGCTGTCTTGCGCCCGCTGCCGCTGCCCAGCTCCACGACATGCGACCGCGGGCCGACCACATCGGCGATGTCCGCCAGGCAGTCGCGCAGCAGCGCCAGCTCGGTACGGGTGGGGTAATACTCCGGTGTCCGGGTGATCTGCTCGAACAGCGCCGAGCCGGCTGCGTCATAGAAATACTTCGACGGCAATCGCCGGGGCCGGCTCGACAGCCCTCGGACCACATCATCCAGCACACGTTCGCGGCTGGGCGTCAGGTCGGTCAGCGCCTGCCGCGCCGCGTGTACGGTACTCATGGAATATCCCGTGCCAGGCGCACACCGGAAAACTGCCAGCGTGCGGAAGGATCGAAGAAGTTGCGATACGTCGCGCGCACGTGCCCACGCGGCGTGGCACAGCTGCCACCGCGAAGGATCCACTGCCCGCACATGAACTTGCCGTTGTACTCGCCCAGGCTGCCCGGGAAGGGACGGAATCCGGGGTATGCGCCATAGGCGCTGCGGGTCCATTCCCATACGTCGCCATGCAGCTGCTGCAGCCCGCCTTCGCCCGTGGCAGCGGCCGGGTGCAGCCGATCATCGTCGGCGAAGTGACCGTGTGGATCCGCTGCATCCGCACGCAGGCTGGCGGCGGCTTCCCATTCGAATTCGGTGGGCAGCCGGGCATCGGCCCAGCGGGCGTAGGCATCGGCTTCGTAATAGCTGATGTGGCAGACCGGAGCATCAGGATCGATGGCACGCCATCCGCCGAGAGTGAACTCGCGTTCGCAGGCATCATCCCAGTACAGCGGGTGCTGCCAGCGCTGCGCCTGGCACAGTGCCCAGCCTTCGCTCATCCACAGCTGCACCTGCCGGTAACCGCCATCGGCGATGAAGCGCGCGAACTCCGCATTGCTCACCGCACGGCTGGCCAATGCATGGGCCGGCACCAGCACCCGATGGCGCGGTGATTCATTGTCGTAGGCGAACGTGGGATTGTCCGGCCACGGCGGTGCGCCGATCCAGGCGATGCGCTCGCCACTTTCAATCCACTGTTGCGGCTGAGCTGCCACGGTTGCAGGTGTTGCCAGATCGTCACGGTATGCCGGCTGCAGCGGATTGCTCCACAGCGCATGCTTGATGTCGGTCAGCAGCAGCTCCTGGTGCTGCTGTTCGTGATGCAGGCCAAGCTGCAGATGATCCAGGGTTTCTTCGTCCAGCATCGCATCGCGCAGCAGGCTGAGCACCTGGGCATCGATGCGCGCACGATACGCGTACACCTGGTCCAGGCTGGGGCGCGAAAGCAGGCCACGCTGCGGGCGGGCGTGGGCCGGGCCCACGGTTTCGTAGTAACTGTTGAACAGGAAATGCCACTCCGGCTCCAGCGGCTGGTAGTCCGCACGCGCACCCAGCACGAAACGTTCGAAGAACCAGGTGGTGTGTGCCAGGTGCCATTTCGCCGGGCTGGCATCAGGCATGCTCTGCACCATCGCGTCTTCGGCACTGAGCGGCGCGGCAAGCGCGATGCTGCGCCCGCGCACATGGGCAAAGCGGTCAGCCAGCTCGGCATGACGGGTGGAGAAGACAGGCGTGGCGACGTTGCGGTTCACCGCACCGAGCTTCTTGCAGCGCCGGTGAGGGGAATGTCATGGCGGCGTTTCGCGCGCGTTTCCGCAGTGCGTGCCGGGCATCGTCGCGCCATCAGCGTGCGTCCCGATACAGCCAGCGACCGTCCATCCGTTCGAAACGGCTGTGCTCGGTCATCTTCACCGCACTGCCGCCGCCGATCCGGTATCGCGCGGTGAAGCGCACCTCCGCGCGATCGTCCTGCTGGTGGTGTTCGTGGACGGTCAGGCCCAGCCACCGCGTACGCTGCCCGGAGGGCTCATCGAGCGACATTTCCTGCGGGCGCGTGTCGGGGTGCCAGCTGTCCAGCAGGTAATCCGCACGCCGCAGCACGTAGGCGCTGTAGCGCGAACGCATCAGGGAGGCCGCGTCCGGTGCGGCCTGGCCGGCATGGTAGCGCCCGCAGCAGGCGGCATACGCCGCATCCAGGTCGCAGGGACAGGCTTCGGTGTTCTTGCTCATGCGGGCATCTTCGCATGGCACGGGCCGCGCCCGCCCACCCCACGGGAACCGGCGCGGAGGTCTTCGGGACCTGTTCAGGCGTATCCTGTCGCCCCCTCATGCAGGTAGCTGTACGTGCTGGAACTGGTTCCTCCCGAACTCTGGTGGCTGGTGGCCATCGCCTTCATCGCCGGCATGGTTGATTCAGCGGTCGGCGGCGGTGGGCTGGTGCAGCTGCCCGGCCTGTTCACCGTGCTGCCGCAGCACACGCCGGCGCTGCTGTTCGGCACCAACAAATTCAGTTCGGCCTTCGGCACCGCGGCGGCCGCGTGGCGTTACGCGCGCAATGTGCGTTTCCCCTGGCAGCCGGTGCTGTTCGCGGCGGCGACGGCATTCGTGTTTTCGTTCGCCGGCGCGACGGCAGTCAGCCTGCTGCCCAAGGATGCGGTGCGTCCGCTGGTACTGGTGCTGCTGATGGCGATGCTGGTCTACACGCTGTGGAAGAAGGACTTCGGGGCCGTGCACCGGCCGCGCGGGATCGGCCGCCGCGAGCTGGCCATCGCGCTGCTCATCGGCGCGGCGATCGGCTTCTACGACGGCTTCTTCGGGCCAGGCACCGGCAGCTTCCTGATCTTCCTGTTCATCCGCTTCTTCGGGCTGGACTTCCTGCGTGCATCGGCGGCGTCGAAGGTGGTCAACCTGTCGACGAATGTCGCCGCGCTGTCCTTCTTCGTGCCGACAGGCAACGTGCTGCTGATGTTCGCGATACCGATGGCGCTGGCCAACATCGTCGGTTCGGTGGTGGGCACGCGGCTGGCGCTGCGTGGTGGCACGCCGCTGATCCGCAGATTCTTCGTGGTGCTGGTGGTGGTGCTGATAGCGCGGATGGGCTGGGACACATTCGCAGGCTAGGCCGAAAGCTGCCGCTGTACCTGCGTCCAGGCGTGGTTCCAGTCGATACGCTCCTGCTCCAGCCGCACGGCGGGGCCATGGACGCCCTGGCGCATGCGTGAATAGAAGGACTGCTCCTGCGCGGTGAGGTTCGCCAGCCGCGTCGCCCGATGTATGCGCGGTTCGGTGCCCCGGCGATCGGCCGGGCAGGAAAGCAGCGTGGCTTCATCCATCAGCAATGACCTGGCATGCGGAAGGCAGGCGCGCAGCCTGTGCAGGATCACGAAGCCGTGCGTGTCGATGTCGCCCCAGTAGTGGACCGCCAGGTCGTGCAGCCACGGCGTGGAACGCGCGAACTCGACCGCGTAGCCCTTGGCCATCAGCAGCAGCGTGCCCGGCAACGGTCCGCAGGCCAGGCCGGTCTGCAGGTTCTCCACCATCAGTACCTGGCGCACGGGAAGCCGCAGGCGCTGGAATTCCTCGACCGGCACCACGACGTCGCTGAGCCCGCCGAGGCGGGCCGACAACGCAGGATCCAGCAGGCGGAAGCGGACGGTTTCCGGCGCGGTGCGCAATCCGGCGCGCTGTTCGAAGCGTGTGGCCGGCTCGGCACCCAAGGCCGACAGCGCCTCGCCGAGCATCCGGCGATGGCCCTGCAGCCATTTGCTGTCGATGCCGGCAACCGGAATCTGTCGCGGATACAGGCCACTGCGCGGGTTGCGATGCAGCCACTGCACTACGCGCTGTATGCGCTGCATGTCCGCTTCGGGCGTATCGGCCAGCGTGTCGAAGAAGCCGGTCGCCAACCGCTGGTGCAGTGCGGCTTCGTCCGGCCAGCATGCGCGGAAGACCTGCAGGGCGTGCCGGGCCTGCTGCCAACGCCGCCCCTCGCCCAGCGCATCGGCAACCGCGGTGGCGTCATCGAACATCCAGTGGCTGGGCAGCGACTGGTTGCCCAGACGGGACCATGCCACCTGTCGCGTTTCCACGCCCGTATATGCCTGCCATGCGGCGATCCACCGGCCGAAATGCTCCCAGCGGAGTTCGGCCTGTTCCTGCGTGGGCGGGAAAAGCGGGATCCGTTCTGGCCCTGTGCCAGTGCCCAGCAGGCCCTCGGCGCGTAGCCGTGGCCATCGCTTCCGCAGTCGCGCAAGGGCATCGGCCGGCATGAGCATCGTCGAGGTTTTCATCGGCCCAGTGATACCACGAAGGCCGATGGAAGGTCAGGTAGCGCCGGGGCCGGCCCGGCGCTACGGCCGGCCGCGTTCGGGCAGCTTCAGGCGTCGGGCGTCCTCGTCGTATTCGATCAGCAGCACGCCGGAATCGTGCCGGCCACTGATCTCCACGAAGCACGCGCCGCCGATGAACGGCTCCAGCGTCATCACCGACTTCAGCGGTGTGGCCACCACCATCTGGAAGCCGAAGTTGTCGAAGATGTTCATCGCCAGCGCGGTGAACTCGTTGTCGGCCTTGTCGAAGGCTTCATCGAGCACCACTGCGGCGTAGCTCGGCAGCTGGCTGTCCACGCCGCCCAACTGGTAACGCAGCGCCGCGGCCAGGCAGGTGGTGGCCAGTTTCTGCCGCTGTCCGCCGGATTTGCCGGCACCGCTGCGGTAGATCTCCACCTGCTGGCGGGTGGCCGCATCCAGCTCCACGCCGATGAACTCCACGTGCAGGCGCACGTCCAGCACGTGTTCGCGCCAGCGCCTGTCTTCGCCTTCCTGGGAGCCCAGCCGGGTCACCAGCGTACGCAGCACCGCGAACTGCGCCTCGGCGACATCGCGTGCTTCGGTCTGGTGGTGCGAGAGCACGTCGCGCAGCTGCTGGTGGAATTCCAGTACATCCGGCAGGCGCCGGTCGCTGAGCTCGATGGTCAGCAGGGTGCCGCGGTTGAACGGCACCTGCTCCAGGCTGGCATTGACCTCTTCCAGGCGCTGGCCGATGGATTTACGTGCTTCGGCGCTGTGCCGCTGCAGGGCCAGCAGGTTGTTCTTGCTCTGGTTCTGCAGCAGGTCGAAGAAGCGTTCCTCGTGCTGTGGCAGGCCATCGCGCTCCAGGCGCTGCAGGCGCGCCAGGAAGTCATCGGCCGATGCCACCGATACGGTGAAATCGCCGGATTCCTCCGGCCACTGCTGCACGAAGCGACGGAAGCAGCCCAGCAGCAGGTTCTCGATGCGGTTGACCTCGTGCTGCGACGAGGACAGCTGCTCGTTGAGGGTGTTGCTGATGCTGCGCATATGCGCTTCCAGCGTTTCCAGGCTCAGCGGCCCCAGCGCTTCCAGGCGTTGCTGCAGTCCCGCTTCCTGGGTGGTGCCCAACGCAGGCAGCACCAGCGCACGGCTCTTCTGCCGGTCCTTGTCCAGACGGTCGCGTTCCCGTACCAGCTGGCCACGTTCGACACGGGTGTCTTCATAGGTGCGGCGTGCCTGCTCGATATCCGCACGCGTGCTGTCGATCTGGCTGGCCAGCCGGGCAAGGTCGGCATTGCCCTCGCGCAGTTCGCGCAGGCTGGCTTCGATGTCGGCCAGGCGCTGCAGGGGGGCGGCGACGTCGATCTCGTCCCATGCCAGATTCACCAGCTGGTTGCAGGCCAGGCGCCGCTCGTTGTCACGCTCGCGCTGCGCGCGCAGGCGGGCGACATCTTCATCGCAGCCGGCGATGCGCTGTGCCAGCTCCTGCGCTTCCTTCTGGAACAGCGCCAGCTTGTCGCGGTTGTTGAAACCCAGCAGCCAGCGACGGCGATCGTTCACCGCGTTGCGGTCGTCCTTCTCGAAGCGGTCGCCGGGATGCTTGACCTGGCCTTCGCGGGTGATGCCACGTTCGACGTTGCGCAGCTGGCGGGCATCGACGCATTCGTAGTCGAAACGCTTGCCCAGCTCGCGGCGCAGCCACGGTTCGAACGGACTGTCGCGCAGTTCAAGCTTGTGCAGCAGCGAGCGTGCGGATGGATCGCGGGCGAACGCTTCATCGTTGCGGCGAACGCGGTAATACGTGAACCGCATTCCCAGGTGAGTGCGGTTCACCCATTCGGCGACCTCGCTGTAGTGGCGGTCGTCCACCAGCAGCGACTGCGCGAAACCGGACAGCACGCGTTCGATGGCGCCCTGCCAGCCGATCTCGTCCTGTCGGACCTGGATCAGTTCGCCGACGAACGGCAGCGCCGCCTCCGGCACGCCGGTTTCCTCCGCCAGCCGCGCGCGCAGCTTCTGCAGTGGCGCGGGGATGCTGGACGGCGTGCGTTCCATCGCCTCGAGTTCGGCGCGCACTTCACCGAAGCGGCGTTCGTCGTCGCGCCGGCCGCCGAGCCGCTCGCTGATGGCATCGTCGAGCGCAGCCGAGGCGCGCTGGCGGTCATGCAGTTCGTCCTGCGCACGGTCGATCAGCTCGGCAAAGCCATGGGCGCTGTCCGGCAGCACGGCCTGCAGCTGCCGGGCCGCCTGGCGCGCCTGTTCGCGCTTGGCCTGGCGGCGGTCGCGTTCACCTTCGGCGCGTCCCTGTTCGCGCTCCAGCTCCTCGATGCGTTCTCCGCCCTGCTGGCGGCGCTGCAGTTCCAGTTCGGCCAGCCGTTCCTGGTGGTTGTCCAGGGCCGCGCGGCGTTGTGTCTCTTCGCCGAGCAATCCGCGGTCACGCTCATCCAGCTCATGCAGGCGTGCCTCCAGCAGCTGCTGGCGACGCGATTCGCGGAAGCTGTCGATGCCGAGCTTGAGCGTTTCGTCGTCGGCGCGTCGCGCCTTCAGCGCCTTCAGTTCGTTGAAATGCTCGCGCGCGGGCAACAGCGTCTCCACCTGCCGGCGTGCGGTGACCACCGCCTGGTGCGCGCCATCGAGTTCGGCGAAATCGTTGACCAGGCGTTCGGCCGCATCGAAGGTCTTCGGTGCGTCGAGCATGAAGTCGCGCAGGAACACATTGAGGTCGCCGAGGTTCTTCGCCGACTGCGTCTTGTGCAGCAGTCGCAGGGCCATCTCGTTGTCGATGCCGAGCAGATGCCGGAAACGTTCGGCATAGCCGGAAAAGCTGTCGAAATGATGCACATCGCCCAGCTTCTGCTTCAGCCTGCGCAGATCCAGGTCGAAGCCGCCCAGGTCCCGCGCGATGTCGAAGGGGCGTTCGGCGATCAGGTAATGACGGCGCACGTCGGCAGCGGCGGTGCCGTTGCCGGCGATCCAGAACAGCCGCACCAGGCTGACCACGCGGCCTTCGCCGTTGCGGTATTCAAGCACCAGTGCGGTCCAGGTCGCGCCCTTGCGCAGGTACTGGGTGGCGATTTCGCCGGTACCGCTGTCCTGCTGGTCGGCCCACGCACCGCGCACGTAGGACACCAGGTTGCGGTCGCGGCCGCTGCGTTCGGCTTCGCGGGCGGCGGCGTTGAAGTCCACGATGGCCGGTGGCACCAGCAGCGCGGACATCGCATCGAGCAGGGTGGACTTGCCGGAGCCGGAACGACCCACGAACAGGAAACCGCGCTCGGCGATCGGCACTTCGGTCAGGCCGTTGAAGGTGCCCCAGTTGTGCACCTGCAGGCGGCGCATGCGGAACTGCTGCAGGCGAGGATCCGGCAGGCCGTCGTTGAACAGTGCGGGAGTGTGCTTGGAAAGAGCCATGCGGGGTTCCGTTGGATCAGGCTTCGGCGGCCGGGGTTTCGCGCAGCTGGCGGTACACCGCCGACAGCGCGGCCACGTCTTCGGCCGAGAACAGCAGCTTCAGTGCCGGCGATACTTCATGGCGATCGTCCTGCCCGGCCAGTCGGGTCAGGATGTGGGTGTCCTTCATCTTCTGCACGGCCGCCGCGACACGGCGGTTGAACCCGGCGCGGTCGGTGGACAGGTTCTTCTCGTAGATGGCCAGTGCCTCGGCCATCTCGGCATCGGCGACCACCGCGCGGTTGCCGCGCGCTTCGGCTTCGGCCAGCTGCTGGCGCAGGTAAAGCAGCAGCACCGAATCGATGAAGGTCAGCGGCGAGGTGCGCAGCAGTACGGGGGTGTCCAGTTCGGCGGTATCGGCCTGGCGGGTGAACGCCACGCCACTGTCGCGGTCCAGCACCAGTTCCAGGAACAGGTCGGACAACGACGAGCGGATAGCGCTTTCGCTGCGGATCAGCGCCGGCCACAGTTTCGCGTGGCGCTGCTGGTCGATGCTGGGACCCATCAGCAGCTGGCACAGCGCGCGGCGTGCATCCAGCGACAGCTTCCCGGTATCACCGATGAACAGTTCGTCAGCGTTCCGGCGCGGCAGCGTCGTGACCATGACCGGTTCGGCGTCATGCAGGACGTCGTCGTCGATGTCACCGGACGGCTCGATGGGGTCTTCATGCCAGTTCATGGCGTTTCTCCTGGGTGAACCAGACCAGTGGAATGCGGGCGCTGCGCCAATGCCCATCGCCGCCACGCCAGTGCGCGGTTTCCTGCTCGTCCGCCACCACCGTGCCGTGGCGGGTGCCCAGCGACAGGTAGCCGATCACGCTGCCCAGGCCTTGCGATGCTTCGCGCTGGGCAAGCGCCTGGGCGATGCTGAGCCGGGGTTGGGTGTCCAGCAGTTCGTGCAGGTCACGGCGCAGGGTGCGGAAATCGATCTCCGACGAGGCGACCAGGTCACCGACGCTTTCCAGGCTGATGCTGGCGACATCGTTGCGCTGCACGCTGCCATCGACCTGGGCGCTGCGTGGATCGTGCAGCCTCCATTGCGACCATGAACGCGGGCGGCTGGTGGTCAGCTGGAGGTCGCGGCCGATCGGCCGTTGCGCGGCGAACTCGTCGCGCAGTGCGAGGGCTTCGGCCTGCGCCTGCTTGAGCAGCTGGTTGAGGCGACGCTGTTCAAGGTAGCCGCGGCTCTGCACGAAGCCACGCAGGCTGCGTGCGAAGTGCTGCAGGACATCGTGCACCTGGCCGCCGCGGTCGAGCATCGTGCCGGTGAAGCCACGCAGGAAGGCACGTTCATTGCGGTCCAACCGGCGCGCGAAACCCCGTGCCAGCACCGTTTCCAGCGCCGCATCCAGCTGCGCGCTCTGCTCGGCATCGTTGAGCAGCCGCCAGAACGCCTGGAAGCTGCGCCCGGCGTCGCTCTCACCGATGACATCCACGCCCTCGAACAGCTGCGACAGCACGTCGCCGCGCTCGCCTTCGTCGTCGATGATGCGTTCGCGGAAGTCGCGGTTGAGGCGTTCGAAATCGTCGCGGACGCGGCGGAAATCCTCGGTGAGCTCGTCGGCCAGGCCGATGATCTGCCGTGCACGCTCCAGCGCGCGCTTGCCATCCAGCGCGACCACGCGGCCTTCGGCGACCCGGGCGATCTCCGCATCGATGCGGTCGCGCTCGTCGCGCAGTGCCGACAGCCGGGCGTCCGGGTCGGATTCGGTCTGCGCCGCCAGCTGCGAGAGCTGTTCGATGACCAGTGCCAGGCGGCTTTCGGTGGCCGCCATGCGGTTTTGTTCCAGGCTGTCGGCGAAGCGGATCGCCTGCAGGGCCTGGGTGGAGAGTTCGTACTGTTCCTGGTCGGCGCCTTCGGGCAGGCGCCGCTCCAGCCAGCCCTGCGACAGCCAGTGCGCGACATAGGCCTGCGCGGTACGCGGCAGCTCGCGGGAGAGCTCTTCGCCATTGAGCTGGTCCAGCGCGCGCTGCAGGCGCTCATGCAGGGTGGCCGAGGGCAACGTGCGTTCGCCGTCCATCAGCAGGCTCTGCAGCAGGCCGATGATTTCCGGCGCATTGCCGGCGGCAAGCAGCTTCCACTGTGGCTGTTCGCGCAGATGGCGATAGCGGGCGATGCGTTCGCGATGTTTCATGCGACAGAAGGGTCCGGAAGGGCATGGCCCGGCATGGCCGACCACAGGGGCCGGCGCCTGGCGGGCGGCACGATCAGCGCTTGCCGCCGACTTCGATGAATCGCAGGAACTCGGCGCGCGTGCGCGCGTCCTCGCGGAAACCGCCGAGCATCTTGGAGGTGACCATGCTGACGCCACGCTTGTGGATACCGCGGGTGGTCATGCACTCGTGGGCGCCTTCGACGACCACGCCCACGCCGATCGGCTGCAGCACATCCTGGATGCACTGGGCGATCTGCGCGGTCATCTTTTCCTGTACCTGGAAACGCCGGGCATAGGCTTCCACCACGCGGGCCAGCTTGCTGATACCGACCACCTTGCCGGCAGGCAGGTAGCCGACGTGCACGCGGCCGATGATCGGGGCCATATGGTGCTCGCAGTGGCTTTCGTACTCGATGTCGCGCAGGACGATCAGTTCGTCGTAGCCGGCGACCTCTTCGAAGGTACGTTCCAGGTAGGCGCGCGGGTCCTCGCGGTAGCCGCTGAACCAGTCGCCGTAAGCTTCGGCCACGCGCCGCGGGGTGTCCAGCAGGCCTTCACGGGCAGGGTCTTCGCCGGCCCAGCGCAACAGGGTGCGCACGGCCTCTTCGGCCTGGACGCGGGTCACTTCACCGTGTGGGGCATTGGAATTGTTGTCGTGCTTGCTCATTGCGTACTGCGCCCGATAGGGGGCCAGCATCGTACCTGACCGGGGGGCAGGACGTCCTGTGTCCCCCGGGAGGCGCCTGCACGTCGCAGCCTGCCAGCTGGATCCATCCTGGGTATTGATAGGATTGAAATTAGTAGTATCCTATCTATATTCCATGAACGCTCATCTCGACGAACGTACCCGGCTGCAGATGCAGCTCAGTTCCGGTCTGCTGCATGCAGGGCGGCAATGGCAGCGCCTGGCCGATGCCACGCTGGGCAGCTATGGCATTTCCGCCGCCTGCACCATGCCGCTGCTGATGATCGGTCGTTCCGGCGGCGGCATCCGCCAGGTCGCACTTGCCCAGCAGCTGGGCATGGAAGGCCCATCGCTGGTGCGCCTGCTGGACAGGCTGTCGGCCAGCGGTCTGGTACGCCGCGAGTGCGATGCCAGCGACCGCCGCGCCAACCTGCTGTGGCTTACCGATGAAGGCCAGGCGCGGGTCAGCGAGCTTGAAGGACGCCTGATCGGGCTTCGGCAGGACGTGTTCGGGGCGCTGTCGCTGGATGAGCTGCGCACCGTACTGAAGGTCTGGGAGCTGCTCGCCGGAGCCGCCGACCGCGTGACCTGAGTTGACGTCTGCCGTGCCATGCCGCTGCCGTGCCACGCCAGCGGCCATCGCCGGTTTCCGTGTTTTCCCCGTTCCCTCCCCGCTCGACTCCAGACCCCTGCCGATGCCCGGTGAATTCAGTCTCCATGGTGTGTTCGTCCCGACCCTGCTCGGGTTGATGCTGCTGGCCTACGTACTCAACAGCGGCCTGCGCGTGCTGCTGCAGCGCGCGGGCGCCTATCGCCTGGTGTGGCACCCCGCCCTCTTCAACCTGGCCCTGTACGGAATCGTGCTCGGCCTGCTGTTCCATCTCCTGCGCTGGATGCACTCGTGAACAAGATCGCCAAGAAAATCCTGCCACCGGTATTGACCCTGGTGGCCGTCGTCGTGGCACTGCTGGTGCTGCGCCAGGTCTGGGTCCATTACATGGACGAGCCCTGGACGCGCGACGCGCACGTCGGCGCCGACGTGGTGCAGGTGGCGCCGGATGTCTCCGGGCTGGTGGAAGCGGTGGAGGCCGGTGACAACCAGGCGGTGCGGAAGGGCGCGCTGCTGTTCGTGGTCGATCGCGCGCGCTACCGGATCGCACTGGAACAGGCCCGCGCCACGCTGGCCGAACGCCGGGCGGCGGTAGCGCAGCTGCGCCGCGAGATCGCCCGCGACCGCAGCCTGCAGGACCTCGTGGCGGCCGAGGACGCCGAGGTGCGCCGCGCGAAACTGCAGGGTGCGCAGGCCGCGTTGTCCACGGCACAGGCGGCCGTCGACCTGGCCGCGCTGGACCTGTCGCGTACCGAAGTACGCGCACCGGCTGATGGCCAGATCAACGACCGCACCGTGCGCGTGGGCGATTACGTGGTGGCTGGCAAACCGGTACTGGCGCTGCTGGATACCGGTTCATTCCGCGTGGACGGCTACTTCGAGGAAACTCGCCTGCGCGGCGTGGCCCCCGGACAGGCGGTGGACATCCGCCTGATGGGCGAGAGCACGCCGTTGCACGGCCATGTGGACAGCATCGCCGCCGGCATCGAGGACCGTTACCGCACGGATGGCAGCCGCTTGCTGCCGAACGTGACGCCGGCCTTCGACTGGGTGCGCCTGGCCCAGCGCATCCCGGTGCGCATCTCCATCGACGAGGTTCCCGTCGGCGTGGAACTGATCGCCGGACGTACCGCCACGGTGACCGTGGACACCGGCCGCGCGGCGGGTTCCACCGCCCGAATACCGGCACGGGCAGGCCTGTGAGCACATTCTCCTGCCACGCTCTGCGCCGCCTGGGCCTCATTGCGGCGCTTGGCGGCCTGGCCGCCTGCCGCACCGTCGGCCCGGATTATGCCGTTCCTGATGACTCGGCCTTCAGCCGCCCGCAGGCCAATGCCGCGTTCCTGGACACCGGCAACCCGCAGGTCAGCGGCGATGCCGGACTGCCGGAACGCTGGTGGTCGCTGTACCAGGATCCGGTACTTGACGCGCTGGTCGAACAGGCGCTGCGCGACAACGTGGAACTGAAGGCGGCCGACGCACACCTGCGGCGGGCTGCGGCTGTCCACGAGCAGGCGTTGGATGCGGGGGGACTGGAATATGAGGCCGAAGCCGGTGCCAGCCGTGCGCAGCTGTCGGCCGAATCGTTCCTGCTCGAACATGAGCTGCCACCGGTCAGCCTGGCCGATGGCAGGTTCGCGGTCAGTTACCAGTTCGATCTGTACGGCAAGCTCAGGCGCGGTGCCGAAGCGGCACGGGCGGACGAACAGTCGGTGGCTGCTGCGCGTGACCTCGCCCGTATTTCGGTGGCGGCGGAGGTGGCCGGCAACTACGTGGACATCTGCCACGCCAACCACGAGCTGCATGTAGCCACGCAATCCCTGCAACTGCAGCAGCGCGGCCATGAGGTCACCCAGCGCCTGGTGGCGGCCGGCCGTGGCACGGCACCGGAACTGGCGCGCGCCAACGCGCAGGTCGCGTTGCTGGAAGCGGCGCTGCCACCGCTGCAGGCCAGGCGGCAGGCAGCGGCCCATTCGCTGGCCGCGCTGCTGGGGCAGACGCCCGGCCAACTGCCGGCCGGGGTGATCGACTGCGACCAGGCGCCCATGCTGGCGCATCCCCTGCCGGTTGGCGACGGACGCGCGCTGCTGGCACGTCGGCCGGATGTGCGCCAGGCCGAGCGCAGGCTGGCTGCCGCGACCGCGCGGATCGGTGTCGCCACGGCCGAGCTGTACCCTGACATCCGCCTGGGCGCATCGCTGGGCGCGGCCGGGCTGCTGGAAGATTTCGGACATCCGCTGACCCGGCAATGGTCGCTGGGCCCGCTGATCTCCTGGACGCTCCCGTCTTCGGGCACGCATGCACGCATCCACGCCAGCGAGGCCGGCGCCGATGCGGCATTGGCCGAGTTCGACCACACCGTGCTGCAGGCGCTGCGCGAAACGCAGACCGCCCTGGACCGCTACGCGCAGGACCTGCGCCGGCTGCAGTCGCTGCAGGTGGCCCGGCAACAGGCGGCGCTGGCCGCCGAACAGAATCGCCGGTTGTACCAGGGCGGCCGCACGCCTTACCTGTCCAGCCTGGATGCCGACCGCAGCCTGGCCGGCGCGGAGTCGACACTGGCCGAGGCGCAGGCGCAGGTCTCGCACGACCAGATCCACCTGTTCCTGGCCCTGGGTGGCGGCTGGGAGACGGGAAGCACGACCGGGCGTGGATCCGCCACGACACCGACGGCGGCGAGGTAAACCATGCACGCACTGCTGGACCGGCACGGCTGGCTGTTCTCGATCAGGACCTACCTGGCCTCGATCACCGCGCTGTACATCGGCCTGGCCGGCAACCTTTCGCGGCCCTACTGGGCAATGGCCACGGTGTACATCGTCAGCCAGCCGCTGCTCGGTCCCACCCGCGCGAAAGGCGTGTACCGCATCCTTGGCACGCTGGTGGCTGGCGTTGCCACGCTGCTGGCACTGCCGCTGCTGGTAGAAACGCCCCTGCTGCTCAGCGCGGCGATGTCCCTGTGGCTGGCCTGCTGCCTGTTCCTGGCGCTGCTCGACCGTGGACCGCGGGGCTATGCGTTCCTGCTGGCCGGCTACACCACCGCGTTCATCGGCTTTCCCGCCGTGACATCGCCGGAACTGATCTTCGACACCGTGGTGGCGCGCAGCGAGGAGATCATCCTGGGCACGGTGGTGGCCGTTCTGTTGGCCGCGCTGGTGTTTCCGGCGTCGGTACGGCCGATGCTCATCGGGCGCATCAACGCGTGGATGAACGATGCCGCGCAGTGGAGCCGGCAGCTGCTGGAAGGCGGGCGGGCACATGCACCGCGCAACCGGCTGGCGGCCGACCTGGTGCAGTTCGAAGCGCTGGTCGAGTTCCTGCGCCGCGATGATCCTCGGCATGCCGGTACGGCGGTTTCGATGGAACGGCTGCGCGAGCGGATGCTGCTGATGCTGCCGGTGCTGTCGTCCATCGCCGACCGCCTGCACGGGCTGCGGGCGAAGGGCCATGCGTTGCCGGACGGACTGGCCGCACTGGTGGAGGACATCGGCGCATGGCTGGAATCCTCTTCCAGCGATGACCACCAGGCGCACGCACGACTGCGTTCCCGCATCAGCGCGCTCAAGCCGCAGGTGGACGGCGACCTGCAGCAGCTGCAGCTGGCCACGCTGCTGCTGCGACTGGAGGAACTGGTGGACCTGTGGCAGGACTGCCGTGCATTGCATCACGTCATCGAACAGGGCGCCGCGCCCTCGCAGCGCGCGCATTACCGCGTGCGTGCCAGGCGGCTGGCCGGCAGCCGCCACGTCGATGTCGGCATGGCGCTGTTTTCCGCGGCAAGCGCCGGTGTCGCACTGATGAGCTACTGCATGCTGTGGATCGGCCTGGGTTGGGAGGGTGGTGGCAACGGCGCGATGATGGCCGCCGTGGCAGCCGCTTTCTTCGCCGCGCAGGACGATCCGGCACCGAGCATGATGTCCTTCCTGGTATGGGCCGTGGTCGCCAGTGTGGTCGCCGGCGTCTATCTGTTCGGCATTTTCCCGGCCGTGCATGATTTCGGCCTGCTGGTGCTGCTGCTGGCCGTGGTGTTCCTGCCGCTGGGCGTGCTGCTGCACAACCCTAAGACGATGCTGTTCGCGCTGCCACTCACCGTCAACCTTGTGGCCCTGCTGAGCGTGCAGAACAGCTACAACGCCAACATCCAGGGTTTCGTGAATGCTTCGGTGGCGATGTTCATCGGCATCGGATTCGCGGTGGTGATGACGCGACTGTTCCGGTCGGTAGGCGCCGAATGGACCGCGCGGCGGCTGGTGCGGCAAGGCTGGCGCACGCTGGCCGGAGCGGCGGAAGGGCGCGGGCAGCAGGACCGCGAACGCTTCGCCGCGCGCATGCTGGACCTGCTGGGACTGCTGGCGCCGCGCCTGGCGGCAACTCCGGAGGGCAGCGACATCGCGTCGGTGGACATGCTGACCGAGGTCCGCGTAGGCCTGAACATCCTGCAGCTGCGTCGCGCGCGCCTGCAGCTGCCCGAGCACAGCCGCGAGGCGGTCGAGCGCATTCTCGACGACGTGGCCATGCATTACCGCCGCCAGGTAGCCGCGCATCGTCCCCTGCCGGGCGAGGAGGCGCTGCGCATGCGACTGGATGCCTCGCTGGCGCGGGTGGGCAGCGTGGCCGCCGGCAGGGCACGTGATGAAGCCCAGATGGGACTGGTCGGCCTGCGCTTCGCCCTGTTCCCGGACAGCGGCGAAGTGCACGACCCTGCGCCCGCTTCCACGCTCGCCCGCTAGCCGCCCAGCCGCCAGGCCAGGCCGGACATCCGGCCCGCATGGCGCTGCAGGGCGGCGGCGAGGACCTCCGCACTGCCCGCCAGGTGCAGGCGCTGCCGGGCACGCGTCAGCCCGGTATAGACCAGTTCCCGCGACAGCACGCGGCTGTCCTGGCGGGGCAGCTGCAGCCACACCTCGTCGAACTCCGAGCCCTGCGCCTTGTGCACGGTCATCGCGAAGGCGCTCTCGTGTGCCGGCAGCGCGGCCGGATGGAACGCACGCGGTTGCTCGACGGTATCGCCGGGGAACCAGGCCACCATCGCGCCCTCCCCATCGCGCAGGCAGATGCCGATATCACCATTGAACAACCGGTGACGGTAACTGTTCTCGGTGACCAGCAGCAGACGGCCCTGGAAATACCCCGGCGCGTTGCCGCCCAGCAGCTGTTCGATGCGGCTGTTGAGCCCCTGCGCGCCCTGCGGTCCCTGGCGCAGCGCGGTCAGCACGCGCAGGCGTGCGGCCTGCTGCAGTGCCTGGCCGGGATCGGCCGCTTCGGCCAACGCACGCCAATGGGCCAGCAGGTGTTCGCGATGGCCGCGCAGCGGATCAATCTCGCCCCCATGGAAGCTGACGCCGGCCAGTCCATCGCTGCGCAGCAGATCCAGCGCGGTGCCGCTGTCGCCTTCGCGCACGGCATGCGCCAATGGTGCCAGGTCCAGTGACTCGCTCTGCCGGTAACCGCGCTGCAGCTGCACGCGGCGGCCGGCAAAGACGCGCGGCGGTGCCGGCGGCTGCAGGGTGATGGCGGCCAGCAGGCCCTGCAGGGCGCGTGCATCATCGACACCGGTGCCGATGCCATCGCCACTGGCGCGCAGGATGGCGCTGAGCACGTCACCCGCCTCCACCGAGGGCAGCTGGTCGGGGTCGCCAAGCAGGATCAGGCGCGTGCCGGCAGCGATCGCATCGACCAGCCGGGCCATCAGCGGCAGGTCGATCATCGAAGCTTCGTCGACCACCACCACATCATGTGGCAATGGGTTGTCGGCGTGATGGCGGAAGCGCGGTGAATCGGGAATCACGCCAAGCAGGCGGTGCAGGGTGGTGCCCGTGGTGGGCAGCGCCTGGCACAACGCAGGGTCCACACCGAGCGCCTGCAGGTGCTGCACGGCCAGCCGCAGGCTCTCGGCCATGCGCTCGGCGGCACGCCCGGTCGGCGCGGCCAGTGCCAACCGGGGCACGGGCCGGCCTGCAAGCGCGGCCTGCGCCACCAGCAGCAGCAGCAACCGGGCGATGGTGGTGGTCTTGCCGGTGCCCGGGCCGCCGGTCACCAGCGCCAGCGGATGGCGCAGCATCACCCCGGCCGCGCGCGCCTGATGGTCCTCGCCGGTGGCCGCCTGCGGGAACAGCCGCGCGAACAACGGCGCCAGCGCGCGCAGGTCCGGCGCCGGCAGTGGATGCCGGCCGATGCGCTGAAGGCCGTCAGCCAGCTGGCGTTCGTATTCACGGTAACGGCGCAGGTAAAGCAGGCCATTCTCCAGCACCAGCGGCATCTCGTCGGCGACCGCATCCGGATGCTCCGGCGTGGCCACCCAGGGCGACGCGCGCAGCTGTTCCAGCCACTCCTGTGCCGGTGGCCATGTGCCGGTACTCTCCAGCAACCGCTGCGGCTGTGCGGGATCGAATCCGGCGTGGCCCTGCGCCACCGCAAACGAGGCCAATGCCGCAGCCAGCGCAATGGTGTCCGGCGTATCCTCGCGCAGGCGCTGCAGGCTGAGGCCCAGCGCATGGTCGAGCGTACGCAGCTGGCCGCTGCGATGCAGTTCCCTGAGCAGGCTCACGGCGTGCCCCCCATCGCGCGCGCCGCCCGGGCAGCCTGGGCGTGCGCGCCACCGGCGAACAGCGCATCCAGCGCATCCACCAGTTCCGGCTCGAAACGCTGTGCGTGAATGCCGTTGCCGTTGTCATCCAGGCCGCGGCAGAACAGGTAACGGATGCCGCCCATGTCGCGCCCGTAGTCATACGCCGCACCGAGCCGGAAACGCAGCCAGCGGTGCAGGGCCACGGTGTAGATCAGCGCCTGCAGGTCGTATTCGCTGTGACGCATGGCGATCTCCAGCAGCTCCGGGGTGTAGCCCGGCAGGCGGTTGGATTTGTAGTCCAGCACGTACCAGCGTCCATCGCGCGTGTAGGTCAGATCGATCTTGCCGGTCATCAGGCCCTCGAGGCGACGTCGCAGGCCGAATCCGCGGCGTGCGCGGGAAACGCCATGGGCGTGCAGCAGCTGCAGCAGTGACGGTACCGCCGTCGGCTCGATGGCGAAGTGGAATTCGATTTCGGCACGGCGCTCGTGGACCGGCACGCCATGCAGCGCGCCCCCTTCGGGCAGCGGTACGGTCAGCGTATGGCCCACCAGCGGCACCAGCACCGTGACCCCGTCGTCCAGGTCGGCGTCGGCATAGCCTTCCTCGCGCAGCGACCTGCGCAGCACGGCCGCCTGCCCGTCGGGCGCCTCCTGCCCCGCCCGCCAGGCACCCCAGGCAGCGAAATCCACATTCTCCAGCGCATCGTGCAGCACGTTGCCGAAGCGGCTGCCCATGAAGCGCGGATCGGGCGGCGTGCTGTCTTCGGCGGCAGTTTCCGGAACTGCCGGTTCCAGTGGCAGTTCCGGTCCCGCCGGTTCATCGGCGGCCGGCGCAGGCAGCTCGGTGGCGGCGGCCTCGATGTCATTCCGCGCGTCGGCATGGGCCAGCTGGGTGAAGCTGTAGACCCACCAGTCGTGCGGCACGCGCCGGCCCACGGTGCGCACCGCCGATGGTTCACCCTCGCTTTCCACCACGAACGGCGGCAGGTGTGGCACCGGTTCGCTGTCATCGATGCAGATGTCCGGATGGGCATGCAACGCCTGCAGATCGCCCAGCAGCGCCGCCAGCCGGGTGCCTGCCAGGCCGGCCAGCTGGCCGATGGCGATCCACAGCGCATGCTCGGCGCGGGTCAGTCCGACGTACAGCAGGCGCGCATCTTCTGCCGCCTGCTCGCGGTCGCTGCACGCGATCGCTGTGGTCCAGGCATCGTCGCGGTCGATTTTCCAGTGCAGCTGGCGCTGGTCGCCTGCGTGCACGACGCAGTGCCGCGCCGCGTTGCCGCCGCCACCGTCGATGCCGATGAAAGGCAGGAACACCAGCGGATATTCCAGTCCCTTGCTCTTGTGCAGGGTGATGATCTGCACGCGGCGTGCATCCGATTCCAGGCGCAGCAGCTGCTGCTCGTCGTTCGGGTCGGCATGGGTCATCTGTCCCTGCAGCCAGTCCAGCAGACCATGCATGCCCAGTGCCTGCGCGGAGGCTTCCTGCAGTAGTTCCCCCAGCTGCAGGTAATTGGTCAGCCTGCGTTCGCCGTCCGTCAGCGCAAGCAGCCGCTCGCTTTGCGAGGCGCACACATCGGCGATCACCGCGAACGGTCCGCCACGCTGCCAGCGCTCGCGCCAGTGCAGCAGCTGTACCTGGAAATCCCGCTGCAGGTCACCCTCGCGCTCCATGGCGGCGATCGCGCTGGCCTGCTGGCCCAGCAGCACGGTGGCCAGCGCGGCGCGCAGGCGGCCCTCATCG
This sequence comes from Pseudomonadota bacterium, assembly GCA_023430045.1. Lineage (GTDB taxonomy): Bacteria > Pseudomonadota > Gammaproteobacteria > Xanthomonadales > Xanthomonadaceae > Stenotrophomonas. The sequence goes on along the minus strand of JAEZCF010000134.1, from coordinate 22,039 downwards.
GCCGGCTGCAGCAGGGCCAGCAGCAGCGCGCGCAGATCGCGCGCTTCGCGGGTGGAATACAGGCTCTGCCGGCCGGCAGCAACGGCGGGGATGCCGGCCCTGGCCAGTGCCGCCTGCATCATCGTCGCTTCCTGGTGCCTGCGGACCAGTACGGCGATGTCGCCTGGCTGCACCGCACGGCCGCGCAGTTCCGCACGGCCTGCCTGCCCATCCACCAGCACCTGGTGGATGGCGGCCACGCAGGCGCGCGTGGCCGCCTCGCGGGAGGGGTCGACCTTCATCGGCCTGCCATCCTCGCTGCGCAGCACGCGCAACACGAGCGCCGGCGCCGGGCGGCCATGCCGCAGGTAGTCGCTGTCGTCGCGCATGCCGCCTGCAGCCACCGGCTCGAAACGGATGTCGCGCTCCAGGAAGGCGTCTTCTCCGGCCACCTCGTACATCGCCTGCAGGGCCCGCAGGACCGCCGGACGCGAGCGGAAGTTGTGCGCCAGCGCCGGCGCCTTGTCGGCCAGCCGCCTGGCCTGCAGATAGGTGTGGATGTCACCGCCGCGGAATCCGTAGATCGCCTGCTTCGGATCACCGATCAGGAACAGCGCGGGCGCCGCGCCCAGCACTTCCACTTCCGGCGACGCCCCGAACACGGTATGGAAGATGCTCCACTGGCGGTCGTCGGTGTCCTGGAATTCATCGACCAGGGCGATGCGGTACTGCTGGCGCAGCTGCCGCACCAGCGCCAGCCGGTGTTCACCCTGCAGCGCGTCGGCCACGCCATCGATCAGATCATCGTAGGTCTGCACGCGTCGGACATGTTTCAACGCCTGCAGGCGCTGCTGCGCTTCACCGCGCAGCGTGTGCAGGACGCCGATGGCGCGCAGGCGCAGCCATGCCGCATGCGCATCAGCCGCGTCCCACCACGCCGCCAGGGCATCGAACAGCGGCGCATCCGGACAGTGGCCGAGCTGGCCATCCTTGCAGCAGCCGCGCATCGAGGTGGGCAGCAGCTTTTCCAGATGGCTCTTTTCATCGCGCGACCAGTCGCCGGCATCGACTCCAGCCGACAACGTGGCGAAGGCCTTGTCGAAACTCGGCCGCCGCGCACGCCGGCCGTCGAACACCTTCCTGTCGAACGCCCCGGACACCTGCGCGCGTGCCTCGTCCAGGCCGCTCCCGATGGCCGCCACCAGTGCCTGTGCGGCCTGGGCCAGTGCCGGACCGGCATCGTCCGGTGGCAGGTCCGGTGGGGCCGGCAGCAGCGGCAACGGCCCCAGCAGGGCTGCCAGATCTGCTGCCAAGGCATCCGGGGTGGGCCACAGATACGTCAATACGTCGACCTGGGCAGCGTCATTGGCATGCACGCGCCACAGATCGGCGGCCAGTTCCTCGCGAAGCCCGCGATCGCTGGCCAGCAGCTCAGGGGGGTCGAACGTGTGGCCACTTTCCAGCGCGTGTTCGCGCAGCACGCGGGTGCAGAAACCGTGGATGGTGAAGATCGAAGCGAGGTCGATCCCGTCTGCGGCCAGTTGCAGGCGACGCTTCAGCGCGGCGACACTTTCATCGCGTGTCTGCAGATGCCGTCGCAGCACCTCGCGGGTCAGCCGCACTTCCGGCGCTTCGCCATCGACCTCCGGCAGATCGACCAGCCGCGCGGCCAGCGCCAGGCGTTCGCGGATGCGTCTGCGCAGCTCCTGGGTGGCGGCCTCGGTGAAGGTCACCGCCAGGATCTGGCCGATGCGCAGGCCCTGCTCCACCACCAGCCGGGTGAACAGTGTGGCCAGGGTGAAGGTCTTGCCGGTGCCGGCGCTGGCTTCGATCAGGCGCACGCCCTCCAGCGGCAGCGCCAGGTAAGGGTCGGCGGAAGGACTGTGCATGCTTGGGCGGTCGATGATCGAGGTTTCGATGGCGGATTTCATGCGGCGCCCGCCTGGTCCGGCGCTGCGTCCAGGGTGCGGCCTTCGCGCACCGCGGTGAAGACCATCTGGCTGTTGTGCAGCAGCTCGGCATAGCTGGCATCGTCGGCGAAGGGATCGGCGCCGCGCAGCAGCAACTGCCAGGCCTCGCTGCTGGATTCGCCCCAGCTGCGCTCGCTGCCGTGCCACTTCTTCCAGGCTTCGCCGCGTTGCCGGTCGCCCGGCGTGGTGTACAGGACCCAGCCGGTATAGGGCGCAAAGCGCAGTGGTTCGCGCAGTCCACGCTGGCGCAGCCGCAGCAATGCACCCAGGGCGGCTCGCGCGGCCGGCACGCTGAGCGCGGGCAGCACATGCGGACCGACGCCGGCTTCGCCGCCGTCGTGGAACTGCACCAGCGGCAGCGCATCGCCGGCAGCGTTGGCCAGCAGCCAGTCCAGCCCATCGCGGATCGCCGCATTGCCGTTCAGTGCGCCGGCACGCAGGCGCACCAGCCCGCGCGGGTGCCGATCAGCGACCCGTCCGTGCAGGCGCACCCCGTCGATGTGCACTTCATAGGTGCAGCTTTCCAGCGGCCCGCCCTGGCGCCAGTCCAGCATCGCGGTCGCATAGGGGCGTGTCCTGGACTGTTCGCTCTCGAACTGCCGCTGGCCCAGCGCACCGGAGGGCAGCAGCGCGCGCGCGCGCAGCCGCGGGTACAACGGTTCCACGTCGTCGGTGACGGTGGCCCGCACCACCGCAGCCTGCACACTGCGCCTTTCCGGGCCATGCGAAGGCAGCACGAGCGGTTCCAGGTCGTCTGTCGCCTCCACTTCGTCGGCCAACCGCAGGCCCAGCGAATGCGCCAGGAACTGTCCGGCCGGATCGATCAGGAAACGGCGCAGCGCATCCAGCGAAACCTCGTCCTCGACCGCCTCTTCCTGCGATGGCGGCAATGCGGCATCGAACCACGGCGGCAGGCTGGCACGCTGCCCATGCAGCCGACCGGCCGCCGGATGCCACTGGCGACGATAGCTGAAACGACGGGGGTCGCCGTCGCCGAATGCCGCCGGCGAGAAGGGCTGCAGTGCATGGCGCACGGTGAAGTCGCGGGCGGCCGCTGCAGGATCGGCGTGGTACGCCGCGGCGGCTTCGATCAACTCGCTGACCAGTACCGATGGCTCGCGTACGCTGCCATCGCGTGGATCGGCGCCGAGATAGCTCAGGTAGAACACATCCTGCGCGGCGGCGAACAGCTGCAGGAACAGGAAGCGATCGTCTTCGCGGGTGGAGCGGGCGCCGCGTCGGCGACGCGGCGTATCCAGCTCGGCGGTGAGCTGGTTCAGGCCGGCGGCCGGGTCGCGGCGCGGGAAATCGCCATCATCCAGGCCCAGCACGCAGATCACCCGGAATGGCAGCAGGCGCATCGGCACCATGCGTCCGAAGCTGATGCCGCCGGTGAGCAGCGGCGCGCGGGTATCGGCCTCGGCCAGTACGGTGGCAAAGTGCGCGCGCACCACCTCCGGTGGCACGCCATCGCCGAATCCGGCCTTCTCCGCGTCTTCGGCAAACTGGTTGAGCAGCATGCGCAGGCGTTGCAGCGCACGCTGGCTGTTGGGCGAGGCAGGTGGCGTGGGCAGCAGCACGTCGAGCAGGGACAGCAGGCGCTGGCGCCACTGCGCCGGGGTCAGCGTCGCGCCCAGCCGGCGCTGGTGGAGCGCCAGTACCCGCAACAGGCGCAGCAGGCGATCCAGCGCGTCCAGCATGCCCCCCTCCAGCCCGGTCCACGGCGCCACGCCGGCCAGGTCGGTCTCGCTGCCGGTGGCATGGCCGAGCAGCAGCCGGTCCAGCGCGAACTGCCACGTGTAGGCATCATCGGCCGGTGCCTGGTGCTGGACGCGGTGCTCCGCATCCAGGCCCCAGCGTGCACCGGCCTGCCGCAACCATCCATGCAGGCGGTCGAGATCGACCGCCTCCAGTCCCGCCGCTTCGGCCAGCGGTGCACTGGCCAGCAGGTCCAGCACCTCGTTCAGGCCGAAGCGCGACACCGGCAGGCCGAGCAGGTGCAGGAACACATCGGCCAGCGGTTCGCCGGCCAGCGGACTGCTGTCGGCCAGCGCATAGGGAATATGGTCATCGCCGTCGCTGCGGCCGCCGAACACCGCTTCCAGGTACGGCACGTAAGGATCGATGTCCGGGGCCAGCACGGCGATGTCGCGCGCCTGCAGCGGCGGATCGAAGCGCGGATCCTCGAGCAATCCGCGCAGCTGGTCGTGCAGCACCTGCAGTTCGCGCAGGCGGGTGTGGCAGGCATGCACCTGCAGGCTGGGGTCGTCATGGCGCAGGGTGTCGCGCAGCGGCCCCGACGCCTGTCCGCGACGATGGAACAGGTCGCGCTGCAGGCGATGCAGCAGGCTGTCGGACAGCCCATCTTCGGCCATGCCTGGCCGGAGGTCCTGTTCGGGATCGACATAGGCGGAAATTTCCCCGGCCGGATGCACTACTTCGTAGCTGCCAAGCACCGCCATGAAGTCACGTCCCGCCGCGCCCCAGGCTTCCAGCAGGCGGTTCTCTCCGGCCTCGGCCCCGAACGGGTCCGGCGCGCCACTGCGCAGCCGTTCGGCCAGCGTCTGCAGATCGCCCCAGTAGGAGCGCACCGGCGTTGGCAGGTAGAAATGCAGCTCGCCCACCCGTGCCTGGGTGGCCATCACCCGCAGCACGTCGGGCGAGATGTTGAGCGTGGCGAATGCCGACAGGCGCGCGGGCAATCCCGTCGGCAGCGGCTTGTCGGCACCTTCGAACCGGTCCAGGTAAGCCTGGATGCGGCGCGCCCGGTAGCCACGCCCCTGCGCGACATGACGCCAGAGAATGGCCTGCGGGTCGAGCGGATCGGCACCGGCATCCCAGCGCAGCAACCAGTCGCGGCGCCATGCCTGGTATTTCTCGAACACGCCGGCCAGCTCGCCGGCCAGTGCCCACGGCCTGAGCGGGTCACCGGCGGAAAGATAGGCCCGCAGTGCACCCATCGCAGGCTGCGCCAGCACCTGCTCGTCGCGCAGCGCGGCATACAACCGCCAGCGCAGCGCGGCAGCATCCAGATCCTCCTGCTCGCCAGGCACATTCGCATTGAGCGCGCGGGCCACGAACTCGCCGGGGGTGAGGAATTCCAGGTTGGCGGCCACGCCGAACTCCGCGGCAAGGGTCGACTGCAGCCAGCGGCGCATCGCCACCTGCGGGATCAGCACCACTTCCGGTTCCAGCAGCGATTGCGCCGCGATGGGTTCGCGCACGTGCTGCGCCAGCAGCGCAGCGAGCACGTCGAGGGAGTTGGAGTGGTAGAGGCGGAAGTCGCTGGCCGGGTCGCTCATCGGGCACAGTGTGCCGCAGGCGGGCGACGAATGACTGCCTGGCGTGGCCGCCGCGCCGGTACACGGCCACTGTTCCGCAGCGGCGCCGGATTGTCCCGGTGGGGTGGCAGGCACCACGACAGCACGCGTGCGAGAATACTGGACGGCGCAGTTCGGTTATGTTCAGCCCCGGGTACTGATTCTAGAACGTTGGAAAATTGTTAATGGTCCGCATGCCGGCATCTTCGAATCCTCTGGTGCAGTTGTCCGACGTCCGCATCGACCGCGGCGGCCGCGCGATCCTGCGCGACGTTTCGCTGCAGGTTCCGCAAGGCAGCATCACCGCCGTGCTGGGCCCTTCGGGCAGCGGCAAATCGACATTGCTGGCGGCGCTGACCGGCGAGCTGCGCCCGGTACAGGGCGAGGTGACGCTGTTCGGGCGGGCCATTCCCACCGGCAACCGCGACCTGCTGGAAATGCGCAAGAGCGTCGGCGTGCTGCTGCAGGGCAACGGCCTGCTCACCGACCTCACCGTGGCCGAGAACGTGGCCCTGCCGCTGCGCACGCATACCCGCCTTCCGGCTGCGGTGCGCGAACGCCTGGTACAGATGAAGCTGCATGCCGTGGGCCTGCTGGCCGCAGCCGATGCCTGGCCGCGCGAGCTGTCCGGCGGCATGGCACGGCGCGTCGCGCTGGCCCGCGCCCTGGCCCTGGACCCGCCGCTGATGATCTATGACGAGCCGCTGACCGGCCTGGACCCGATCGCCTCGGGCGTGATCATGAGCCTGATCCAGCGTCTCAACCACAGCCTGGGACTGACCAGCATCATCGTCAGTCACCATGTGCATGAAACCCTGCCGATCTGCGACCAGGTGATCGCGATCGCCAACGGAGGGGTGGTGTTCCAGGGCAGCCCGGCCGCGCTGGAATCCAGCCAGGATCCGCTGCTGAGGCAGTTCCTGCATGGCCAGCCGGATGGACCGATTCCGTTCGACGCCGCACCGCGCGCGAGGGTTGCCTGATGCCGTTCGTTGAAGCCACCCGTTCGCTGGGCCGCGCCGGCCTGTTTTGCCTGACCGTGCTGCGCGGCTCGCTGCCGACCCGCGATTTCCTGGCCGAGCTGACCCGCGAGATCTACAAGATCGGCGCCCGTTCGCTGCCGATCATCGCTGTCGGCGGTGCATTCGTCGGGCTGGTGCTGACCCTGCAGGGCTACCGCACGCTGACCACGTTCGGTGCCGCTGATGCGCTGTCCACGCTGCTGGGGCTTTCGCTGTACCGCGAACTGGCGCCAGTGCTGACCGCGCTGCTGTTCATCGGCCGTGCCGGCAGCTCGATCGCCGCCGAACTGGGCCTGATGCGCGCCACCGATCAGATCAAGGCGCTGGAGCTGATGGCCATCGATCCGGTCGCCAAGGCCGTTGCGCCGCGCTTCTGGGCGGCCGTGCTGACGGTGCCGCTGCTGACCGGCGTGTTCTGTTCGCTGGCCATCACCGCCAGTTATTTCGAAGCGGTGCATGTGCTCGGCCTGGACAACGGCGTGTTCTGGTCGGCGCTGCGCAACAGCGTGGATTTCTGGGACGATTTCGGCGTGGCGATGCTGAAGTCGGCCATCTTCGGCGGTACCGCCGCGCTGGTCGCCTCCTATGTGGGTTTCCATGCCGAACCCACCATCGAAGGCACCTCGGTGGCGACCACCCGCGCGGTGGTCAACGCCTCGTTGCTGGTACTGATGTTCAACTTCGTGCTGTCGGCAATGATGTTCCAGTAGCACCCGGTCGTTGGCCGGTACGACATGAAACCCGCCCGGGCACCTGTCCGGGCACCTGACAAAGAACAGTGAGATAACCATGGCCATCCGCGGTCCCAGACTCGAATTTTCCGTCGGCGCCTTCCTGCTGCTGGCGCTGGCCTCGCTGCTGGTGCTTGCCGTCGCCTCCACCAACCAGCGTTGGGGCCTGGGCGGCGATGGCTATGAGCTGAAGGCACGTTTCTCGCAGATCGGCCAGCTGCGCAAGCAGGCTCCGGTGAAGATCGGCGGCGTCACCATCGGCCAGGTGGCTGCCATCGACCTGGACCCGGTCAAGTTCGATTCCATCGTCACGCTGCGCATCGATGGCAAATTCAAGGATCTGCCGGCCGACACCTCCGGCGGCATATTCACCAGCGGTTTGCTTGGCGAAAGTTATATCGGCCTGCAACCGGGCGGCGATCCGGACGTGTTGAATCCTGGCGACGAGATCGTCTTCACCCAGCCGGCCGTGGATCTTATCCAGCTGGTCGGCAAGTACATGTTCAGTGGCGGCGGTGCCGGTGGCGACGCAGCCCAACCTGATGACTCCCACGACGGCGCCACGGCGCCCGCAACGGAACCGCAACCATGAAAATGAAGCTTCTCCCCCTGCTGCTCGCTTCGGCCCTGCTGGCGACATCTCCCCTGCTGGCTTCGGCCCAGTCCGCTCCGGCGACCGCCGCCGCCCCGCAGGCACAGGCCGGAAAGACGGTGATCGATGCCAGTTCGCGCATCATGAACACCCTGCAGCAGCGCAAGCCGGAGTTCAGCAAGAACCCGACGGTGCTGCGCGATTACATCAACAGCGAGCTCAACCGCACCTTCGACCGTGACTACGCCGCACGCCTGGTGCTGGGCGCCCATTCGCGTGGCGCCTCCGACGCGGACATCAAGTTGTTCGCCGACGCCATGGCCGACAACCTGATGCAGCGCTACGGTTCGGCGCTGCTGAACATCCAGGGCAAACCGAGCTTCCGCCTTAAGGGCGAAAGCCCGCTGCCGGGCAACCGCGGCGTGCGCGTGGCCACCGAACTGGTGCGCGCCGGCGACCAGCCGACCCCGGTGGAATACCTGATGCGCAATGTCGGCGGACAGTGGAAGATCTTCGACGTCAACATCGAAGGCATTTCCTACGTGCAGACCTTCCGCAACCAGTTCGACGCGCCGCTGCGCCAGAAGGGCATCAAGCAGGTGGCTACCGAACTGCGCAGCGGCAGCATGCAGGCCGGACAGCCGGGCAATGGCAAGTAATACCGCACAGGCCCACCTCGACCAGGGCACGCTGCGCCTGTCCGGTGCGCTGGACCGCAGCGCGGTGATCGCGCTGTGGCCGCAGCTGACGGCGATGGCCAGCGGTGTGGATACGCTGGATCTGGCCGACGTCACCGGCATGGACAGTGCCGGCCTGGCGCTGCTGGCCGAACTCGCCGCGCGCGCGCGGCAACAGGGCCGCGCGCTTGCCATCAACGGCTCGCCCGCCGGACTGACCGACCTGGAGGCCGCCTATCGGCTGTCCCCGGACCTGGATTTCAATGCACCTTCTGCAGCGAGCTGACATGAACGTCGTACGCACCCTCCCCCTCCTGCTGCTGGTGGCCGCGCTCAGCGCCTGCGCCAGCAAGCCCACCCGCGATGCCGCTCCTGCTGCGGGTGAGACGGTTCCCGCCGCCGATGCATCATCGGTGACCGACGTGGATACGGCACCGGTCGCCACCGGTCCGGCGGTCGATCCGACCTCTCCGGCTGCCGACGCAGGCCCGGCCGATGCCACCGAGGACGACTTCGCGGCGCTGTATGGCAGCGATGGCGTCAGCGGCGCCTCCCCGGCCGCCTACGATCCGTGGGAACCGTTCAACCGCCGCGTGCATCGTTTCAACGTGGTGGTGGACAACGCCATCGCACGTCCGCTGGCCACGGCCTATACCAACGTGGTGCCGCGCTTCGCGCGCACCGGCGTCAGCAATTTCTTCAGCAACATCCGTTCGCCGGTGACGATCGTCAACCAGTTCCTGCAGGGGCGGCCCGACGATGCGTGGGACACCCTGGGCCGCTTCCTGATGAACACCACGCTGGGCGTCGGCGGACTGTTCGATCCGGCCAGCAAGGCGATGGTCGCCAACCGCAAGGAAGACTTCGGGCAGACCCTGGGCGCGTGGGGCTGGCGTCGTTCGCGCTACGTGGAGCTGCCGTTCTTCGGGCCGCGCACGGTGCGCGACGTGTTCGGACTGGCCGGCGATATTCCGTTGTCGCCCATCCGCCAGATCGAGGAAGACAAGGTGCGCATCGGGCTGCAGGGACTGCAGCTGGTGGATGCGCGTTCGCAGCTGCTGGCGGCCGATGACATCCGCTCCAGCGCGGTGGACGAGTACGCCCTGGTACGCGATGCCTGGCTGCAGCGCCGTACCTACCAGATCGAGAACGACCTGCGCGGCAAGCACTCGCGTGGCAAGGACGACCTGGATTCTCCGATCCCGGTCGATGCGATGCCGATGCCGGATTGGGGCAACTGACCGGTTCTCCGGCTGGAAACGAAAAATCCCGCTTCGGCGGGATTTTTCATGGGACATCGCAAGCCGGTCAGGCACACCGGCGCTGCCTCAGGCGGCAAGCGCCCTGTCCACGGCCTCGCGCAGGCGGGCATCATCAGCGGCCACGTCCGGTGCGAAGCGCGCGATGACCTGGCCATCGCGGCCGACCAGGAATTTCTCGAAGTTCCACAGAATGCCGGGGGCCGGCTGCAGCGGAATATCCTTGCTGGCCAAGCGTTCGCGCAGCGGGCCTTCACCGATGGCCTGCGGCTGCGCGGCGACCAGCTGCTGATACAGCGGATGCACGTCCTCGCCGGCCACGCTGATCTTGGCGAACATCGGGAAGCCGACATCGTAGTTGAGCTGGCAGAACTGCTGGATCTCCGCCTCGCTGCCCGGCTCCTGGCCCAGGAAATTGTTCGCCGGGAATCCAAGGATTTCCAGGCCCTGCGGTTGCTTGTCCGCATACAGCGCCTGCAGCCCTTCGTACTGCGGCGTCAGGCCGCATTTGGACGCCACATTGACTACCAGCAGCACCTTGCCCCGGTAGTCGGCCAACGACGTCGGCTGGCCTTCGATGGTGGTGAGGGGAATATCCTGGATCGACTGGGACACGAGGGGCTCCTGGGTTACGGGGGAAGAAGAAGGGCGGGCAGGAATACGCGAGCGGCGACGTGCACGGTGCACGGTCAGTCCACGCAGAGGGTGCCCTGGGCCACGCCACCATCGATGCGCTGGCGGCAGCCGAAGTTTTCACTGACATCGCGCTGGCACGTTCCCGACGCCCGCGCGCCCATCGCCACGTCACCGGCGGCCAGGCAGTGTCCGGTGCAGTCGCTTCGGGCACTGCACGCCTTGCCCGCATCGGCATACGGCACCACGCACTGCACGCGCTGCAGGCGACCGAGCGCGCGCAGTTCACCGCCCTGCGCGGTACAGGCGGCCGCGTCGGTCGAAACGCCCTCTGTCGCGCTGTCCGTGGCTACGGCATCGGGTCGCGTACCCGGGCTGCAGGCGGCAAGGGAAACGGCGAGCAACAGGCAGCCGAGCAGGTAAGGGCGAATTCGCATCGTCGATGTCCAGGGTTGGCGGTGCAGGCACGCAGGATACCGGACCGATGCGTTCATTCTTCGTCAGGTCCGGCAAGCTGCTGCAGCGGATCGGGTTGCAGTTCCGGCGGCAGCGCCTTCTTCGCCTTGCTGCCCAGCTCGGCCAGGCGACGCGCGCGGTTGATGGCCGACTGCGGCGAATCCTGCAGGCGGTTGCGTGCGCTGGAAAAGGCGTTGCTGGCATCCTCCAGCTTCCTGCCGACGTTGTTGAAATCGGCCAGGAAGGCCACCAGCGCATCCAGCACCAGTCCACCGGCGTCGCTGATCTTCAGGGCCTGCTTCTGCACCTTGTCGCGCGTCCACAGCCGCTCGGCCACGCGCAGCAGCGCCATCAGCGTATTCGGCGAGGCGAATACCACCTTGTTGTCGAACGCATAGGACTGCAGCGCGGGATCGGTGGACAGCGCGGCCGACAGCGCCCCTTCGATCGGCACGAAGGCGATGGTCACGTCCAGCGTCTGCTCTTCGCCCATGGCCTTGGGGTAGTTGCGCACGCCCAGGTCGCGCACGTGCTGGCGCAACGCTGCGGCATGGCGGAGCAGCGCTTCGTTGCCCACCTCCGGCGTAGCCGCGTTCATGGCTTCCTGCCAGGCGACCAGGTTGACCTTGCTGTCCACCACGATGCTGCGCTGGTCGGGGAAGTTCACCACCACGTCCGGACGCAGACGTTCGCCGTCGTCGTCCACCACGTGCTGCTGGCGGCGGTAGTGCACGCCCTCCTCCAGGCCGGAGCTGCGCAGTACGTTTTCCAGCATCAGTTCGCCCCAGTCGCCACGCACCCTGGCATTGCCCTTCAGTGCGTTGGTCAGCGCCGCCGCCTGCGAGGCCATGTCTTGGTTGAGCGTCTTCAGCTCGCCCACGGCACCGAGCAGGCTGGCCCGTTCGCGGGCTTCCTCGGCGTACAGCACATCCACCCGCCCGCGGAACTCCTGCAGGCGTTCGGTGAACGGCTTGAGCAGGTTCTCGATGTCCAGCCGCGACTGGCCGGTGGCCTGGCGCACGTTCCTTTCGAACTGCTGGCCGCGTTCCTCGAACACCTTGCCGGCCAGCTCGGCGAACGCGCCGCTGAGTTTGTCCTTGGCGGTGTCCAGGTACGCACGCAGTTCCGCGCTGGCCTGCTGTGCATGCTGCAGGTTGGCCTGCACCCGCGTGTGTTCGCCATGCAGCTGCTGGTAGCTGTCGCGCTGTGCCTGCAGCTGTTCCTGCAGTTCGCGCAGCTGCGCCTGCAGTTGCCGCACCGCCTGTTCGCGTTCGCCCAGGCGAGTTTCGCGATCGCCAGCCATTGCTGCTTCACGTTCGGCGCGGGCCTGCGCTGCGGCCAGCAGCTGTTGCCGTTCCAGGGCGCGCTGCCGTTCGCCTTCCAGGTCTTCCTGCACTGCCTGCAGGCGTCCGCGCAGCTGGCCGGCTTCCACCTGCGCGGCAAGGCTGCGTTCGCGTTCCTGGGCGACAGCATTGCGCAGCGGTTCTAGATCGCCGGCAGCATCCGGCCGCGTGGCACGGCGCAGTACCACCACCAGCAGGACAAGAATGATGGCCAGCAGCGGCACGGCCAACAGGGCAAGAGTCTGGGTTTGCATGTCCCTAGTCTAGGCGGACGGCGTCTCACCCGCTGCGCCGGCCCGTCAAAAAAGGGGACGGAGGTGGTTAATTGAAAATAACCTCCTCCGTCCCCCTTTTTTTTCAGAAGCCTTCGAGGACGATCTTGCCCTTGGCCCGCTGGGTTTCCAGCAGGGCGTGCGCGCGGCGCAGGTTGGCTGCGTCGATGCGGCCATAGTGTTCGCCCAGCGTGGTGCGCAGCACGCCGGCGTCCACCAGCGCTGCCACCCGGTTCAGCAGCGCGTGCTGCTGCTGCATGTCGGCGGTCTGGTACAGCGGGCGGGCGAACATGAACTCCCAGTGCAGTGACAGGCACTTGCGCTTGAGCGCCATCACGTCGAGCTGGCCTGGATCATCGATCAGCCCGAGCTGGCCCTGCGGCGCCAGCACGTCGATGATCTGTGCGTAATGCTGGTCGGTATGGGTCAGGCTGGCCACGTGCTGTACCTGCTCGATGCCCAGCCGTGACAGACCTTCGGCCAGCGGCCGCGAGTGGTCGATGACGTGGTGCGCGCCCAGTGCGTATACCCAGTCCTGGGTTTCCGGCCGCGACGCCGTGCCGACCACGGTCAGCTTCGTCAGCTGCCGCGCCAGCTGCACCAGGATGGACCCCACGCCGCCGGCGGCACCGATGACCAGCAGCGTCTGCCCTTGGGCGCCGCCTTCGACAATGCGCAGGCGGTCGAACAGCAGCTCCCATGCGGTGATCGCCGTCAACGGCAACGCCGCAGCCTGGGCATCATCCAGGCTGGAAGGCTTGCGGCCCGCTATGCGCTCATCCACCAGCTGGTATTCGGCGTTGCTGCCCGGACGATCGATGGCACCGGCGTAGTAGACCTCGTCGCCCGGCTGGAACAGGGTCACCTCGCTGCCCACCGCGTCCACCACGCCCACCGCATCAAAACCCAGCACGCGGGGGGAATCGGTGGCCGCCGTGCGTCGCACCTTGGTGTCCACCGGGTTCACCGCCACCGCACGCACCGCCACGCGCAGATCGCGCGGGCCGGGACTGGGCAGCTCCAGCTCGATGTCCTGCAGTGCCTGTGGGTCATCGATGGGCAGGCCGGGGCGGGTATAGGCAACAGCACGCATGGGCACGTCTCGCAAAGGGGGAATGCCTAGAATGCGCACCGCAGTACGCATTGAAAAGGTGCAGAATCGGTCATCACTTTCCCTCCTGTGATGAAAATGATCCGCTTCGACGATCTGCTGCTGTTCGTCCGTACGGCCGCGCTGGGCAGTTTCAGCAGTGCAGCGCGCGAAGCCGGCCTGCTGCCGGGCCAGGTCGCGGCGGCCATCGCCCGGCTGGAGCGCGAACTGGACCTGCGCCTGTTCGTGCGCACCACCCGCAGCCTGCGCCTGACCGCCGAAGGCGCGCTGTACCTGCCCTACGCGCAGGACGTGCTGGCAATGCTGCGCGAAGGTCGCGCACGGGTGCAGGGCGAAGACGCGGAGCTGCATGGCACCCTGCAGGTGGCCGCGCCATCGGACCTGGGCCGCAACGTGCTGCTGCCCTGGCTGACCGCATTCCGGCGCGCGCATCCGCGTCTGCAGCTGCATCTGCACCTGTCCGACCAGGTGGCCGACGTGTTCCGCGATCCGGTGGACATCGCCTTCCGGCTGGGACGCTTCGACAATGCCAGCTACGTTGCGCTGCCATTGTTGCCCGGCAACCGGCGCGTGCTGGTCGCCGCTCCGGACTACCTGCTGCAGCAGGGCGAACCGCGGAACACCGAGGCATTGAAGGATCACGCCTGCCTTCTGTACCAACTGGGCGGCCGGACGCATGACCGCTGGAGCTTCGACCAGGAGGGGCGTCGCAGCGTCGTGGCCGTGCGTGGTTCGCTGATCTGCGACGATGCCGACGTCGTGCGGCGCTGGGCCATAGCGGGCGAAGGCATCGCCTACAAATCCTGGCTGGACGTCAGCGAGGATGTGCGCGCCGGCCGCCTGCGGGTATTGCTGGACGGAAGCGGTGAGAACCTGCCGCTCAATCTGGCCTGCCCGCACCGCAAGCAGTTCTCGCCTGCGGTACGGCAACTGCATGCTTTCCTCGGCGAACACCTGCAGCCGCTGCTGACTGGCCTGCCGCCCGGCCCGCAACGCTAGAGCAGCGGCGAATTCCGCCACTCCTTCTGGTGCGCCCGCATGCGTTTCCTGTTCTCGGCAGAGAATACATAACAGCTGGAACGCAGGGCGTTCAGCACGTCACCGCCCATGATCGTCGCGCACCACCATCCGTTGTAATGCACGCTGGAATGCTCGTGTTCAGCATCCAGCATGTGGCCGATCTCATGGGCAGGCACCACGTAGCGGTTGTTGCTTGCGATCGCTGCATACTTGCCTGCTATGCCGTCGGCCATCACCGAGGGAGATGATTCAGTCATGAGCAGGTACTTCTGTACGTGGTGGGCGGGGACGGCGCCACCCATCCGGTGCTCCGCCGCCCTCAGGTAGAACGTTTCCAGTGACTGGAGCGGATCAAACCACGTCCTGTATGCCATGTCGGTGATGCCGGGAACATGCTTCATGTAGCGGATCTGGATCTGCTTCCCGGGAAAGATGGACCTCAGCTCTTCCAGCAGCCAGCTGAAGTATTTCCTGTCGATATCCAGGATTCTGGTTTCGGTCGGCAGCAGGTCATCGTGCAGGTAGACGCCGATGCACAGCGGGCTGGAACCACCCGCTGCCGGCCCTGGAGATTCGGCGGCACGGGCCTGCGCCAGTGGCGTGCCGACAGCGGATGGCCCGCCGTTGGCGTCCGACGACTGGGCTGAGTGCCGCAACATCGCAGCCGTGGTGAGGCCGACGATGCCAAGTGTGGCGGCGGAGCCAAGGGCAACGATGGGGTTGCGCCGGATCGCGGCGAGCGCGCCGCGCTTCGGGGTACTTGTCAGTGACCCCGCGGCGGTGCCGGTCAGCATCGACCGCGCTTCGACAGCCGGGCCGATGTCCTGCAGCGTTCGCGGCAGCACGTTGCCTACGCCGACGAAGGCGGCCGGCATCAGGCATGTAAGCCAGCCCGGCAGGGTCGTGCGTCCTGATGAGGACGCCGGCTCGACGAGCTGGGCGCGTACGTCGTGCAGCACATCCAGGTTCCGCAGCAGGGCGTCCGGATCGGTGGACAGCAGATCCAGCAGTGACAGGCCTGTCTGGAGGGTGGTGTGTTCCTGCAGCAAGATACCGGGATCGCCAATCGACAGATCCTGCAGCGACCTGTCGATTGCGCTGATGCGAGCGAGATATCGCTGCCGGGCGTCCGACACGCGCTCCTCGTCCAGCAGGGAACCCTGGAACATCCGATGGATATCATCGATGGCATCGATCTGCGCCTTCACCGCATCCACTTCCCGCGCAGTTTCAGGCGGGGTGCCCATGGCGGCCTGCAAAGGCGCCGCCACCGCCTTCAGGATGCTCCATGCCGATGCGCCGCTGGCCTGCAGGCACTGGAGCTCGACGATGCACTTCGCGGCCTCCAGCCGTGGAACTCCGGTACGCTGCAGCAGGCGGGCCATCAGACCCTGCTGGATCCCACACGCGACGGCCCCGATGAGCAGTGCCGACAGCCCCCCCTCCGGCGAAATGGCGATCGAAGCGACGCCCTGCAGCAGCAATGCCGGGGTCAGGATCCCTTTCTCCAGCAGGCCGTTGATCGCCGAGAGCGCCTCGCTCGGCGTGGAGGCGTGGACGACGCTGGCGAGCGAGGGCACGGTCGGTGCATCGCTGCCCAAGGTGGTCAAGGCCGCCATGACGCGGAACAATACGGAGGACGGCATGTAATGTGCGACCGCGCGCCCGACCACCTGCATGCCCAGCACCGCAGGCACTGCCTGGGTCCATTCCCGCCAGTGCAGTTGCTGGTCCAGCTGCTGCAGGGATTGCAGGGCTGGCAGGCACTGTCTGCCAAGGGCGCGCAGGGCCGCTTCGGCGCCCGCCGTCCGCGCGGCAACCTCATCGGCGGTGCCGGCGTTGACTGGAATCAGGTCCTGCAGGCGGGCCCGCGCGGCGATGGAGATGCCATCCTGCCGCAGCAGGTTGCGCGCCTGCTGGGTCAGCAGCCCCTGCCCATGCAGGCAGTATTGCCACCACAACGCCAGGACCGGGTCATCGGCGTTCGCCTGCGGGGCGGCCCACAGGTCCGCCCGCTGCCGTGAAGACAGGCTCTCCAGGACGGTTTCGAGTGTGTCCGGGCACAACGGGGGAACCGTCGACGCGCCATGCTGCCGAAAGTACCGATCCACATCGCCCACTAGTCTTTCGCGCAACGTCGGATGGAGCGCGCTTTCCGGATCCATCAGCAGCAGCGCCGCCGCGGCCAGCATGCGCTGCTCCGATACCGGCACGGGATTGTTGTCCAGCCCCTCGCACACCTGCCGCGGGGTACCGGTGGATGCGAACGGCAACGGCTGGTTGTGCAGCCGGGGCGGGGCCATCGCGGGAAATGTCATGGGGACAGGCGAAGCAGCCGGGGATCGCACCGGGAAACAATGAAGAACCTGCAGGCGGGTCGAGTTCGGCACGATCAATCTCCGTGGGGAGCGGAAATTATCGGGAGGCGCTGAGCCAGGCGATTCCAGAAACGTGGCATATACGCCATCGTAGAGCGCTGACGGTCTCCCGGGGATCTCTCGGCAGTTCCCGGTGTCCCGCGACGCCGGGCTGACTGACAATAACGCCCCCTATGTCGAACGAGTGCGCCGCCATGCCGTGGATGGGCATCCAGGACCTGTGGACCTTCCTGCTCGCCGTGCTGGTGTTCCTGGCCCTGCCGGGCCCGGGCACGTTCACCCTGCTCACCGCCACCGGACGCGGCGGGATCCGCGGTGGATATACCGCACTGGCCGGCCTGGCAGTGGGCGACCAGATCCTGATGTGGCTGGCGCTCGCCGGCGTCGCCGCCCTGCTGAAGGCCAACCCGCTGGTATTCAGCGCCGTGCAGTACCTGGGCGCTGCGTATCTGGTGTGGGTCGGAATCGGCCTGCTGAGGACGCCGCCTTCCGGGACTGGCGACGTATCCGGCACGATCCGCCTGGCACCGGGACATTATTTCCGCCAGGCGATCCTGGTCAGCCTGCTCAACCCGAAGGCGATCCTGTTCTACATGGCCTTCCTGCCCCTGTTCATCGATCCCCGTCAGCACCAGGGCGTGGCCACCTTCGCCGCGCTGGCCGGGATCATCCTGGTGACCAGCATCGCTTACTGTTCACTGCTGATCGGCGTCGGCAACCTGGCCCGCCGCCGGCTGATCCAGCATCCCCGGCTGAGCGATGCACTCCGGCGGGTGGCCGGCCTGTTCCTCGTAGGCTTCGGCATCCGGCTGGGATTGAACGGCTGAACGCGCTTGCCGTTTCACGGCGGGCCTGCATTTGTGCCATTTCCGGCAACTGCGGTCGCGTACGGGTTCTATCCTTTCCCCGCTGAGCGATTGGCAGTAGTAATGATGCGGCCGATTCGGTAACACTCGGGCCCTTGTCGTTTCCTGTCACGAGGCCTGAATGTCATTGCTCCGGCGTAAATCCCTGGATTCCGTCACCGTCCACGAGGCCGGTCGTCAGCTGGTCCGCACGCTCAGCTGGCCTCACCTGATCGCGATGGGCATCGGTGCGATCGTCGGCACCGGCATCTACACGCTGATCGGCGTCGGGGCCAACCTTGCCGGTCCGGCCGTGCTGATCTCCTTCGCCATCGCCGGCGCGGTGTGCGCCTGCGCGGCGCTGGCCTATGCCGAACTGGCAACCATGATGCCGGCGGCGGGCAGCGCCTATACCTACAGCTACAGTGCGCTGGGCGAGATCTTCGCCTGGGTGGTCGGCTGGAGCCTGATCCTTGAATACTCGCTGGTGGTGAGCACGGTAGCCGTGGGCTGGTCGGGGTATTTCGTCGGATTCCTGGAATGGATGCATCTGCAGCTGGGCATCGACGTGCGTCTGCCAATGGCGCTGTCGGCCGGGCCGCACGTGGAAGGCGGGGTCTTCAACCTGCCGGCGGTCATCATCACCTGGGTGGTGGCCGGTGGTCTGATGCTGGGCACCCGGGAAAGCGCCACGCTCAATGCCATCCTGGTGGTGCTGAAGATCATCGCGCTGGCGGTATTCGTCGCCGTTGCGCTGCCGGCGTTCGACAGTGCCAACCTGCAACCGTTCATGCCCTATGGCTTCGTCAAGTCGCTCGGTCCGGATGGCGTGGAGCGCGGCGTGATGGCGGCGGCTGCCATCATCTTCTTCGCCTTCTACGGGTTCGATGCGATCGCCACGGCCGCCGAAGAAACCAGGAACCCCGGGCGCGACCTGTCCATCGGCATCATCGGTTCGATGGTCGGCTGCACCACGGTATACGTCCTGGTGGCGCTGGCCGCCGTGGGCGCGATGAGCTATGCGGTGTTCGGCCACAGCGCTGAACCCCTGGCACTGATCATGCGCCAGCTGGGGCATCCGACCGCCGCGCTGGTGATCGGCGTTGTGGCCATCATCGCCCTACCGACGGTGCTGCTGGCCTTCATGTTCGGCCAGAGCCGGGTGTTCTTCGTCATGGGCCGCGACGGCCTGCTGCCGCGTGGCCTGTCCAACGTCAACAAGCGCACCGGCACGCCGGTGGCGACCACCCTGTTCAGTGCGCTGCTGGTCTCGGCCCTGGCCGGCGTGGCACGCCTGGACGAAATCGCTGCGCTGGCCAATGCCGGTACCCTGGCTGCGTTCACAGCGGTAGGCATCTGCCTGGTGGTGCTGCGAAAGCGCGAGCCGGGCCGCGAGCGCAAATTCCGCACCCCGCTGGCATGGATCGTCGGGCCGGCGGCGGCACTGGGCTGCATCTACCTGTTCATCAGCCTGCCGCACAGCACCCAGCTGTATTTCCTGATCTGGAACGTGATCGGGCTGGCGGTGTATTTCCTGTACAGCCGTCGCCACGCGTTGATTGATCGCTGACGACCGCTGGCGGAGGTGCCGGCTGTCGGCTGGCACTTCCGCGGTTGCCGGATCGAAAGTGATGCCGGGCAGCGGCCGGGACTACTCAATCACAGCCGGGCAGCGGCCGGGACTACTCAATCACAGCCGGGCAGAGCCCGGCACTACGTGACCATGGCCGGGGAGAGCCCGGCACTACTTCGCCGCGTGATCCTGGGCCTGCTGCATCACCCGCAGCAGGTTGCCGCCCCAGATGCCGGCAATCTGCCTTTCGTCGTACCCCCGGCGCAACAGCCACGCGGTGATCTTCGGCAACTGACTCACGTCGCGCAGGTCGGTCAGGCCACCGCCACCATCCCAGTCCAGGCCGATGCCCACGTGCTCGGGACCGACCACGTCCAGGATGTGGCCCATGTGCGCGAAGAAGTCATCCAGCGTGGCGTGCCGCACCGGATACTGCCTGTCCAGCGCCTCCTCACCGCGCTGGAGTTCGGCGCCCTGTGCGATACCCATGCCCTCCCAGCCGCCCAGCCGCGCGCTGAGCTCTTCTTCGGCCTTTGTGCGTTCAGGACTCTTGCCCGTATCCACCAGGTAGCCGCCATAGGCGTTGACCTGGATCACGCCGCCTGCCCTGGCCAGCTGCCGCAGACGGGCGTCGTCCAGGTTGCGTGGGTGGTCATGTACCGCGCGCGCGGAGCTGTGCGACACCACGAACGGCACCGGCATCATCGCGATCAGCTGATCGAATACCGCATCGGAGGCATGCGACTGGTCGATCACGATGCCCAGCCGCACCGCCTCGCGTACCAGCGCTCTGCCCTGCTCGCTCAGGCCCTTCCATTGCGGCCCCTTGGGATCAGTGGCCGAATCGGCGAATTCGTTGTTGGCGAAGTGCACCGTACTGAGCATCCGCAGACCGGCGCGATGGTAGAAAGACAGCAGTGACGGATCGGCCACCAGCGGGCTGGCGTTCTCCATGCTGATGAACACCACGCGCTTGCCTTCCGCCTTGATCCGCGCCGCGTCGGCAGGCTCCAGCGCGAGCGCGAAGCGGCCGGGATTGGCGGCCAGCATGCTGCGGATCTCCAGCAGCCGCTGCAGGCCGGCGTCGCGGTCCTGCCGATGGGCGGCGGCACTGCGATCGCCCTGGCCGGTGTAGATGGCCCAGAAACCGCCATCCAGCGCGCCTTCCACCATGCGCGGGTAATCCACCTGCGACAGCGCGTTATGGTCGTGGCGGTTGCCGATGTCGAAGCCTTCGCGGGCGAAGTTGGCCGGCGTGTCCAGATGGCTGTCGAGTGTCAGCAGGTGCTCCTGCAGTGCCTTGGCACGCTGCAGCTCATCGGCGCTGAAATCGATGGCGTGGGCGGACAACGGGATGCCGAGCGACAGGGCCAGCAGCAGCGGCAGGCGACACAGTCTCATGCAGGGGGTCTCACCGGAAGGGAAAGACCGACCATAGCGCTGCAGCGCAGCGCTGGGTAGGGCGGGTCCATGACCCGCTGCCTTGCTGCGGTGGCCGAGGATGGCGCGTGTGGAAGATCAATCCACCACGCGGCAGAACACGGCCTTCAGGTAACGCGATTCCTGCACGTGCGCCATGAACGGATGATCAGGGCCGGCACCGGACACCTTCAGGATCTGGATGGTGCGCCCGGAATAGAACGCCGCGCGGCGCAGCATGTCCAGGAACTGGTCCTCGGCCACCAGACCGGTGCAGGAGAACGTGGCGAACAGCCCACCCGGCTTGACCACGCCCAGCGCCAGCTTGTTCATGTCCAGGTACTTCTTCAGGGCCGTGATCACCTGGTCGCGGTCGCGGGTCATCTTCGCCGGATCCAGGATCACCACGTCGTACTGTTCGCCGCGGTTGGCCGCATCGCGCAGCCACGGGAAGATGTCGGACTGCACGAACTTCGGGCGCACGTTGTTCAGGCGCGCATTGCCCTTGGCGATCTGGATGACGTCCTCATCGATATCGATACCGACCACTTCGGAGGCACCGCGCGCGGCAGCGTAGACCGCGAAGCCACCGGTGTTGCAGCACAGGTCCAGCACGCTCCTGCCTTCCACCTGCTGGCTCAGCCACTGGCGGTTCTCGCGCTGGTCGGCGAAGAAACCGGTCTTGTGCGCCCCGGCTGGATCGGCGCGGAACTTCACGCCATATTCGGTGATCACCGATGCTTCGGTGGTGGTGTTGCCGTGAAAATCGAAGCTTTCCTGCTTCTGCACATGCTCATCGGCAAAGCTGTGGAAGCGGCAGCCCGGAAACTGTTCGCGCAGCGCCTCATAGATCCATTCGCGATGGCGGAACATGCCGGCGGCGAAGAATTCCACCACCACCAGGTCGCCGTAGCGATCCACCACCAGCCCGGACAGGCCATCGCCTTCGCTGTGCACCACGCGCCATGCATCGCTGACAGTGTCCAGCTTGAGCACATCACGGCGCAGCGAAACCGCCTGGGCGATCTTTCGCGAGAACCAGCCGGCATCGACAGGAACGCGCTGGTCGGTTTCCAGGATGCGCAGGGCGATGCGCGAATGCCCGTTGTAGAAACCGCGCCCGATGAACTCGCCATCCACGCCGGCGACATCGACGATGGTGCCCGGCTTGGGCCGGACGGTCGGCTTTTCGACCAGTTTCTGGAAGATCCACGGATGGCTGGAGCGCCAGGCGTTCTTGAGGCGGACAACGGGGACTGGGGTATTCATCGGACTATTGTAGCCGCGACACGTCGGCCGCTGGTTTCCCACAGGTTCCGGGGGGCCTGTGGGGCTGGAGGCCTGGAGGCGAAAGGGCTGGGGCTGGGGCTGGTGGGTGACGACCGTTGGTCGTCACTCCCTCACCGGCAGCTCAAGGCAGGAGCGTGACGACCAACGGT
>JAEZCF010000045.1 GCA_023430045.1 Pseudomonadota bacterium | reverse complement strand
CATCAGCAGTGCGGCCGGCGCCGCCATGGCGGCCGCCGCCAGAAGGCTGCGGCGTGCCGGATCGGGTGTTTTCTGGGTCATGCGGCGTCTCCTGGACGGTTGAAAAAAAGCTCGACGGAACAGCGCGGCGCAACGTCACCGCTGGAAACCGGACAGCGGATGGACGCGGCGTCGATCACGCGTCCGTACTGTGGCTGCATCAGACCAGGCCGCCATTGGCGTTCACCACCTGGCCATTGATCCAGCCGCCCTGCCCTCCGGCCAGGATCGACACCACGCGGGCGATGTCCTCCGGCTCACCCAGTCGCTTGTGCGGGGTCTGCTGCGCGAACGCGGCGATCTGCCCGGGCGTCTTGCCGTCGGTGAACAGCGAGGTGTTGGTGGTGCCGGGGGCCACGGCGTTGACCGACACCCCCCGGCCCGCCAGTTCCTTGGCCAGGATGTTCACGAATACCTCGACCGCCGCCTTGCTGGCGGCGTATGGCCCATAGGTGGGCGGACGCATCAGGGTGGTTCCCGATGACAGGGCGATGATCCGCCCACCGTCGGTGATACGTCGGGCACTCTCGCGCAGGGTGTGGAAGCAACCCTTCATGTTGACGTCGATCAGGCGTTGGTAGTCGTCATCCTCCATTGCGGCGAATGCGCCGAGCCGCTGGATGCCGGCGTTGGCGACCACCACGTCCAGTTGTCCGAATGCCGCCTGGTGCCTGTCGAACAGGCGACGCACCGCCGCAGGATCACTGACATCGGCCTGTTCGAAGATCGCTTTGCCGCCGCCGGCGGTGATGTCGCGCACAACGCTCGCGGCCTGGTCACGGCTGCTCAGATAGTTGACCGTCACGGCGTAGCCATCCTGGGCCAGACGCCTGGCAATGGCGGCACCGATGCCGCGCGACGACCCGGTCACCAGCGCCGCTTTGCCCGCAGCGCTGGTCGACTGCGGGGTAGCAGCGACGGCGCTGTCCGCAGCCAGCAGCATCGCCGCCGGCGCCGCCACGGCCGCGGCCGTCAGAAAGCGGCGCCGGGCCGGGTCGACCTCCGCTGCAGCCGGCAGGACGGGGGCGGTACGATCTTCTGTCGACATGGAGAATTCCTTCGCTGTTGCGGCGGCGGCGCACGGCAACGCCGCACCCCGCCATCGGATTGCAGGGTCAGCCCTTCTGCTGCTCGACCGCGCGCGCGTTGATGCGATCAAACACCTGCGCGAAGCGGCCTTCGCGTTCGGCCAGTCGCTGCGGGCGCGCACGTTCCACCACGATTTCGTCCGCCGTCGGCTGCTCACCGAACAGTCCGATCACCTCATCGATGAAAGGATCCAGCGGCATGTAGCCATCGCGGTTCGACTGGCCTGGCGTGAGTTCGGTCTGGATGGCCGGAGGCACCAGCTCGATCACCTGCACCGTGCCCTTGAGCTGGTGGCGAAGACTGGTGGTGTAGGTGTGCAGGGCCGCTTTGGTCGCGCTGTAGATCGCCGCGTCGGCGCGCGGCACGAACGCCAGGCCGGACGTTACGTTCACGATCGCAGGCTCGGGCCGGCTGCTGAGATGGTCGATCAGCGCGTTCGTCAGGCGTACCGGCCCCAGCAGGTTGGTGGTGATCTGCGCTTCGGCATCACTGAGGTCGCCCTGCCTGCCCACGTCTTCATAACGCATGATGCCTGCGTTGTTGATGAGCACGTTGAGGTCCGGATGCTGGCCCACGACATGCTGCGCGAATCGGCTGATCGCTGCTGGATCATCGACATCCAGCTCGAATGCATGCATGTGCTCACGCCCATCAATGGTGTCCTGCAGCGCGCTCAGCCGCCGACCGGTCACGATGACGACGTTGCCCAGATCGTGCAGCCGCACCGCCAGTTCGCGGCCAATACCGGAACCGCCTCCGGTGATGAGCACGGTGTTGCCTGTCAGTTTCATGGTTGGTTTTTCCTTGCCGCGGCAGATGTGGCAGGAAGCGTAGTACCATCACTCTCTTTCAGGAAGTAGGCACCCAAATGTTCCATACTTACCAGACGGTAAGATTTGGCTTTTCCTGCCGGCCCCAGGCTGGACAGGCAGATGGCATTGAGGAAACGGAGCAGACATGTCGGTCGATTTCGTAAAACACGCGCAGGTGCAGAAGAAACTGGCTGAAGGCCAGAACCTCGATCTGCGCGTTGAAGCGCTGGTCAACGAGGTGATAGCGCGCGTCGCCGACAAGTGGACGATGATCATCCTCGACGTGCTGGCCGAACATGGTGTGCAGCGCTTCAGCCAGCTCGCCAGGCAGGTGGATGGCATCAGTCAGAAAATGCTGACGCAGACCCTGCGTGAGATGGAACGCGAAGGCCTGGTGACGCGGACGGTGTATCCCGTCGTACCCCCGAAAGTGGAATACCAGTTGACCGATCTCGGTCTTGGCCTGGGCGCGGCGTTCTGTGGCGTGTGGGTATGGGCCGAACAGAATCTGCAGGCCATCGAGCAGGCGCGCACGGTGTTCGACCGGCGCGCGGGATCTGACGGATGACCGATGACGGCTGACCGATGGCCTGATTCTGAAGAGTCGCAGGCCCCGGGTGCCGCCGTCATCGGGGTGTTGGATCAGGCGCCAAAGGCACCATCGATCGTGTGCATCGCGCCGGTCACAAAGCCGGCTTCCGGCCCGGCCAGCCACGCCACCATGCCCGCGACCTCGTCTGCCCGGCCGTGGCGCTTGATGGCCATGAAGCTGTGCATCAGGTCCCGCATCGGGCCTTGCGCCGGATTCGCATCGGTGTCGATGGGCCCGGGCTGTACGACATTGATGGTGATCCCTCTCGGTCCGAAATCGCGTGCCAGCCCACGCGCGAGTCCCTGCAGCGCTGATTTGCTCACGGCATAGGAGGCCATGCCCGGGATCGGCATCCGGTCGCCATTGACCGATCCGATGACGATGATGCGCCCTCCTTCGGGCATGCGCCGTGCCGCTTCGACGGCCGCGTGGTAAGGCGCGTGGACATTGATGCGGAACAGGCGGTCGATCGCATCCGGATCCTGTTCGAGGGCATCGCCAAACACCGCGATCCCGGCATTGACGACCAGCACGTCGAGCGGGCCGCTGTCGCGGACGCGGGCGATCACCGCATCACGGTCGGCGCTGTCGGTCTGTACCGCGGTGGCGCCGGTCGCGGCGGCCAACTCCCCGGCCGCCGAGGGCGACCCGGAATAGGTGAACGTGACCGCTGCGCCGTCGTCGCTGAAACGCCGGACGATGGCCGCACCGATGCCACGGCTGCCGCCCAGGACCAGAACCGACTTCCCTTGAAAAGCTTGCATTGGATCTTTCCGGAAATTAATGTAGCGCCGACTATAAAAAGGCGTCGGCAGCGATGTCAAGGATTTTGTAGTGAGTGCTAAAGAAATTAGAAAGACCCGTGGACGGCCTCGCGCCTTCGATCCCGAGGCGGCGGTCGAGGTCGCGCAGCGCCTGTTCCATGCCCGTGGCTACGATGCCGTGAGCGTGGCGGACATCACCGAGGCGCTCGGGATCAATCCACCCAGTTTCTATGCGGCCTTCGGCAGCAAGGCCGGGCTGTATGGCCGCATCCTCGACCGCTTTGCCATCCACGGCGCCGTGCCCCTGTCCACGCTGCTTGATGAAAGCCGCCCGACAGTGGACTGCCTGGCGGCGGTGCTGGAAGAAGCAGCCCGCCGCTATGCCACCGATCCGGATGCGGCCGGGTGCATGGTGATCGAGGGCGCACGCTGCAGGGACAACGATGCACGGCAGGCGGCCACCTCGTTTCTGGTGGCCGCGCAGCAGGCGATCCACCGCTTTGTCGCGTCCCGTCATCCCGGGGATGCGGATCGATTGACCGACTACGTCACCACCGTCATGACCGGACTGTCAGCCAGCGCCCGCAACGGGCACGATCGCGATCGCCTGCTCGCTTCGGCGCGGATGGCCAGCGCGGGTCTGGCGCTGTCATGAGACGCGGCAAGACGTTTCTTTCATATTCCGAGGAGCAGACAGTTCATGCCTGTCATTGACCACATCGAATTTGCCGTTGGCGATGCTGAAGCATCGCGTGCGTTTTACGAGCGCGCGCTTGCGCCACTCGACATCGTGCGGGTGATCACCGTGGGACCCGAACGCACGCGCGCTGGCGGCACCCGTCACGGTTTCGGCAAGGACGGCTATCCTAGCGTCTGGTTTCATGACAACGACGCACCCGGCAGCGGCACCCACATCGCGTTTGCCACGAATGATCGCGCCGTCGTCGATGCGTTCCATCTGGCCGCCCTGGCGGCTGGCGGAACCGATAATGGCCCGCCCGGCATCCGCCACCGGTATCACGCGCACTACTACGCTGCCTATGTGCTGGACCCCGACGGTATCAACGTCGAGGTGGTCTGCCAGAAGCCGCCCTTGCCTTGACGCAGGTTACGGCGTCTCAAGTCCGGGTGGCATCGCGCGCGCGTGGTCCAGCGCCATGTCGATGATGCGGGTGTCGGCGATGGTCCCGGCAAACCCGTTGCCGAACAGCGCGGCAGGTGTCTGGAAGCCTGGCCGCACCTCGCCGGCCAGGACACGTCGCGCGGCCTCGGCGGCGGCCATGGCGGTGAAGGTGTATCCGTTCACGGTGTCGAGCCACGAGCGCGCCACGATGCCATCGGCGCCGGTGACCTCCACCGCCGCGTGATAGCGGCTGCACGCGCGCGCTTCGGCGCTGGGGCCTGCCGTGCCCTCGCCGGCCTCGCTCGTGGGGGAATCACCCACGGCGATGTGAACGAAGGTCTCGATGTCCGGTACACCGGTCGCATGGTGGAGGGTGAGCAGGTCCGGAAGGGTGGCCGGGAAGGAAAACCGCGGACCGCTGCCGAAGTCGAACACTCGCCCCTCATCTGCGCTGCGTGCGACCAGTTCGCCGTCCAGCCGCTGCAGGGGCGGCATCTCCAGTGCCTGCCCCGCACTGCGTATCGACCCTTTGGACATCGCACCGGCCACATCAAGCGCGATGCTGATTTTCCGTGGCGCGTCCAGGCGCGCCACGGCATGGCCCGCCAGGCTTCCCAGCATCGCGACGCTGCCACCACTTCCTGGCAGCAGCATGATGCCGGCGGCGTGCGCCTGCTGGTCCATCGCCAAGGCCTGCTGATAGGTATCCAGTTCGGCCGAGAAATCGAGATAGTGCACGCCTGCGACGATCGCGGCAGACATCAGCGGCCCAGCGGTGTTGCGGAACGGGCCGGCGCAGTTGAGCAGCACGCCGATGCCTTCGAGATGGCGCATGACCGCGGCCGCGTCTTCAAGGTCGAAGAGCCGCAGTTCGGCATCAAGTCGTGTGGCCAAGGGTTCCAACGCCGCGCGGCTGCGGGAATGGCCGGCAAGCACGAGCGGCAGTCCCGCCGCTGCCGCATGCTGGGCCGCCATGCCCCCGGTATAGCCTGCAGCGCCATACATCATCAGCTTTTTCGTGCTCATGTTCACTGTCCGTGCTGCCAACATTTGTAGACGAACTCAAGGCTGTAGCCGTCCGGATCCCTGACCTGCGCCGCGTAGTAACGTGGGTCGTAATGCAGCTGCGGTCCCGGTGCATGGATCTCGCTTGCGCCGGCCGCCAGCGCCTCGGCATGGGCGGCGTTCACCCTCTCCTCGGAGTCCGCAACGAAACCGACGTGCACGGCACCGGGCGCGGGCGTTCCCTTGCGCAGCCAGAAAAACATTCGTCCTTCGGCACCGAATCCCTTCAGGTCGGGATGGCCGGGTGGTCCCTGGCGTCCGTCATAGTCGAGACGTCGGGTGATGCCCAGCACGGGCAGAACGCGTTCGTAGAAGGCGATCGAGCGATCGGTATCGCTGACGGTAAGGAAGACATGATCGAGCATGAGCCGTTCTCCTAGATGACGTAGCCGCCGGCGACTTCGATGTTCTGGGCGTTGATCCAACCACCGTCGGCGGTCAGCAGCCCGGCGATCACGCGCGCGACCTCATCTGGCTCACCCACCCGCCCCAGCGCGGTCTGCGAGGCCAGGGCGGCCTCGAATGCCGCATCCAGGCCACCGCCGAGCCCGGTGCGGATGGGGCCTGGCGACACCGAGTTGACGCGGATGCGGCGATCGCCGAACTCCTTGGCCATGTAGCGCGTCAGCACCTCCAGCCCACCCTTGAACGCGGCATACGGCGCCACACCGGACGTGGCGACCCGGGTGGTGGCACTGGTCATGTTGACGATGCTGGCGCCCTCGCCCAACACCGGCAGCAGCGCCTGCGTCAGGAAAAACGGGCCTTTCAGGTGCACATTCATCAGGCTGTCGAACTGCGCCTCGGTCACCGCTTCAATCAGCTGGAACAGACCATGACCGGCGTTGTTGACCAGGCCTGCCAGCCGCCCGGCGCCCCATGTTGCCGCCAGAGACTGCTCAACGGCCTTCCGGAAACCCGCGAAGGAACCGGCGTCGGCTACATCCAGCGGCAGGGCGACGGCCTTGCCGCCGGCATCCAGTATCTGTCGGACGACCTCGGCCGCGGCGTCCGGGTTGCGGTTGAAGGTCAGGATGACACCGAGGCCACGACGGGCGCATTCGATGGCGGTACGGGCGCCGATGCCCTGGCTGCCTCCGGTGATGAGGATGATGCTCACAGATGCCTCGCTTTGGATTCCATGCGGACACGATAGGCGCCGTCAGCCAGCGCCGCGCGACGGATCCTGCAGGATTCCTGCCTGTTTCTGTCATCCGGGTTGCCGCCGCGCCGGCGTCGACGTTCAATAGGGTGATGGATCAGCAACTGAACGAACTGCGGGCACTGGCCGCCCATGCCCGCAACCGCCGCACCGAGACCGGTATTCCGCGGGTGGCCATGGTCCAGGGCGCCGTGCCGGAACACGAACTCGCCGCCGTCTACGAACCCATGGTCAACCTGATCCTGCAGGGGAGCAAATCCATGACCGTGGGCGGGCAGACCCTGCATTACGATCCGGCCAGCTACTTTGTGATGTCGGTGGGCCTGCCTGCTGCAGGCGTGGTACGCAGCAGCGCTGGCGGTGCGCCCTACCTGGCCGTCAGCCTGACACTGCAGCCGCCGCTGCTTGCCAACCTGCTCGCGGATCTTCCTGATGCGGTCGGCGAACGCCGGCAGGCGGCGGGTTTCTCTGTCGCCAGGGTGACCCCGGAACTGCTGGACGCCTGGCTGCGCATGCTGCGCCTGATGCAGCAGCCCGCCGATATCCCCGCGCTGGCACCGGCGTACGAACGCGAGATTCTTTACCGCGTGTTGCAGGGGCCGATGGGCTGGATGCTGCAGGACATCGCCACGCCCGACAGCGCCCTGGCGCGGGTGAACCGGGTCATTCAACGCATCCGGGTCGAGTACGCGCGCCCTTTGCGGATGGACACGCTTGCCGGTGAGGCGGCCATGAGCCTGTCGGCGTTTCACCGCCACTTCAAGTCGGTTACCGCGCTGAGCCCGCTGCAGTACCAGAAACAGGTGCGCCTGCTGCAGGCACGCACACGGCTCATCGGTGCGGGCTTCAGCGTAACTGCTGCAGCCCATGAGGTGGGCTACGAAAGCCCAACCCAGTTCAGTCGCGACTACGTGCGGGCATTCGGAATGCCGCCGGCGAAGGATGCCGCACGCATCGTGGCGTCCCTGAAGCCGGCGGGTTCAGTCACGCCGGATGCCCCGTAGCGCCAGGCTCTGCCCGGCTGCACCTGCGGTTCCATCGCGGATACCCGTAGTGCCGGGCTCTGCCCGGCTCGTGGCTTACCCCCAGCGGGGCAGAGCCCCGCTCTACGAGCGCCGGTTGTGCCGGGCTCTGCCCGGCTGAAACACCGCAGGTCGCGCAGCGGGGCAGAGCCCCGCTCTACTTCACATGCTGGTCCAGGAACTGGCGGATCACGGCGCCAATTTCCACCCCGTGCGTTTCCAGGGCCAGGTGACCGGTATCGTAGAAACGTACATCGGCGTTGGGAATATCGCGCTTCCATGCCTGCGCACCTGCCGGCAGGAAGAACGGATCATTCCTGCCCCACACCGCCAGCATGGGCGGCTGGTACTCACGGAAATACGCCTGGAACCGCGGATACATCTCGACGTTCGACGCGTAATCCAGCAGCAGGTCAAGCTGGATTTCTGCATTGCCGGGCCGGGATACCAGGAAGCTTTCCAGCGCGATGGCATCGGGCGCGACCAGGCTCTGGTCCGGAACACCTTCCAGGTACTGCCACTGGATGGACGCTGGCGTCGGAAAATCACGAAGGGCTTCGCGGTTGGCCTGGGACGGATCCTTCCAGTACGTCTGGATCGGCGCCCAGCCCGAGCCGAGCCCCTCTTCGTAGGCATTGCCATTCTGGGAAATGATGGCGCTCACGCGTGACGGATGCGCCAGTGCGAGGCGCCAGCCCACCGGTGCGCCATAGTCGAAGACCTGCAACGCATATCGATCCAGCTTCAACTGTTCCGTGAACTGCTCGATGGTCCTGGTGAGCTGCTCGAATGTGTACGCGTAGTCGCCACGGGCAGGCGCTTCGGTGAAGCCGAAGCCCGGCAGATCGGGCGCGATCACGTGGTATCTGTCCGCAAGCATCGGGATGAGGTTGCGGTACATGAAGGACGACGCGGCGTAGCCATGCAGCAGCAGCACCGTGGGGGCCTGCGGATTGCCGGCTTCCCGATAGAACACCTTCACCGGCCCCACCTGCTCGAAGCGGTGTCTGACCTGCACCTCCGATGCCTGCACTCCACCCGCCAACACCAGTGCCGCCAGGCCCATTGCCGTGATCATGCGTGCCGAAGCCATTGCCGCCCTCCATGTAACCGTTAATTAGTGAACACTTAGGTTACACGGCCGAATGTAACTACTCAACGACCTATTCATGGGTTACATTGTTTCCATGCCGAACCTGCCCGCATATCCTCCTCCGCTGTTCATCGCCGACAACCTCGCGCTCGACTTCGTCAACAGCGCGTTCGGTGTGGATGCGGCGCACCGTGAGTGCCTTGTCGATGATGCTGCCGTCATGGCATGGCTGCAGGCTGCCGGGGCCGCACCCGCCGACGCCGATATGGCGCCCGAGGGCCTTCTGGAACTTGCATTGCGGTTGCGTGGCGAGGCCCGAGCGTTGCTGGACGCAGCCACGTCGGGAGGCGGTGCAGACGCCGATGCAGTGAATCATGTACTCAGCGCGGGCCAGTCGATGGAGGTGCTGGAATGGGATCGGAGCGACCTGTCATTCAGGATGACAAGGCAACCGCGTCAGCACGACGCCGCCAGCCTTCTTGAGCCCGTCGCCCGATCCATCGCGACGCTGGTGGTCGATACGCCACTGGAGCAGGTGCGGCAGTGCGAAGCACATGACTGCACGCTGCTGTTTCATGACCAGACCCGGTCACATCGCCGGCGCTGGTGCAGCATGGCCCTGTGCGGAAACCGCATGAAGGTGGCTGCGTTCCGGGCGCGTCAGGCCGGTTGAGCGACAAGGCCGTCAAACCTTGAGACCTCCGTCCACATACAGCTCGGTGCCATTGATATAGCTCGCGGCATCGCTGGCCATGAACGCTACGACATTCGCCACCTCGTCCGGCGTGCCGATGCGCCCAAGGGGACTTCTCTGTTCGAGCGCCCGGATGGCAGCGCGATCCGCTCCAAGCGCGTCCCGCAGCGACGGCGTATCAATGGCGCCCGGGCTGATCGTGTTGATACGGATGCCACTCCCGGCGATGTCCTTGATCCAGGTTCTGGTGAAGGCGGCCAGACCCGCCTTGGTCGCGCCATACACGCTCATGGCCGGCGGTGCTTCGTATGAGCCTGTCGAACCGATCAGGATGACCGAGGCGCCGGGTTGAAGCATCGGCAGTGCAGCCTGGACGGTGTGGATCACGCCCTTGAGGTTGGTTCCAACAACCACCTCGAACTTCTCTTCCGTTATGCCGCCCAAGCGCGCGTTCGCACCGACGCCTGCGTTGGCGACAACGATGTCCAGGCGACCGGAACGTTCGCGGACCGTGTCGATCAACGCCTGCATGTCTTCGGGCCGCGTGACATCGGCACGCACGGCGATGCAGTCCTCCCCGATCGACGTCGCCGCTTTCTCGATGGTTTCGCGGTTGCGGCCTGTGATGAAGACGGTCGCTCCGCTCTCCACCAGTCGCCGTGCGATCGCCAGGCCGATACCGGAGCTGGCGCCGGTAACGACCGCGACCTTGGCCGTTAGATTGATCTGCATGTTCACATCCAAAGGGTTGACGCGGAACGCGCGTTGTAAAAAAAAAAGCGGCTTGATGTCCGCGGTGAACGACCGCCCCTCAGTCCTGGGCAGTAGGCCGAACGACGATGCTGCCGACATCGACCTCGGCAGGCTGATCGATGGCGAAGGCGATGGCCCTTGCAATGGCATCCGGCCCGATCGCCATCTCGTTCATGCGCGTCTGCGTTGCATCCCGCGCCGCTTCGTCCGCAATCGAAGATGCCAGCCCGGTGGCAACGAAGCCCGGGGATATCTCGGTGACACGAAGGTGCGGCCCTGCCTCTTGGCGAAGTGCTTCGGTGACCGTGCGTACGGCATTCTTGGTCGCTGCGTAGACACCCATGCCGGGCGTGATCCGCAGCCCTGCCGTTGAGACGACAGTGATGATGTGACCGGCGCGCTGCCGACCGAAGACCGGCAATGCGGCGGCAATGCCGTAAAGCACGCCGCGGAAATTGACATCGATCGCCGCATCCCATTCCTCGACGCGCAGCGCATCGAACCGGGACATCGGACTTATGCCGGCATTGTTGACGAGCACATCCAGCCGGCCGAAGCGATCGCACGCATGTGCGACCAGAGCGACCAGGTCCGTGCGACGGGTGACGTCGGTAGCGAGATGGTCGGCCTCGCCTCCTTGGGCGGCGATCTCATCGACTACCGCCGCAATATCCGCAGAGCGACGCGCGCCCAACACGACCTTGGCACCGAGCGCGGCGAGATGAAGGGCGGTGGCACGCCCGATGCCGCTTCCAGCTCCGGTTACAACGACGACTTTGTCAGCGATGGACATGGCGATCTCCTTTCCGGATCAACATAGGCAACATTTTCTGGATACGCTATGCTCGTTTGGCCATGTTATTGTCGAGATCGTCCATTCCAGTCACTGATCCGTTATCGGATGTCCTGATCACACTGGGATCGGACGCCGCGACCGGAAGCCGTCTTGAGGCGGCAGGCGCCTGGTCGTTGTGCTTTCCCGCGCTGAACCGACTCAAGTTCGTCGCGCTGAGGCGGGGGCGATGCTGCATCCTCCTGCCCGGTCAACCGCCCGAATGGCTGAGCGCGGGCGATGTGATTCTTCTTGGGCGGACCGACTACGTCGTGGCGAGCGACCCGTCGGTGCCCCCGGTCAGTGGCACCTCGATCTACCCAGGGGATGGAAGTGGATCGGTGCGGCTTGGCGGTGACGATGTGGTGCTCGTTGGGGCCAGTGTGCAATTGGCCGATGCGGCGGCGGGTTTTCTGCTCGATGCCCTGCCCGTTTTCCTGCGTCCTGGCGCGCCGCCGTCCGCCGTCGCAGTCAGCGGCGTCCTTGAACTGCTTGATATCGAATTACAGGCGAATCGTCCGGGGCGGTCGCTGGTCACCATGAGGCTCGCCGAGGTGCTCCTGGTGGAAGCGGTCCGCGCTTACGCAGCCGACGCGGGCCCCCATTCCGTGGGATGGATAGGCGCGCTGGGTGACAAGCGGATCGGTGCGGCACTGACCCTCATGCACGGCAGCGTCGACCACCCCTGGACAGTCCCGGGACTCGCCGAACGCGTTGGCATGTCCCGCTCTGCATTTTCTGCGAGGTTTACCGCTCGTGTCGGTCGTCCACCGATGGACTATCTACGTTTCTGGCGAATGGTGCTCGCGCGGCAACTCCTCGCTCAGGGACGCGGAAGCGTGGAACAGATCGCCAACCGTGTCGGGTATGCTTCGCAAAGCGCGTTTGCATTCGCGTTCCGGAATACATTTGGTCAATCACCGCGCAGGTCAGCCGGAGGTTCACGTGTTACCCAAAACCAGACTCCTGTCGGCGTTCGATCGCGTGACGGATCACTGGTCACCGAAGGTGATCGGTCAGGTCAATGATCAGCTGCTGAAAGCGGCCAAGCTCAAGGGCGAACTCGTCTGGCACGCCCATGACGGGCAGGATGAGCTTTTCTACATCGTGAAGGGCTCATTGCGCATCGAATTCGAAGATCGCGCGGTCGAGCTTGAGGAAGGTGACTTCCTGACGGTACCCAGCGGTGTCCGCCACAATCCGATTGCCCGTGAGGAATGCTGGGTACTCCTGATCGAACCCGCGTCGACGCGGCACACCGGCGAGGAAATGACCTCCCGGACGCGAAGCCTGGAAGAACAGCTCAGTTAGCGTATCGGCGGCGTCCTTCGGGCAATACCACGTCGATGCGGCAATGCTGCTCCAAGGCTTCGGATATCTCTGGCGGCTGATCTCTTCGACAAGATGAGCAGAAAGGCTCCCGTACCGAGTGCCCCCTTCCGTCACCTCAGCAAGGCCGCAGTTGCTGCCATCTGCTCATGCTCAAACGCCGGCGCGAAATCCTCCAGCTCATCCGCCCGCAAGCCCACCTCTGGGCTGAGCGCGACCTCGCGCCAAGTCGCCACTGCGGCGTGCACCTCGGCCAGAACCGCCAAGGCGCCTTCATTCGCCAGTGAGAAATAGGATGCGCGTGCCAACAGCATCCGCACGTCCGTAATTGGACCATCCTGTTCAGACAGCCAGGTCTTCGATTCCCGCTCCTTGTCCGGGAACGGGTTGATGTCGAAGGCCGGTGCCAGCCGCCACTGACCATGGGTCACATGCAGGAAACCATGATTCTGCAGGTGGTCGTCCACGTTGGTGATCAACAGGTTGAACAACAGCCGACGCCAGAGCTGGCGCACATCCTGGGTGGGAGCATGGCCATGGGAGCGGATGGCATCGGCGATCTCCGTGTAGCTGCGGTCCTCGTCGCGCGAGGCCTGCAACAACGATGCGGCCGACTGGTAGGGAATGCGGCCACCAGCAGTGTCGCGGTCGAAGCGGCGGATGACTGCCACAGGCACATCGGACAGCGCCACGATCCGCGCTGCCGCCGCATCGATACCGGCCTTATCCGCCAGCTTCAGAGCCAGCACTTCGCCGCGCGTGACACTACGGCTGTCACCCACGCTCGGGAATTTGCCGATAGCCAGCCAGCCGTCCTCATCCACCATCGTGCACTTGGGCCGCATGCCGCCAAGCGAGGTTCCCCTGCCCTGCAGATAACGCAGATCCTCGGCGGTTTCCTGCCCCCGCTCGACTGCGCGACTAGCCTGGAATACATGCTCCAGTTCGATCAAGGGCGGAGTTTTACGTCGTTCCCCGGGCACGGTGCGCTGCCAGGTTCCGGCCTGATCACGCAGGCGCAGCGCACCGACGCGGCTGAAGTCGTCCACCGCCAGCAGGTAGTCCAGTTCGGTGAGGGCCGGCAACCGGGGATCGGCCTTGCGGCGCTTGGCATGGTCGCGGGCGATGACGCGGCGGCCCCATGCATCCGGCGCGGTATCGGCAATCGTGCCGTGGAATACGGAGTCGTGCGGCGAAGCTGCCTTGTGCGGCTGGTAGCCAGGTACGAGCGGCAGGTCGGCCGAGACGCCGAAACGGCCAGGGTTGGTGAGCCATGCGTCGTCGTAGGCGAAGGCGCAGTTTTCCCGGCGGCCTTGCCGCACGTACACGAGCGAGCCAATCGGAAGGCCCGCCTTGCCGATGCAGACCTGAACCTGCTGACGGACCCGTCCACCAGTGGACATCACCATCCTCCCGAGGTGCTGCCGGATGTGCTGCGCACGCGCTTGGGCAGGTGCTCGTCCATCAAGCTCAGGCCGATCTCGTCGTTGGACGTGTCCAGCAGATTTTCCAGTGCCTTGATCTCACCGAAGACGTGCAGCGCACGGGCGAAAAAGTGGATAGGCACGCGCACGTCGCCTTTCTCCATCCGACGCACGGTGGACAAGGACGCGCCCATGCGTTCGGCCAGCGAAGCCTGGGAGATACGGCGTCGCCGGCGCGCCAGAGCGACATCGTGGCCCAGCTTTTGTATGGCCCGCTCAACCGGCATGGGGATTGGCGCATCCATCATTAGCACTCCTATCGGAACTCTAATTTGACTTTTAGGTCTCTATCGGACCCATTATCGCACATCCATGCCGGATTCAAGACAAATGCTTCCATAGGAGCATTTAAGATAAATAAGGATTCCTATTGGAATGCTTAAATCAAGGTGCGCCGTCGATCCCTGGTTCCTGATGATTGGGGTTCGAAGACAACGAACGGCTCGTGCCAGGGAAGGACGCCTTGGAGCAACGGGCAAGCATCCTTATCAGACTGCAGCACTCAGGACCCGCATGGCCAGGTCCTCCAGCACCGGCTTCGGCACATGCGTGCGCCCATCGATCCATGCCTCCACCATGGGCGACGACCTTCTCGGCGTCGATCAGCCTCTCGCGGGGCAGCACCAGCGAAACGCCGGCCGGCCCGTAGCGGCAGATGATCAACGTCTCGTTGAGACGGTGGTCGTAGCGGAAGGTGACGGTACCACTGGGCGATACCGTCACGTACATCCCATCCCGATCAAAAGCCTTATGAATCGTATTCCGCTGGCCGGTGATAGTCGCCGCGACGTAAGTTTTTCGATGGAGGGCGACAGCCCCCGAAAAACGTCAACTCACTCCCACTCGATCGTAGCCGGCGGCTTCCCGCTGATGTCATACACAACGCGCGACACGCCGCGCAGTTCGTTGATGATGCGATTGCTCACCGTGCCCAGGAAGTCGTACGGCAGGTGCGCCCAGTGCGCGGTCATGAAATCGATGGTCTCCACCGCGCGCAGCGCGATCACCCACTCATACGCACGGGCATCGCCCACCACGCCGACCGACTTCACCGGCAGGAACACCGCGAACGCCTGGCTGGTCCTGTCGTACAGATCGGCCTTGCGCAGCTCCTCGATGAAGATGGCATCCGCCCTCGCCAGCAGCTCCGCATATTCGCGCTTCACTTCGCCGAGGATGCGCACGCCCAGGCCCGGGCCCGGGAAGGGATGGCGGTAGACCATCGTGCGCGGCAGGCCGAGTTCCACGCCCAGGCGACGCACTTCGTCCTTGAACAGCTCGCGCAGCGGCTCCACCAGGCCCAGCTTCATGTGCTCCGGCAGGCCACCGACGTTGTGGTGGCTCTTGATGACATGCGCCTTGCCAGTCTTGCTGCCGGCCGATTCGATCACGTCCGGATAGATGGTGCCCTGCGCCAGCCAGCGGGCGTTGCTGAGCCTGTTGGATTCCTCATCGAAGATGTCCACGAACAGGTTGCCGATGATCTTGCGCTTGGCTTCCGGATCGCTCACACCTTCCAGCGCCTTGAAGTAGCGGTCGGCGGCATTCACGCGGATCACCTTGACGCCCATGTGCTCGGCGAACATCGCCATCACCTGGTCGCCTTCCTGCCAGCGCAGCAGGCCGGTATCCACGAACACGAAGGTCAGTTTCTCTACGATGGCCTTGTGCAGCAGTGCCGCCACCACCGACGAATCGACGCCGCCGGACAGGCCCAGGATCACTTCGTCATCGCCCACCTGTTCGCGCACGCGGGCGATCTGGTCGTCGATGATGTTGGCGGCCGTCCACAGCGTCTGGCAGCCGCAGATATCGACCACGAACCGGCGCAGCAGCGCCTGGCCCTGCAGGGTGTGGGTGACTTCCGGATGGAACTGCACGCCGTACCAGCGCTTGTCTTCGTTGGACATCGCCGCGACCGGGATGCGGTCGGTGACGGCGGTGACGGTGAAGCCCGGCGGGGCCTTGGCCACGTGGTCGCCATGGCTCATCCATACATCCAGGCGCGCATCGCCGGCATGGTCGGTCAGGCCACGGAACAGGGCATCCGGCGCGACGACATTCACTTCGGCATGGCCGAATTCGCGCTGGTCGGCCGCTTCGGTGGCGCCTCCCAGCTGTGCGGCCAGCGTCTGCATGCCGTAGCAGATGCCCAGGATCGGCAGCCCGCTGTCGAACACTTCCTGCGGTGCGGCCGGCGCGCCCGGCAACGTGGTCGATTCGGGTCCGCCGGACAGGATGATGCCCTTGGCGCCGAACGCAGCAATCTCCGCCGGATCGTGATCCCATGCCCAGATTTCGCAGTACACGCCGATCTCGCGGATGCGCCGCGCGATCAGCTGGGTGTACTGCGCACCGAAATCGAGGATGAGGATCTTGTCGTTATGGATGTTGGTCATGGCGCCCGGGCGATGCAGGAATGAAAACGGAAAACAGGAGGAGAAACCAGCGGCGGATGGCGGCGGCAGATAGAGAAAGAGGAACGGGAATCTGCTTCCTCGTTCCTCTTTTCCCGTCCCGCATCAGGCGCGGTAGTTCGGCGGTTCCTTGGTGATCTGCACGTCATGGACGTGGCTCTCACGCTGGCCGGCGCCGCTGATCTTCACGAACTTCGGCTTGCTGCGCATTTCTTCGACGGTGCCGCAGCCCACATACCCCATGGTGGCACGCAGGCCGCCCATCAGCTGGTGGATGATGCCGCCCACCGGGCCACGGTACGGCACGCGACCTTCGATGCCTTCCGGCACCAGCTTGTCGGCGCTGGAGGCGTCCTGGAAGTAACGATCCTTGGATCCCTTCTCCATCGCCGCCAGCGAGCCCATGCCACGATAGCTCTTGTACGAACGGCCCTGGAACAGCTCGGTCTCGCCGGGCGACTCCTCGGTACCGGCCAACAGGCCACCGATCATGATGGTCGATGCACCGGCAGCCAGTGCCTTGCCGATGTCACCGGAGTAACGGATGCCACCGTCGGCGATCAGCGGGATGCGATCCTGCAGCGCTTCGGCAACCAGGTCGATCGCGGTGACCTGCGGCACGCCGACACCGGCAACCACGCGGGTGGTGCAGATCGAACCGGGGCCGATGCCGACCTTGACCGCGTCCGCGCCGCTGTCCAGCAGCGCCAGCGCGGCTTCGCCGGTGCAGATGTTGCCGCCGATGACCTGCACCTGCGGGAAGTGCTTCTTGACCCAGCTGACGCGGTCCAGCACGCCCTGCGAGTGACCGTGCGCGGTATCGACCACCAGCACGTCCACCCCGGCGGCGACCAGCGCTTCGACGCGACGGTCGGTATCACCGCCCACGCCGACGGCCGCGCCCACCAGCAGGCGGGTGGCAACGTCCTTGGCAGCGTTCGGGTAATCGGTGTTCTTCTGGATGTCCTTGACGGTGATCAGGCCGCGCAGGGCGAAATCATCGTTGACCACCAGCACCTTCTCGATGCGGTTGCGGTGCAGCAGCTGCAGCACTTCGTCGGAGGCGGCGCCTTCCTTGACCGTGATCAGGCGATCCTTCTTGGTCATGATGTGGCGGACCGGATCGTCGAGCTCGGTCTCGAAGCGCATGTCGCGGTGGGTGACGATGCCGACCAGCTGGCCACCGTCCACCACCGGCACACCGGAGATGTTGCGTGCGCGGGTAAGTGCCAGCACGTCGCGGATGGTGGTTTCCGGGCCCACGGTGATCGGGTCGCGGATGACGCCGGCCTCGAACTTCTTGACCTTGGCCACTTCGGCGGCCTGCTGCTCCACGCTGAGGTTCTTGTGGACGATGCCCATGCCACCCAGCTGCGCCATGGCGATGGCCAGGCGGGCTTCGGTGACCGTATCCATGGCCGCCGACAGGATGGGAAGCTTCAGTCGCAGGTCGCGGGTGAGCCGCGTTTCGAGATTGACATCCTGCGGCAGGACGATCGAATGGGCGGGGACGAGCGAGACGTCGTCGTAAGTAAGTGCTTCAGCCTGGATGCGCAGCATCGGCATACCCGAGATGTGGGGAAGCGCGTCATTTTACCCTGTTTCAGGGTCCGATGACAGAGGCAGGATGCGACGCCCCGGTAGAGCCGACCCAAGGTCGGCTTCACCCGTCGGGCGCTCGCACGCGTAGTGCCGGCCGCTGGCCGGCAACCCGATACATCACACCGTTGCCGCCGGCCATCGGCGGGCGCTACCGGGGCTTCAGCTCAGCGCGTCGGCGGCTTCCAGCGTGTTCTGCATCAGCGTCGCGACGGTCATCGGTCCCACGCCGCCCGGCACCGGGGTGATCCAGCTGGCACGCTGGACAGCGGCCTCGAAGCCCACGTCGCCCACCAGGCGGCCGTCGTCCAGGCGATTGATGCCGACGTCGATCACCACCGCGCCCGGCTTCACCCACTCCCCCGGCACGATACCCGGACGGCCCACAGCGACCACCAGGATGTCGGCATTGCGCACGGCCTGTTCCAGCACGTCCTTGGGCGTGAACTTGTGGCAGCTGGTCACCGTGCAGCCTGCGATCAGCAGTTCAAGCCCCATTGGCCGGCCGACATGGTTGCTGACGCCGACGATGGTGGCGTTGCGGCCGCGCACCGGCTGGTCGGTATGGCCCAGCAGCGTGGTGATGCCGCGCGGTGTGCACGGACGCAGGCCGAATTCGCGCAGAGCCAGGTGGCCGACATTTTCCGGATGGAAGCCATCGACATCCTTGCGCGGATCGATGCGCTGGATGAGCCGGCGTGCGTCCGGGATGCCCGGCAGCGGCAGCTGGATCAGGATGCCGTGGATCTTCGGATCGGCGTTGAGCTGGTCGATCAGGTCGAGCAGCTCTGCTTCAATGGTACCGGCCGGCAGGTCGTAATCATGGGCCTCGATGCCGACCTTCTCGGCCGCCCGGCGCTTGTTGCGCACATAGACAGTAGACGCCGGGTCGCCTCCGACCAGCACCACCGCCAGTCCCGGACGGCTGCCACCGGCGGCGACCCGTGCGTCCACGCGCACCTTCAGGCCGTCGAGCAGGTCTTCGGCGATGCGGCGGCCATCGAGGATGCGGGCGGGAAGCGTGGAAGCAGAATCGTTCATCGGGGGGCGGCGTGCAGCGGCGGGGACGCCATTGTCCCCGATTCAGGCCCCCTCGCCCACCGTGTGGGCGAGCACCCGGCTCTGATTGGTGACAGCCTGGCTGGTGGGTGACCATCCGGCCCTGATGAGTGAGTACCTGCCCCTGATGGCTGAGTACCCGGCTCTGGTGGGTGAGTACCTGCCTCTGATGGGT
>JAEZCF010000020.1 GCA_023430045.1 Pseudomonadota bacterium | reverse complement strand
TGTGCCGGCCGTTGGCCGGCACTCTCGTGGTACTTCGCTGGTGCCTGCGGTTGCCGGCCAGCGGCCGGCATTACCGCTTATTTACCGAGCCGGGCGACCAGCGCATGCAGCGCCTGCTGCGCATCGGGGGCGTACCAGGCCTCCACGAAACGGTCCAGGCGGATGAGGTCAGGGTGCAGCGCCTCATGCAGGTCCGCGCGGGCGATGGCGCGGGTCATCAGCATCGGCTGGCGTGGCATCTTCAGCAGATGCTGCAGCCAGGCCACCGCGCGTGCAACCACGAGTTCGCCATCGACCAGCTCGTCCACCAGGCCGATCTGCAGGGCCTTTTCGGCTGGCACCATGGCAGCGGTGGCCAGCAGGGTCCCGGCGCGATGGGGGCCGACCACGCGACGTAGCAGGCGCTGGATGCCTTCTGGCGCGACCAGTCCCACCTGTACCTCGTTCAGGCCGATGGCGAATGGCTGGGCTGGATCCGTGCTGCGCGCCATCACCCGGTAATCGCAGCACAGGGCCAGCACGCAGCCGCCCGCAGGCGCATGCCCGGTCAGCGCGGCCACCACCGGAATGCGGCTTTCGGCAATGGTGCGCACGGCACCGAAAAAGGCATTCCAGCTGTCCAGCAGCGCGTGCTGGTCATCGCCATGGGAAAGCAGATGGGGCACATCCATGCCGCCGGTGAAGATCCGTTCGCTGCCCGACAGCACCAGGCCGTGCACGTCTTCGGCCATGGCCTGTTCGACGGCATGGATGAGCTGGCGGCAGAGGTCGGTGTCCAGCGCGTTGACCGGCGGACGCGCCAGGCGCAGTTCGCGGATCGGGCCATGGTTGAACACCTCGATGAGCGTGGTCATGCTGCGGTCTCTTGCGGGCAGGGAACGTGGACCGATGATAACCAAACCATTCGTTGGCGTATTGTTTGTGCTGTGTGCGGGCACCGCATCGGCGGCCGATGCCGGCTGCGTACAGGTGACCGGGGGATGGGCACGCCTGCCGCCCGGGCCGTCGGCGATGATGACCGCCGGCTACGGGGTGATCCACAACCGCTGCCAGACAGCTGTGACGGTCATCGGCGCACGCAGCAGTGCCTTCGCGGATGTTTCGTTGCATGAAACCACGGTGGTGGACGATGTCAGCCGGATGCAGCATGTGCACGGCCTGCCGATTGCTGCTGGCGCCAGCGTGGAACTGCGTCCGGGGGGATTGCACCTGATGCTCATGCAGGGCAGGGCGGCGCTGGAGAAGGGGCAGTCGCTGCCGCTGGTGCTGGAGTTGGAAGACGGCAACGAAGCCACCGCCACGCTGCAGGTCAGGTAGAGCCGGGCTCTGCCCGGCTGGGCAGGTCACGTAGTGCCGGGCTCTGCCCGGCTGAGGCATCGCCGCGCAGCGGGGCAGAGCCCCGCTCTACGCAAAGCGCATCACGTAGTGCCGGGCTCTGCCCGGCTGGTGGAAATGCGCAGCGGGGTAGAACCCCGCTCTACCCGGGACGCATCACGTAGCGCCGGGCTCTGCCCGGCTGATGCATCATCACGCAGCGGGGTAGAACCCCGCTCTACCCGGCGGGTCATCATCGCGCAGCGACGCGGGTGGGGATCAGCCGCAGGCGGTGCGTAGCGCATCCGGCAGCGGGGCGCTGCGGCCGGTCTGGGTGTCCATCCACACCACCACCACGTTGCCGTCGGAGTAGAACCGGCTCTCGTCCTTCTGGTCGACGATGCGGTGGCCGATGGTCACGCTGCTGTTTCCCAGGCGCTCCACGAACAGTTCCACCACGATGTCGTTCGGCCACACGATCGGCAGCCGGTAGTTCACGTTCGTGGCGGCCACCACCGGCGCGATGCGGTCGTTCATCGACACGCCGTCCACGCCCAGCATCCAGCGCACGCGCGCCTCTTCCAGATAGGAAATGTACTTGGCGTTGTTGACGTGGCCCATGCTGTCCATATCGCGCCAGCGCACGCTGATCGGGATGCGTGCCAGGATCTTGTGCTCGTTGCTCATCAGGCGTCCTTCTTCTTGCTGTTCGTGGCGGTCCTGCTGGCCTTGCCGGTGCTCTTGGCCGCTGCCGCCTTCCTGGCCGGCTTCTCCGGCTTCACCTTGCGCGGCGGGCGCGCATCGGGCTTGTTGGCCACGGCCGCCGGCTGGTCCGGGCGGGCACTGGTGGACGGCAGCATCC
This sequence comes from Pseudomonadota bacterium, assembly GCA_023430045.1. Lineage (GTDB taxonomy): Bacteria > Pseudomonadota > Gammaproteobacteria > Xanthomonadales > Xanthomonadaceae > Stenotrophomonas. The sequence continues at coordinate 5,042 of JAEZCF010000020.1, read as the reverse complement.
GTGCCAGGAACTGGCCGGTATACGAGCCGGCATGTGCGGCCACGTCTTCCGGCGTACCGGCAACCAGGATGGTGCCGCCGCGATGGCCGCCTTCCGGTCCCAGGTCGACGATCCAGTCAGCGGTCTTGATGACGTCCAGGTTGTGCTCGATCACCACCACCGTGTTGCCCTCATCGCGCAGCTTGTGCAGCACGCCGAGCAGCGCTTCGATGTCGTGGAAATGCAGCCCGGTGGTCGGCTCGTCGAGGATGTACAGCGTGCGCCCGGTATCGCGGCGCGACAGTTCCTTGGACAGCTTCACGCGCTGCGCTTCGCCACCGGACAGCGTGGTCGCGCTCTGGCCCAGGGTGATGTAGCTCAGGCCCACGTCCACCAGCGTTTCCAGCTTGCGGGCGATGCTCGGTACCGGCTCGAACAGCTTCAGCGCATCTTCGACGGTCATGTTCAGCACGTCGCTGATGGTGTGGCCCTTGTAGAGGATCTCCAGGGTTTCGCGGTTGTAGCGCTTGCCATGGCAGACATCGCAGGGCACGTACACGTCGGGCAGGAAGTGCATTTCCACCTTGATCAGGCCATCGCCCTGGCACGCTTCGCAGCGTCCGCCACGCACATTGAAGCTGAAGCGTCCCGGCGAATAGCCGCGCGCGCGCGCTTCCGGCACCTGTGCATACAGCTCGCGCAGCGGCGTGAACAGGCCGGTGTAGGTGGCCGGGTTCGAACGTGGTGTGCGGCCGATCGGCGACTGGTCGATGTCCACGACCTTGTCGAACAGGTCCAGGCCGTCGATGGATTTATAGGGCGCGATCTGGTGCGAGGAGCCGTTGATCTCGTTGGCCGCCAGCGAATACAGCGTGTCGTTGATCAGCGTCGACTTGCCCGAGCCGGACACACCGGTGATGCAGGTCAGCAGGCCCGACGGAATGTCCAGGTCCACGCCCTTCAGGTTGTTGCCGCTGGCACCACGCAGGTGCAGGGTCATCTTCGGATTCGGCTTGTGCCGACGCGCCGGGATCTCGATCGAACGCTTGCCCGACAGGTACTGGCCGGTCAGCGAGCGCGGCGCGTCCAGGATGTCCTGCAGCGTGCCCTGGCCGACGATCTCGCCGCCGTGCACGCCCGCGCCCGGACCGATGTCCAGCACGTAGTCCGCCAGGCGGATCGCATCTTCGTCATGTTCGACCACGATCACCGTGTTGCCGAGGTCACGCAGGCGGGTGAGGGTGCCGAGCAGGCGCTCGTTGTCGCGCTGGTGCAGGCCGATGGACGGCTCGTCGAGCACGTACATCACGCCAACCAGGCCGGCACCGATCTGCGATGCCAGGCGGATGCGCTGTGCCTCGCCACCGGACAGGGTGTCGGCCTTGCGCTCCAGGGTCAGGTAATCCAGGCCGACATCGACCAGGAAGCCCAGGCGTTCACCGATCTCCTTCACGATCTTGGTGGCGATCTCGCCGCGCCAGCCGGGCAGGCTCAGCGTGTTGAAGAACTTCAGCGCTTCGTCGATCGGCAGCACCACCAGGTCCGGCAGCGGGCGGTCCGCCACGAACACGTTGCGCGCGGCCTTGTTCAGGCGCGCACCACCGCATTCCGGGCAGCTCCGCTCGCTGATGTACTTGCCCAGTTCTTCCTGCACCGCCGCCGATTCGGTTTCCTTGTAGCGACGTTCCAGGTTGGGAATGATGCCTTCGAAACGGTGCCTGCGCTGGGTGCGGCCACCGGCTTCGGTGAAGTAGGTGAAGCTGATGGTCTCTTCGCCGCTGCCGTACAGCACGGCCTTCTGCACGCTGGCGGGCAGCGTGTTCCAGGCGGCATCCACGTCGAATCTGTAGTGCTTGGCCAGCGATGCGATCAGCTGGAAGTAGTAGGCGTTGCGGCGGTCCCAGCCGCGCACGGCGCCGGCCGACAGCGGCAGTTCCGGGTGCACGACCACGCGCGAGGGATCGAAGAATTCGGCCATGCCCAGGCCATCGCAGCCGGGACAGGCACCCATCGGCGCATTGAACGAAAACAGGCGCGGTTCCAGTTCGGGCAGCGAATAATCGCAGACCGGGCAGGAATACTTGGACGAGAACAGCGAAGGCGTGGCGTCCTGCGCATCCAGGCTCTGTACCGAGGCCATGCCATCGCCCAGTTTCAGCGCGGTCTCGAAGCTTTCCGCCAGCCGCTGCTTGATGTCCTCGCGCGGGCGGAAACGGTCGATCACCGCCTCGATGGTGTGTTTCTGGCGCAGTGCCAGCGCGGGCACCTCGTCGATTTCATGCAGCACGCCATCCACGCGCACGCGCACGAAGCCCTGCGCGCGCAACTGGTCGAACACCTGCGCGTGCTCGCCCTTGCGGTCGCGGATCACCGGCGCCAGCAGCATGTAGCGCTGCTCCGGGTCCAGCGTCAGCACCTGGTCCACCATCTGGCTGACGGTCTGGGCCTCCAGCGGATAGCCGTGGTCCGGGCAGCGCGGGGTACCGACACGGGCGTACAGCAGGCGCAGGTAGTCGTAGATCTCGGTGATGGTGCCGACCGTCGAACGCGGATTGTGCGAGGTCGATTTCTGCTCGATGGAGATTGCCGGGGACAGGCCTTCGATATGGTCCAGGTCCGGCTTTTCCATCACGCTGAGGAACTGGCGGGCGTAGGCCGACAGCGATTCGACGTAACGGCGCTGGCCCTCGGCGTAGATGGTGTCGAACGCCAGCGAGGACTTGCCCGAGCCGGACAGGCCGGTGATCACGATCAGCTTGTCGCGCGGCAGGTCGAGATCCAGGTTCTTCAGGTTGTGCGTCCGCGCGCCGCGGATGCGGATGAAATCCATCGCCATGGGGAATCCGGTTGTGGGGGCTTGAGCTGGGGCCCGGCCAGCAGGAAGGGCGTCGGGAAAGGCAATCAGTCAGCCTACCGAGCAGATCAGATGGGGGCAATGGGCGACAATGCCAGCAGCGTGTCTCACCGCGTGAGACGGCCGTACAGGCTGGTGAAGGCCCTGTGCCGCCTGCGTTTGCCGGGCCTGGGGGAGGGTTGACCCGGACGGGCCGTGGCAGGTAAAATCCCGCTTCTGTCCGCCCTCGATGGCGGCAGTCCAAGACCACAATAACTACAGAGGAAGTCTGGTCATGTACGCAGTACTGGTCACCGGCGGTAAGCAATACCGCGTCGCGCAGGGCGAAACGCTCCGCGTGGAAAAGCTCGAAGCCGAAATCGGCAACGAGATCAAGTTCGACAATATCCTGCTGCTGGGCGACAGTGATGGCATCAAGATCGGCGACGCGCTGAGCGGCGCTTCGGTCACCGCCAAGGTCGTGTCCCAGGGTCGTGCCGACAAGGTCCGGATCATCAAGTTCCGTCGCCGCAAGCACCACATGAAGCGTCAGGGTCACCGTCAGTACTACACCGAAATCGAGATCACCGGCATCGCCGGTGGCAGCAAGTAAGGAGAGCAGGTCATGGCACATAAAAAGGGCGTAGGCTCCTCGCGCAACGGTCGCGACTCCAACCCGAAGTACCTGGGCGTGAAGATCTTCGGTGGCCAGGCCATCGGCGCCGGCAACATCATCGTGCGTCAGCGCGGTACCCAGTTCCATCCGGGCACCGGCGTCGGCCTGGGCCGCGATCACACCCTGTTCGCGCTGGTCGACGGCAAGGTGGAGTTCTCGGTGAAGGGTGCGAAGAAGCGTCGCACCGTCAGCGTGGTTTCGGCCGAAGCCTGATCCAGGCACGGCTGGCACCCATGCCGGTCATGGGTATGCTGCAGAAGAGCCCCGCTTCGGCGGGGCTTTTCGTTGGATCAATGGTAAAACGGGCATCGCCCGGTTGCCGGCCAGTGGCTGGCACTACATCAAGGCGGCGGCGGACGTGCCGCGCCCATCGCAGGCATTGAAAAAATGAAACTGGTAGACGAAGCAGAAATCGAAGTGTTCGCCGGCAACGGCGGCAATGGCTGTGTCGGCTTCCGTCGCGAGAAGTTCATCCCGCTGGGCGGTCCGGACGGCGGTGACGGTGGCAATGGTGGCAGCGTGTGGATCCGCGCCGACGAAAACCTCAATACCCTGGTCGACTTCCGCCACGATCGCATCTTCAAGGCGCAGCGCGGCGAGAACGGCATGGGCCGGCAGGCGTACGGCAAGGGCGGCGAAGACCTGGTCATCACCGTGCCGGTCGGCACCACGGTCATCAACGTGGCCACCGATGAAGTGATCGGTGACATGACCCAGCACGGTGATCGCCTGCTGGTGGCCAAGGGTGGCCGTGGCGGCCTGGGCAACATGCACTTCAAGAGTTCGACCAACCGCTCGCCGCGCCAGGCGCTGCCGGGCGAGCCGGGCGAAGAGCGCTCGTTGAAGCTGGAACTGAAGCTGCTGGCCGACGTGGGCCTGCTGGGCTTCCCGAACGCAGGCAAGAGCACGCTGATCCGCGCGGTGTCCGCCGCGACGCCGAAGGTGGCTGATTACCCGTTCACCACGCTGTACCCGAACCTGGGTGTGGTGAAGGTGGAAAACCATCGCAGCTTCGTGATCGCCGACATCCCGGGCCTGATCGAAGGTGCGGCCGACGGTGCCGGCCTGGGCGCGCAGTTCCTGCGTCACCTGCAGCGCACGCGCCTGCTGCTGCACCTGGTGGACATCTCGCCGATGGAAGGTGGCGTGGAAGGCATCTCGCCGGTGGAGCAGGTGCGAGCGATCGAGCGTGAGCTGGAGAAGCATGATCCCGAGCTGCTCGCCAAGCCGCGCTGGCTGGTGCTCAACAAGGCCGACCTGATGTTCGAGGACGAGGCGCAGGCGGCGGCCGAGCAGATCGTCGCGGAGCTGGGTTGGAAGGAGCCGTGGTTCCTGGTGTCGGCGCTGGGGCGCGAGGGTACGTTCCCGATCATGAGCCGGGTCATGGCGTTCTTTGATCGGCAGAAGGAAGATGAGCTGCAGGCGCGTCACGCGTCTGGCGAATAGGTTCGTCTGGTTGTCCGCGAGAGCCCGGCTTCGGCCGGGTTTTTTGTTGCCTGCAGGTTGGCTGTGGGCGGCGGCGAACGGCGGAGCCCCACGTGGTGGGGTGTGTGG
>JAEZCF010000034.1 GCA_023430045.1 Pseudomonadota bacterium | reverse complement strand
GGATGGCGCGAAACGAGCCCTACATGGACGTACTTGCGGGCGGGTCCCGCGCCGTCTATCCACCCGACGCCCAAGCAGCCGAACCCAGCCCAGCCTTTCGCTGTGTCCTCAGACCAGTCGCAGCAACCGTGGCACCTGCAGCAGTGCATGCGCCCAGATTGCCCCCCACACGGCCACGCGAACCGGAAGGCTGCGCTGGTCCGCCTCGAATTTGCCGAAATAACGCCATAACCCGCGGTGCTTGTGCCACTCCACAAAGAACGGCCGCGACCGGCTGGAAACGCCGCGCACGTGCACCACCTGCAGATCATTGGCGATCGCCACCGTGCCGCCCACCTGGCGTACCCGGCGACACAGGTCCAGGTCTTCGGCGTGCAGGCGGTAACCGGCATCCCAGCCACCAATCCGCTGGAACAGCGTGCGTGGCATCAGCATCACCGCGCCAGACAACGCCGGCACCCCCTGCACCGCCTGCGCCGGATCGCGTGGAATGGCCAGCTTCGACCCGCGACCGGGCGAACGCAGCATGGCCAGGAAATCCGGATCGCGACGGCGGACCGCCTCGTCCGCCCGGCCGTGCTCGTCGACCTGTTCCACGCCTAGCAGGCAATCACCCAGTGCCTGCGCACGCTCGCGCAATGATGCCAGCGTATCAACCCGCACCAGGACGTCCGGATTGATGAAGGCCAGCCACGGGCTGCGCGAATCAGCAACGCCCTGGTTGTTGGCCGCGGCGAATCCGGGATTGTCAGGATTGGCGATGAAGCGCACGCGGCCATCGTGGCTGGCGTGGCGCTGGACTATCTCCACCGTGTCATCCAGTGAACCGTTGTCCACCACGCGGATCTCGGCGATGTCGCGCGCATCGCGCAGGCGCTGCAGGCAGCCTTCGATGGTGCTGCCACTCTGGTACGTGACGACGATGGCGACGATGGCGTGGTTCACGCGACGGGCTCCTGCGGGGACGGCGGCACGCTGAACAGATCGCCCTGCGCGCGCGGCATTATCGCCTGTCGATAGCGCTCCTGCAGATCATCACGCAGTGCGTGCAGGGGATCACGCATCAGGAAGTCGGCCAGGCGTGGTGTCCATGCCGGCCAGCGGCTGGCGAGTGCCTCCAGGTCGCCCGGCCAGTGACTGCCTTCACTGTCACGGCCGACGAACGTGGTTTCGCACAGCGCATTGCGCCAGCCGAGGCCAGCCATGCGCAGACCGAGATCCACCAGCGCCGCGCTCCAGCCCCCGTAACTGGCGGTGTCCAGGCCACCGGCGCGCCGCCGAGCCACGCCACGCACCAGCACGGCGTGGGTCACCGCCGAAGGCAGTTCCGGATGCTGCGCCGGCATGCCGGCACACGCCTTCGCAAGCGGTTGCATCAGGGCCGGGAAGGGATTGATCTCGCCCAGCCGTGGCCATGCGACCGTGCCACCGGCGTTGCTCCAGGGCGTGGCCGTGGCGATCGACGCATCGCGGGCAAAACAGGCCTGCAACTGCTCAAGCCATCCCGGCGCGGGCATGCTGTCCGGCGCCAGCACGGCCACATCCAGGCCATCGCAGGCGCGCAGCATCTCGTCCAGGTGCGCCGCTTCGCCCAGCGGTCGTGCGCGGCGCGTGTATTCGGCCTGCAGGGGCGTATTCGCCAGCCAGTGCTCGACCACGGCCTGCGCGCGCGGACCCGCCTGTGCATCGTCCGCCAGCCAGATGGAGGTGCCGGCAGGGGTACCGGCATCCAGCGCCGCCAGGCAGCGGTCCAATGCTGCATCGTCCACACCCAACGGCAACAACACGATCGCTCCCATCCCATCCCCGCCCGTGGTCGTGCACGGCGGGCAGTGGCGCCCACCGCGTGCGCCCCCAGCGTATCAAGGCAGGCGGTCCACATGCGACCGCCGCTGCCGCATCAGCGCTTCGGACGAGGGGCGCTGATCGGCTCCATCGCGCGGAAGCGGCGGCTGTATTCGTCAGTGAGCTGCCGTGATTCCTGGCCATTGCGGACGATGGTGGGCGTCAGCAGCACGATCACTTCCGAACGGCGGGTTTGGCGGGATTTTCTGCCGAACAGCGCGCCTACCACCGGAATGCGGCTGAGCCCGGGGATACCCTCGTGTCCATCGGTAGCGCTGTCGGTGATGAGTCCTGCCAACATGATGGTATCGCCGCTCTGTATCGCCGCCTCCGTCGCCAGCTTGCGGGTGGAAATACGCGGATTGCAGTTGCTTTCCTGTGGATTGCAGTTACTCGGAACATCTATGGCGGAGCTGACCTCCTGAACGATATCCATGAACACCGTGCCGTCGCGGGTCACGCGCGGGCGTACCTTGAGGATGACGCCGGTATCGATGTACTGCACCTGGCTGTAGCTGCTGGTGCCCAAGCCCGTATTGACCGTAGTGGTACTGATCGGCACCCTGTCGCCCACGTTCAAGGTTGCTTCGGCATTGTTCCGTACGAAGATCGAGGGTGTCTGCAGCAGACGCAGGTCGGTCACCTTGTCCAGCGCGTTCACCACTGCGGCGGCATTGCGGCCGAGGAAGGTCCAGCCCAGGCCGCCGCCGCCGATCGTACCGGCATAGGTACCCCAGACGTCACGTCCGGCGGCATTGGGCAGCAGCGCGGTGCCTCCCCCCGGATAGGTGGCGTTCTGCACTGCGTTCTCGAAGTACCAGTTCACACCGTAGCTCAGCTCGCCCTGCAGGGACACTTCGGCCACCTGCGCTTCGATGTGTACCTGCATGGGCATCACGTCAAGCTTTTCGATGACCTCACGGATGGAGCGCCAGGCCTGCGGTGTGGCACGCACCAGCAGCGCGTTGGTTTCCTCCACGGCCGACACACCGACCGTGTCACCCGCCACTTCCAGGCTCACACTGGCGTTGCCGGACTGCCGCTGTGGCAGGTTCATGCTGCCGCTGCCCTGGCTGCCGCCGTTTGTGCCGCTGCTGCCCGAGTTGTTGTTGAAACCTTCCAGCTGCCCGCCATTGCTGCCGTCGCCATCGATCCGCGCACTGCGCCCACCCGGCGCCAGCGAAGCTCCGCTGTCACCACCACCACGGCCTTCACTGCCGAAGGTTTCCGCCAGCCGCTCGGCGAGATCGCGCGCCTTGATGTAACGCAGCTCATAGGAGAACAGCCGCGGCGCACCACCGGCGGTATCAATGCGGTCCAGCCACTGCTGGATCTGGTCCAGGTAACGCACCTGCGGGGTGATCACCAGTACCGCATTGGCGTTTTCCAGCGGAAGGAAACGCATCATCCCGGCGCTGGGAGTCTTGCTGTCCGCGCCGAAGATCTTCTCCAGGTCCGCAGCCACCTGTTCGGCCTTGCCGGACTGGATCGGAAACACGCCGACCGACATGCCGGACAACCAGTCGACGTCGAATATTTCCACCGTGCGCAGGTAGTTTTCCAGCTCGGTGCGCGTACCGCCGAGGGTGATGACGTTGCGCCCGCTGTCCACGTTGACGATGGCGTTGGGACGCGCGTACGGCTCCAGCACCTTCTTCATTTCCTCGGCGGAGATGTACTGCAGCGGCACCACGCGCACCTCGAAGCCACGCGCGCTGGATGCCGGTGCGGTGCTCGGCGCAACCGTACCGGCCAGCGCCTGGTCGGCGGCAACGATGTTGTAGCGGCCCCCGCTGTAGACGATGCGCGCGTTGTTCCAGCCCAGCACCATTTCCAGCAGGTTGAGCGCCTGCGCTCCGGACACCGGCTTGGGCGTGGCCAGCGTCACCGTTCCCTGCACGCCCGGCGCGATGACATAGTTCTGCCCCAGCATGTCGCCGAGGATGGCCTTGACCACCGCATGCAGCGATTCGCCTTCGAAATTGAACGTGGCATCGCCACTGCTGGCCTGCGCCAGCGAAGGTACCGGCGATGCCGCCGCACTTCGGTTGATGACCGTGCCGGAACCACGACGGATCACCGCCCTGGGACCGGCGGGATCTTCATCGCCCGCCACGGCTACCGGCGCCTCCACGCCCGTGTCGAAACGCGCGTCACGGCGCACATCGGGCGTCGGTACGGTAGTGCAGCCGACCAGCAGGGCCACGGCGAACGAGCAGGTCAGGAAACGCAGATTCATGCTTTCACTCTAAGGGTTGGCGGCGCCGGCAGGGGATGGCGTCGACTGGCGTTGTTGCTGTTGCAGCTGTTCACGACGGGCGCGGATCCGTTCGCGGATGGCACGCATCTGTTCTTCGCTGGGGCCCTGGTTCTGGTTCGGGGGTGGCTCCTGGGAACCTGGGACTGGCGCCGCAGCCGCAGGCGGTACGGGCTGCGACCTTTCGCTGATGGACGCCTGCCCGGAGGCCTGCGCAGGCAGCGGCACGGGCGCAGCGGCGCCGCCCTGCCGTGCATGCGGATCGCGCAGCGGGGTCGGCGGCTCCCCACCCTGGCCATCGAACACCGACAGTTCCAGCACCTGCGCACCATCGGGACCCAGAACCGTGGCCCGGCGTGGCTCCAGCGCAAGCAGTTGCCATCCTTCCACCGCCTCGCCATTCAGGCGCAGCCGCAGGGAACGATTCTGTTCGCTGGTCAGTGTTGCCAGGCCGAAGTCCCCGGCCAGCAGCACGCCGGTCAGACGCAGCGCGGCGCTGGTCACCGCTTCCGGGCCAACAAGGCGAAACGGATGCGGGCGCCGATCAGTTGCAAATACGGGTCGTTCGATGACCGCGGCAAAGCTGCCCGGCGCGATCATCGCATCCGGAGCGGCAGTGGCAAGCGCCGGCAGGACAGGGATGGTCACGCGCGCGGCATCCTGGTGCGGAATCTGCTCTCCCAACCCCAGCAGGGTCGCCAGCCAGAACAGTGCGGCCAGCATCGCCGTGCCCAGCAGGATCGCACCACGTACACCCAGGCGGTCAGGCTTCATCGCCACTACCTCCTTCGGTCATGCCGTCGGCCGCATCATCGTTCGGCACGGGTGGAACCTCATCCGCCTGCGGCGATGGTTGCGGCACCGCCGGCGGCAGTAGCGTCATCGCCGCAGCGGATGCCGGCTGCAGATAACCGACCAGTTCGAAGGACACATCCAGCCCGGTTCCCGACTCATCCGGGGATTGCTGGTAACGCTGTGCCAGCAGGTTGAGGTTCTCGACAAACAGGCGGGGCGTGCCGGTTTCCAGTGCGTGCAGCACGGTGGCCATTTCGTCCACCCCGCAGCGCAGGCGCACCTGCATGGCCACCCGCGCGTAGGCGGCATCGCTGCGGTTGTCCGGCATGGGCGTGCGATTGCTCACCACGCAGGCACGATTGCCTGGACTGGCCGACAGCACCACATCCTGCACGCGCGCGCCAAGGGCGGCCGCCGCGCCTTCGGCCGTGGATTCGGGCAGGAAGCCGGGGCGTTGGCCCAGGCGATCACGGACCTCGCGCAGGCGTGCTTCCACCTGTGGTTGCTGGTCCAGCTGCGCCTGCACGCGTTGCCGGCGTTCCTGCAACGCTGCGATTTCCTGGTCGATGGCACGCCATGGCACCGTGAACCACGGATGCACCAGCAGCACATAGCCCAGCGCGAGCACGGCCAGCAACAGGGCCAGCGCCAGCCAGCGGTCACGGGCGGTCGGTGGCATCGGCATCTGCCGCCTCCTTCGCATCGTCGGCGGGTGCACCAGCGGGAGCGGCCGCAGCAGCCGTCGGACGCAACATCGCGGTCATGGTGAAGCGGTCGCGGCCGCCCGCCGTGCCATCGGCCTGCAGTACGCCTGTCAGGTTGACGCGCTGCCATAGTGGAGACGGCTGCAACAGCGGCACCAGCTGGTTCGCCTCGCGGCTCAGGCCGATGAGCTGCAGCTGGTCGCCTTCCACGCCGATCTTTTCCAGATACGTGCCATCGGGCAGCAACCGGCTCAGTTCGTTCCAGACCGCCAGCATGGGCGGGCGCTGCGCGCGCTGCGCGTCCAGGAACGAGGCGCCATCCACCAGCGCCTGCAGCTGTGCTCGCTCGTCGGCCACGCCACGTGCGCTGCGGGCACTGCGCTCTACGTCACCGCGCAGGGCGTCTGCGGCCCGTTCGCGGTTGTCCAGCAGCTGGCTGCCGGCCAGCATCAGCATCACAACCGCGCCACAGGCCAGCAGCAGTTCCATGCGACGCTGCGGATTACGCGTGCGCTGGCGCTGCGCTAGCGGCAGCAGGTTGACCCGCAGTGGCGTGCCGGCGGAATCCACCACGTCGATACCGCTCACGGCGTCCGCCCAGGTGCCGGTCGCCTGCCGCCAGTGGTCCAGCCGCGCCAGCGGCAGCACCACCAGTTCGGCGTCCAGCTGTTCGGGCGACACCGCGCCCAGCGCGCGCACGTCGAACGTCACCTGGCTGGCGTTGAACGGAGTCTGCCGGTCGATCTCGAAAGCCATCACGTCCTGCAGCCGACCGGCAGCGGCGGTCGGCAGGCGCAGGGTGCGCCGCAGCACCTGGTCGGCGGGCAGCAGCCAGAACCGGGGCAGGCGATGCAGGCGCGGCTCCAGCACCTGCGGCAACGCGGCCACGTCGCAGGGCCACGACAACTGCGCGACATCGGTGCGCAGCAGATCGACCTCGCGGATGAGCCGCAGGCGATCAGCCTCCACCTGCAGCAACAGGCGCGCCGGCGCCCAGCCGAGCGCCCACTGCCAGCGCGCCGGCAGCCAGGCCAGCAGCGAAGCCCGCCACCAGCGCAGGAAATGGCTGGCGCGCGGGGCAAGCTGCCCGGCAAGCTGCCTGAATCCGTCCTGCATTGCTGTCATTGCGACGTCATTCCCTGCTCCCATTGAAGCATTGTGTAGGCCTGTCCGGTCGTCCCACTGCGACCGTTGCGTACCACCGCGCGGCTGAGCGCGATGCGTCCGCGCTCATCCGATACGCGGCACTCGATACTATAGGTGCCACTGCCACCGGCGAAAGCGGAGGCGCCCGGCACGCCGTCAGGATCGGTCTGCTGCTGCCTGCGCTGGGCGAGTATTGTGTCCGCGTCCAGGCCCAGCGCAAGGAGTACCGGCCCCTGCGCGAAACGCGGATCCGGGCGGGATTGGCGGCCATGCAGGGTGATGAACGGGCGCATGCTCTGGAACAGTTCCGGTGTCATTCCCAGCACCCGCTGCAGTTCACCGAGCGTCTCGAAGGGACCATTGCGCGGCCCGTACGGCAGTCCGGCAGCGACATAGTCCGCAGCCTCGGCACCGCCTCCCGGCGGGCTCAGATCGTCCGCATCGCGCCAGTCAGTGATCGCGCCCGCAAGGCGGCCGGCCTGGTCGGCCGGCACCTCCATCGCCTGCAGGAAGGCCTGCAGCAGCGCGGGATCGGCGAGGTTGATGTTGACCTTGCCGCTTTCATCCTCCACACGGATGTCCACCTGCACGCCGTCATAGCGCCAGCGATAGCTGCGGCCATCCGGCTGCCACGGTGGCCGCAAGGGATCAGCGCGCAGGCGCGACATCGCATAGGCGACACCCGCGCGGCCTACTTCCTGCGCGCGTCCGGCTTCATCCTGCACGCGCTGTTGCAGGTGCTCGATGCGTGCGGAGAGCGCGAATGCGCCAACCAGCGCGGTCAACAGCGCCACCAGCCACAGCACCAGTACCAGTGCCGCACCCTGCTCATGGCTCCCCTGCGCGCCGATCACGGCGTCTGCCCCTGTCCCGGCTGCGACTGGCCGGCCGCTTCCAGAGCGACCACCAGTTCCGGCCACGGCGCGCCCCGCATCGGCTCCACCTGCATCGATACCAGCAGCGGCAGGCGACGGGTGTCCTCCCATGCAGGCAGCCAGTCGGTGAGCTGTCCACTGGTTGCGTCGATACCGCGGTAGCGCAGGGTCACCCGACGCAGTCCGTCGACCAGTCGTTCCGGCGGTCGCGCGGGCACTTCCGGCAGCTGCTCACCGTTCTGCACCATCACCAGCCCAAGCTGCAGACGTACGCCCTGCCCGGCACGCACCACCTGCAGATCATGCACATACGCGCCGCCACGCCCCAGATAGCCCGGTAATTCCGATACGAACCGCAGCCGCTGCGCTTCGCCCGCGAAGTACAGCGGCTCGCGCGCAGGATCCAGCGGTTCGATCGGACTACGAAGGGCCTGCGAAAGCTGGCGCCGCAGCAGACCCTGCACGGCGCGCATGCGCTCGTTGTCGGCCGCCATCGCCTCGCCACGCTGGCTGATGGTCATCGCCGAACGCACGGTGACGAACGCCAGCGCCAGGCCGCCCGCCAGCAGCGCGGTGGCCAGCAGCACTTCGATGAGGGTGAAGCCCGATGCACGGCGGGTCATGGCGCGCCCTCCACCGGTGGCAGCACCAGCCGCAACGTGCGCCATTCAAATTGACCGCCGCGTTGCTGGCTCCAACGGACCTGCAACCGCAGCTCAAGCAGGCGTGGCACGCCGATGGCGTCAACAGACGCGGACGCGGCATTCGTCGCGCGTGGTTCCACGTACGGCTGCACCTGCAGCGTCCACTGGTAACGTCCGTCTTCCCACTGTCCGTCGCGCCGGCCTTCCTGCAGCGGAGCCTGCACGCCGGTAGTGGCAAGCAACGACTGTGCGTGCAGTACCGCCCGCGATCGCAGGTCCGCCTCACCCACCTGGCGGGCGGCGCCGGACAACGTGCCCAGCAACAGTGTGAGTGCCACCGCGAGCAGCGCGAACGCGACCAGTACCTCCAGCAGGGTGAAGCCGCGTGCCCGCAGCTTCGGTGACTGCACGCGCCGGCGATACCGCGAGGATGGCGGGGACGTCATGGCACGGTCTCTGGCCGCGATGTCACTTCGCCGGTCAGCCAGCCGACATCGATGCGCCAGCGCGTGCTGCCCTGCTGGAGCACTATGCGCCCGCCGCTGCTGCCGCCGTCGGGGTGGAACTCGATCGTTCCTTCATCGCTACGCCGCTGCAGCTGGGCAGCACCTTCGAATTCGATCCGCAAGGCGTCCGGCAGCGTGCCATGGCGTCCCGTCGTGCTTTCCCAGCGGTGCTCGCGGGGCGCGATGGCCAAGCGCTGCGGTGTGCCGCGGGCGATGGCCTCGGCGCGGGTCTGCCGCAGCTGGTTGGCGATGTCCTTGCCCGCCGAACGCAGCTGCATGCCACCCACGCCGCGCGAGAACATGCCCGCCGTCAGCAGGCCCACGGCAGCGATCAGGGCAATGACCAGCAGCATCTCCAGCAGCGACATGCCCCGCGCCCGCACATGCGCACCGCGCTGGCTGATGGATACGATGGCCACGCCCGTCACACTCACTGTTCGTAGCGGATGTCCGCATCGAAACTGCTGCCACCGGGCTTGCCATCCTTCCCCAGGCTGATCAGTTCGTAGTCCTGGTTGTCTCCCGGTGCACGGTATTCGAGCGGGCGACCCCAGGGATCGTCGAGGTCCGATGCCTTCGCATACGGTCCCATCCAGCCATTGACGCTGGCCGGCTGCGTGACCAGTTCGTCGAGCTTGGCGGGAAGCCGGTTGGTATCCAGCCGGTAGTTGTCGATCTTGCTGGCCACGGTCTGAACCTGCGCCTTGGCGATGTTGGCCTTGCCGCGGTCGGCACCGCCCAGCACGCGGCTGGCCACCAGGGTCAGCACCGCGCCGATCAGCACGATGACGATGATGATCTCCAGCAGGCTCATGCCGGCCTGTCGGCGCGCCGAGGCGATGCGGGGAATGACACGTCGTTTCATCAGCAGCGTTCCTTTGTATGGAAAAGCAGAAATGGCCGCAGGGTTCAGCCAATGGCATTGGTAAGGTCGTACATCGGCACCAGTACGGCGATGATCACCAGCCCGACCACCGATGCCAGTACCAGGGTGATCGCCGGGACCATCGCCGACAACAGCCGGTCGATGCTGCGCGCGGTTTCCTGTTCGAAGGTATCGGCAGTCTTCAGCAGCATGCCATCCAGTGCGCCGGATTCCTCGCCCACCTGGATCATCTGCAGCGCAAGACGCGGGAAGCGCTTGCCCCGCGCCAGGGCGGACGAAAGCCCGTTGCCGTTCCTGACCTCGTCGCTGGCGACATCCACATCCGCCGCCAGTGCGCGGTTGCCGAGCACGTTGCGGGCGATGCCCAGGGCAGCGAGCAACGGCACGCCATTGCGCAGCAGCGTGCCCAGCGTACGTGCCAGGCGGGCGGTTTCCAGCTTGCCCAGCAGTGCGCCGATGCCCTTGCGCTGCAGCAGCCAGCCATCCAGCGCCAGCCGGAACGCCGGCTGCCGAGCCTTGCGTTCCAGCAGCCAGGCAAGCAATGCGGGCACCACGATGAAGAAGATCCAGCCATCGCGCACCAGCAGGCCCAGTTGCAGCACCAACTGCGTGAACCATGGCAGCGCCACGTCCAGGCTTTCATACATCTGTGCGAACTGCGGCACCACGTAGCCCAGCAGGAACAACAGCGCGCCGCCCACCACCAGCAGCAGGATCGCCGGGTAGATCAGTGCGTTGATCACACGTCCCTGCAGCGTACGGCTGCGTTCAAGGTAATCCGCCAGCCGCTGCAGGGTTTCATGCAGGCTGCCGCCCGCCTCACCGGCTCGCACCATGTTCACGTACAGCCGCGAAAACAACCCATGCTGGCGCTCCAGTGCGGCGGACAACGGCGCACCGCCACGCACGGTGTCGCGGATTTCATGCACCACGCGCCGCGAACGCTCGTCCTCCGGCAGGCTCAACAGGATGGTCAATGCACGGTCCAGCGGCTGCCCGGCCGCCAGCAGCGTGGACAGCTGCTGGGTGAACTGCAGCAGCGCGGCACCCTGCAGCGGGCGCGACCGCAGCAGGGTGCGCCAGCGCCCACCGTCCAGCGCGCCTTCGCCGGCCAGCCGCGTCTCCATCGGCAGATGGCCCTGGTCCTGCAGGCGCATCACCAGTTCAGCCTCGCTGGACGCTTCCATCTGCCCGTCCACCACCTCGCCATGCGCATCCAGCGCCTTGTAGCGGTACATGGGCATGCTCAGCCTTCCTCGGTGGTGCGCAGCACCTCTTCGAGCGTGGTCTGGCCGGCCAGCGCCTTCAGCAGCCCATCCTCATACATGGTGCGCATGCCACCGTTGCGCGCGATGCGTTCGATCTCGCCCATGCCGTCGCGGCGCATCACCGCACGCCGCAGCTCGTCGTCCATCACCAGGAACTCGACGATGGTGGTGCGGCCCAGGTAACCCGTCGGTGCCAGCGCGGAGGGCCGCGGCCGGTAGAGATGGATGGTGCCGTGGGGCTGCAGGCGACGCAGGTCGAAACGTTCGATCTCCTCCGGCGACGCTTCGTAGCGCTCGGCATGCACCGGTTCCAGACGGCGCACCAGACGCTGGGCAAGGATGCCGTTGATGGTGGAGGTCAGCAGGTAGTCCTCCACGCCCATGTCCAGCAGGCGGGTGATGCCGCCGGCGGCATTGTTGGTGTGCAGCGTGGACAGCACCAGGTGGCCGGTCAGCGCGGACTGGATGGCGATGCGCGCGGTTTCCAGGTCGCGCATTTCGCCGATCATGATGATGTCCGGGTCCTGGCGGACGATGCTGCGCAGTGCATTGGCGAAATCCAGGCCGATCTGCGGTTTTGCCTGGATCTGGTTGATGCCCTCGATCTGGTACTCCACCGGATCCTCGACGGTGATGATCTTGACATCGGAGGTGTTGAGCTGGCTCAACGCGGTGTACAACGTGGTCGTCTTGCCCGAGCCGGTCGGGCCGGTGACCAGCAGGATGCCGTGCGGCTGCTCCAGCACCTTGCGGAACGCAGGCAGGAACTCCTCGGTGAAGCCCAGCCGTTCAAAATCGAACACCACGGTCTCACGGTCGAGCAGGCGCATCACCACGCTCTCGCCATGCGCGGTCGGCACGGTGCTGACGCGCAGGTCCAGCTCCTTGCCCTGCACCCGCAACATGATGCGGCCGTCCTGCGGCAGGCGGCGTTCGGCGATGTTCAGGCGCGCCATGATCTTGATGCGGCTGATGACGGCGGCGGTCAGGTTCGCCGGTGGACTCTCGCCATCGATCAGTACGCCGTCCACGCGGTAACGCACCTTGAGCCGGCTTTCGAAGGGTTCGACGTGGATGTCCGAAGCGCGCAGCTCGACCGCGCGCTGGATCACCAGGTTCACCAGGCGGATGACCGGTGCTTCGGACGCAAGGTCGCGCAGGTGTTCGATGTCATCCGCTGCCGCACCTTCGCCGTCCGCGGTTTCCACGATCGCGCCCATCGCGCTGCGGCCCTGGCCGAACCAGCGTTCGATCAGGTCGTCCACCTCGGCGCGCTGGCCGACACGCGGCAGCACCGGCACGCCCATGGCCATGGCGACGGCCTGGCCCGGATAGGGATCGTGCGCATCGGCCAGCCACAACTGCAGCCCATGTTCATCGAGCGCGATCGGGCAGGCATGGAACTGCTTGAGGAAGCGCAGCGGAATCGGAATGGCATCGGACAGCGAGGGCGGCGGTTCATCCGGCATGTCACGGCCTTCAAGCAATGGCAGGCCCATCACGTCAGCCGTCACCTGCGCCTGGTCGCGCTCGGACACCAGTCCCAGACGGACCAGCAGCGACAGCAGGCTGCCACCGGATTCAGCATGCAGCGTACGCGCACGTGCCAGGTCGCCGTCCTTCAACCGCCCATGCGCGAGCAGCGCTTCGATCACCGGCGTGTCGGCATTGCCTGCGTTGCTGGATTCCACTACCGCATTCACCCGGAAGCCTCTCCTGTACTGCGCCAGACTGTAGCAGCTGGCCCTCCTCCGCAGGCAGTCATGGTAGAAAAATCCGGCAGGTTCCAGGGACGGCATTGATGCAGCCGACCCGGGGGTCGGCCACACCATCGAGCTCACGACGCGCGCGGCGAGCCGACCATGGGTCGGCTCTACCGGGATGGCGATGCGCGGTTACTGCGTGGCCAGCAGGGATACGCCGGTGAATGCGGCTTCGCCGATCACCTTGACGTAATAGGTCCCAGCCACCGGGGCGGTGATACGCACCGTTTCCGCATTGCCGGCACGCGAGGATTTCGCCTTGAATACCGTCGCCGTCGGTTCGCTGCCTTCGCCTACATACAGCGAGATGTTGCCGGTGCCGCCATAGGTAACGAAGCTCACCGCCTTGCCGGCCGCAGCTTCGAAGCTGTACAGCGTTTCGCTGCCGGCAGTGCCTGCGATGCCCGCTACGGCAACCTTGTTGGTCAGCGGAATGGCGGTCGGGCCGCAGTCTTCGGTGCACGGCTCCTTCAGTGCCTCGTCCAGGGCAGCCTTCGCATCGACGATGCCGCTGCCTATCGGCGTACCCGCCGGGATGGTCACCGGGAACGGACGCGCGGTCTGCTTGAGCAGCGTTTCCAGTTGCGTCGGCGACAGCGGATCCCTGCCTGCATCAGCCAGCGCACCCTGCACCAGGGCCGCCACGGCCGCCACATGCGGCGAGGCCATGGAGGTGCCGGCCATGCCCATGTAGGTGTAGGTGCCCGATGTCGGGGTGGTGGTGCCGTTGTAACCGGCCTGCCAGACGTAGCCACCCGGGTTGCCGTCCACGCCACCGCCGCCACCCGGACCGGACAGATCCACCACGGTGCCGAAATTGGAGTAGTAGGCAATGCCACCGGTGATGCGCGCCGCACCGACCGATACCACGTTGCTGCAGCTGGCGGGACGGAAATTGGCCGCGTTGGATGCCGAATTGCCGGCTGCGACCACGACGGTGGTGCCGCGTGACACGGCGCCGTTGATGGCGTCCTGATACGCCGGGTCGCACGCACCGCCACCGCCCAGGCTCATGTTGATGACTTCGGCGGGGTTCGGGTTGGCCGGCACGCCGGCCACGGTACCGCCGGATGCCCAGGTGATCGCATCGGCGATGTCGGACAGGTAGCCGCCGCACTTGCCGAGCACGCGTACCGGCAGCACGCGGGCCTTGTAGGCCACGCCGGCCATGCCCACAGCATTGTTGGTGGATTCGGCGATGGTGCCGGCCACATGGGTACCGTGCCAGGAACTGTCCTCAGCTACTGAATCGGCACTGCATTCCCTGTCGTTCTCCACCCAGTCGCCGTAGTCCAGCGCGCCCGGTACCCGGTCATCGGTGGCACGCCGCGAGGTCTCCGCATCGCTGATGAAATCGTAGCCTTCCAGCAGGTTGCCGGAGAAATCCGGATGCTGTGGCAGGATGCCGGTATCCAGCACCGCCACCACCACGCCTTCGCCCTGCGCCACGTCCCAGGCAGCCGGTGCGTTGATGCCGCCGGTAGCGCTGCTCAGGTGCCACTGGTACTGAGCGAAGTACGGGTCGTCCGGCACCAGTTGCGGCGCCGCTTCGCGCGCGCGCAGTTCGACACGCTGCAGCTTGACGTCCGCTTCGGCGTACTGGACCGACGGATCGGCCTTCAGTTCCGCCAGCAGCCTGGCCAGGTCCGCGCCCTCCAGGCGCGATCCCAGGCGGATCAGGTCCGCACCGACCCCCAGCCTGCGCACAACCTGCGGGTTGAAGGCAGCAGCGCGCGCGCGCGGAGTGGCATTGGCGCCGGCCAGCGGCGCGCGTGCCAATGCGGCGCTCACCACCGACAGCTTGGCGGAGCGGTCGCTCGCCGCCGCGGTACCGGCACGGTACTTGACGATGATGCGCTGCGCCGTCGGCGAGGCCGCAGGTGCCTGCACGGAAGGCGCGACAACCTTGAGGTCGGCGGCCTGGGCCATGCCCGCGCCCGTCGTCAACGACAGGATGGCGGCGGCGAGTACGTTGATGCGGAGGTTCTGCTTGTTGATCACGTCGAAATCCTCTTCTGGGTCGATGGTGGATCCAAACCTGCGGCCTTCATTCCTTGCGACCACCCCTGGCCGGCCCAGCCAGGGTTGCCGTGACCCGCCCCCTCAGGCCTCACGCAGGGGGGGCGACCATGGGTCGCCAATTGCCCGTTGCCTACCAGCCGAAACCGGCGCCGACGCCGACCGAACTGTCATCGCTGCTGAAGGCGCCACCGAAGGTCACCGTGGCGCGGTCGCTGACGGCACGCTGGTACCCCAGCGACAACGCCGATTCGCCCCCCTGGAAACCGACGCCCACGCCAACCCGGTTCTGGGTACGGATGCCTGCCGCACTGGTTGCCATGTTGAGCATCGCCGCGCTCATCGCACCCTGCTGGTCGATACGGCGGTCCATGTGGCGCAGCTTGCCGTCCACTTCGCCCTTGAACACGTCGAAGCTGTCGGCCATGGTCGAGAAGCGGGTATCGGTATAGCTGTTGGCGCTGGCCACGCCGCTGTCCAGCTGGCCCTTGTTGACCGCGTCCGTGCTCTGCACGCCGGCCGCGACGTTTGTCACCTGCCGTTCGTTGCCTACGCTGCCGACGGACACCGTGTCGGCACGATCGGCAACCGAACCCTGGCCGAGCGCGACCGAGTTCGCAGCCGTGGCTGCGGCACCCTGGCCTATGGCCGTGGACGAGGCACCGCTGGCGATGGCACCTTCGCCCATCGCCACGGTATTGGAGGCCGCAGGTGCGACGGATACCGGCGCGCTGCCACCTGCCGCTGCGGTTGGAGCGCCCTGCACGGTGGCCGATGCCACCGGCGCCGCCCTGGCGACGCTGGCCGTGGACATCGTCGACGCCCCACCGGAACGGAGGCTTCCGTCGCCGCCGGCGGCACCCTGGCCGAGGTCGGTCACACGACGATCCAGCGCGCTCAATGCATCGCCGACGTTGCTGTACGCAGTGCCCTGGATGACGTAGTTCGGTGCGACGAACACGCCCTGCAGGCCGACGCTGGCGCCACCACCAAGGAAACTGGCGATGTCGGTGAGCGACTGGAACAGCTGGCCGCCGTTGACAGCCTGGCGGCTGCCCCCGGCGATGCTGCCGGAGGCGACGTTGTCGAGGGTGGTTCCCTCCAGCCCCGACAGCGTCAGCGAAGCGCGATCCGCAGTGTCATAGCCCACCGCGTTCGCGGCAGCGGTTTCCACCGAGCCGATGCGGGTATCGATGTCACCTACACGGGTTTCCACCGCGCCCACGCGCTGGTTGGTGACATTGAGCTGCGAGCCGGTCACCGCATCGCTGCTGCCGACGGCGATGCGGCCATCAGCGACATTGACGACGCGGCGCGTAGCCGGCCCGTTGCTGCCGTTGCCGCCGCCCACCGAGACGACGTTGGCTTCCACTGCCCGCGATCCAGCGCCGAGCGCCACCGAATTGGCGCCGGATACGCCCGCCGCAGCACCAATGGCGATGCTGTTGGCGCCGTTGCTCGCGAATGCGCCGTTGCCGATGGCAACACCGTTGGTGGCGTTGGTCGATGCCAGGCGTCCGATCACGGTGCTGTTTGCTCCGCGCGCGGAGCTGTCCGCTCCAAGGGCGGTAGCGCCGGTGGCATTGGCGACGGCGTTCGCGCCAACCGCCGTGCTGCGCGTCGCGCTGGCGGCCGCAGCCGAGCCCGCAGCGACCGCCTCGGTGCCGGTGGCGCTCGCCAGGCCGTTGCCGCTGGCCTGGAAGTGGCGGCTGGTTGCCTCGGCACTCTCGGCCACGGCCTTCAACTGGCCGACATTGGCCGCGTCGGTATCCTCGGTACCGGCAGCCACCTGGGTGATCTGCCGCTGCGCGGCAGCGTTGCCGACCGATACCGTGTTCGCGCGCGTGGCCTGCGAACCGTTGCCCAGCGCCACACTGTTGGCGCCGGTCGCCGTGGTGTTGGCACCCAGTGCGGTGGCATCGGCAGCGTCGGCCCAGGAGTTCCAGCCGATCGCGGTGGTGTAGTCATCGGTGGCCCAGGCACCGGCGCCGAACGCCGCCGCACCCGTCCCGCTGGCACGTGCCGGGATCAGCCCAGAGTAGGTAGCGCCGCCCACGGCCACGCTTTCGGCGCCACTGGCATCGCTGGATTGGCCAACCGCCACCGAAGCGCTGCCGGCCGCCGTGGCACCGACACCCACTGCAGTGGCATTGGCGTTGGAGGCCACCGCTGCATAACCCAGTGCGGTGGACAGGCGACCGGTCGCTTCGCTGTAACCCCCCACGGCCGACGCACCGTCGGCGGACGCCGACGCACGGAATCCATTGGCCAGCGACTGTGCGCCGGACGCACTGGCTTCGCTGCCCGTGGCCGTGCTGTACACGCCATCGGCCTGTGCCGCGTTGCCCAGCGCACTGCTGCCAATGGCACTGGCCTGCGCGCTGCTGCCCAGCGCCACACTGTTCTCACCGGTGGCGGCGGCCGCATGGCCCAGTGCCGCCGCGCCGGTACCCGCGGCCAGGCTGTCCAGGCCGACTGCCGTTGCATTGTCGGCCACCACCGTCGCGCCGCTGCCGAGCGCGGTGGCGCCGTTGCCGATGGCATTGCTGGCCTCACCGGCTGCCAGTGCATTGTCCCCTTCAACGTACGCACCCGCGTCGCTGTCGTCGCTGCCGCTGGCCTGGAAATACCGGCTGGTGACTTCCGCCGCGTCCGCCACGGCGTTGAGCTGGTCCAGGTTCACCGCATCGGTACCTTCGGTACCCGCCGCCACGTTCACGATCTGTCGTTCGCTGCCTGCGCTCCCGACCGATACGCTATTGTCACGCTCGGCCAGCGACCCGGCACCCAGCGCCACGCTGTTGCTGCCGGCCGCGCTGGTACCCGCACCAAGGGCCACCGCGCTTTCGCCGAGCGCTTCGGAATTGGTGCCTGCGGCGATGCTGTTGACACTGTTGGCCAAGGCCTGGAAGCCCAGCGCGATGCTGTAGTCGCCGTAACCGAAGGCGCCGCGGCCCACGGCCGTTGAACTGAGGCCATTGGCCCAGCTGTTGTAACCGATGGAGGTGGCGCCGGTGGCGCTTGCCCATGCTGCCGGCCCGAACGCCGATGCATTGCTGGCCGTGGCCCATGCGCCCGCACCAAAAGCGCTGGCGCCTTCGGCGGTGGCCCAGCTGTAGCCGCCTACCGCGGTACTGTCATCGCTGCTGGCGAATGCGCTGTCGCCCAATGCCACGCTGTAGGCTCCCACCGCACGCGACTGCACGCCGGCGGCCAGGCTGCTGTCACCGGTGGCCTGCGCGCCGGCACCGAACGCATTGCTGCGGACGCCCGTGGCCTGGGCCGCATTGCCCACCGCCGTGGAACCGGCGCTGGCAGTGGTGCCGGTCAGGACGGGATTGCCCTGCTCATCCACCAGCGGCTGGTTGTACTCGTCGTACGCCTGGCCAAGCCCGCCGATGGCGATGCTGCCATCGCCATCGGCGAACGTGTTGCGGCCCAATGCCACCGCGTCATCGCCGAAGGCCCCTGCACCCGCACCGAGGGCGGCGGCACCGTCGCCAAGCGCGTTGCTGGCCGAACCGGCCGCCAATGCGCCTTCGCCGTCCGAATACGCGCCGGCGTCACTGCCGCTTTCCGGCTGCGCCGAAAAATACCGGCTGGTGTTGTCGGCCACGGCCGCCACAGCGTTGAGCTGGTCAAGGTTCACCGCATCAGTGCCCTCGGTGCCTGCCGCCACGTTGGTGATCTGGCGTTCGTTGCCTTCGCTGCCGACCGCTACGCTGTTGTCGCGTACCGCTTCGGAATTGGCACCCAACGCCACGCTGTTTGCGCCACGGGCCGTGGAGTAGAACCCAACCGCCGTGCTCTGCGCGCCGCTGGCCCAGCTCTGCGCACCCAGCGCGCTTGCCTGCTCGCCCGGCGCATAGGCGAAGTAGCCGACCGCCGTTGCCTGGTCGCCGGACGCTTCGGTCAATGTGCCGGTGGCGGTGCTGTTGTCGCCACTGGCGATGGCACCGGCACCGATGGCCGTGGCCGCTTCACCGCTGGCCTGGGTCTGTACGAAGAAACCAAGGCCGGGAATCAGGTCGGCAGGACCGCCGATGGCCGTGCTGCTGGTACCCGTCGCGACCGTTTCCGTGCCGACGGCGGTGGAGTAGTCGCCGCTGGCCGTGGAAACTGCACCGAAGGCGGCCGACTGCGCACCGGCGGCGTACGCGCCAACGCCATATGACGATGCCGCAAAGCCGCTGGCTTCGGCACTGGCACCCACGGCCGTGCCGCCGATGCCGGCGCTGGTGGCACCGGTGTCCACCGGCACGCCACCGTTGGTGATCAGCGGATTGCCAGCGGCGTCCACGGCCACCCCGCCCACCGCCACGCTGGCCGGGCCCGTCGCCTGCGCGTTGTTGCCGAACGCCGCGCTGTTCTGGCCTGCTGCCAGCGCATCCAGGCCCACGGCCGTCGCGTTCTGGCCCACGGCCGTGGCACCGCTGCCCAGCGCCGAAGCACCATCGGCCCGCGCGTTGGCGGCTTCGCCGATGGCGGTGGCGTTGCTGCCGGCCGCCAGTGCGCCCGCGTCGCTGTCGTCGCTGCCGGTGGCCTGGAAATACTTCGCGGTGGTGTCGGCGACCGCCGCCACCGCGTTCAACAGGCCGACATTGCCCGCGTCGGTATACTCGCTGCCGGCCGCCACGTGGGTGATCTGCCGTTCGCTGTCGAGGCTGCCCACGGACACGCTGTCGGCACGATCAGCGATGGAGTCCGCGCCAAGGGCCACGCTGTTTTCCGCCTGGGAAATGGCGGCGTTGCCCAGCGCGGTGCTGTTCAGGCCTGGCGACCAGGCGCCGCCGCCCACAGCGGTGGAGTAATTGCCGGACGCCTCGGTGGCCAGCAAGCCGAACAACGAGCCGCCCACCGCCACGCTGTTGGTGCCGGTGGCCAGGCTGCCCTGCCCGGTGGCGGTGCTGTCAGCGCCACTGGCGATGGCGTCGCCACCCAGCGCCACGCTGTTGGAACCGGACGCATCGGCGAAGCTGCCCAGTGACGTGGCATTGAATGCCGAGGCACTGGCATAGCCACCGATGGCGGTGCTGTAGTCGCCCGTGGCCTGTGCCTGGAAGCCGAAGCTGGCCGCCGTGGTGCCGATGGCCACGCTTTCGCTGCCAACCGCTGTCGCACCATCGCCGTCGGCACTGCTGTAGTAGCCCACCGCCACCGACTCCACGCCGGCCGCTTCGGACAACACACCACTGGCCGTGCTGCCCGCACCGCTGGATACGCTGGCCGCGCCGTAGGCTGCACTCTGCTCGCCGGATGCCTGGCTTTCCGCGCCGGTGGCGGTGGCGTACTCGGCAAGTGCCTGTGCGTTCGCACCACTGGCGGTGGCGTTGCCTGCGGTCGCCAGGGCATTGAAGCCGGTTGCCGCAGCGTTCAAGCCGATCGCCGTGGCGCCACTGCCCAGGGCCAGTGCGCCATCGCCGATGGCGTTGCTGGCCTCGCCAGCCGCCAGTGCGTTGTCGCCTTCCACATAGGCGCCGGCGTCGCTGTCGGCGCTGCCGCTGGCCTGGAAGTAACGGTCGGTGTTCGCGGCCACGGCAGCAACGTCATTGAGCTGGTCCAGGTTCACCGCATCGGTGCCCTCGGTGCCTGCCGCCACGCGGGTGATCTGGCGTTCATTGCCTTCGCTGCCGACCGCTACGCTGTTGTCGCGGTCGGCGATCGAATCAGCACCCAGCGCCACGCTGTTGTCGCCGGTTGCCCAGGAAAAATAGCCCACCGCGGTGGACTGGTTGCCGGCGGCTTCCGCCAGCGTGCCGGTGGCGGTGCTGTTGTCGCCGCTGGCGATGGCACCGGCACCGATGGCCGTGGCCGCTTCGCCGCTGGCTTCGGTCTGGATGAAGAAGCCGAGGCCGGGAATCAGATCCACCGGACCACCGACAGCCGTGCTGCTGGTACCGGTGGCCACGGTCTGCGTGCCGACGGCGGTGGCGTAATCGCCAATGGCGTTGGAAACCGCGCCGAACGCGGCCGACTGCGCACCCGATGCATACGCGCCGACACCATACGCCGACGCCGCAAAGCCGCTGGCTTCGGCACTGGCTCCCACGGCCGTGCCCCCGATGCCGGCACTGGTGGCGCCGGTATCCACCGGCACGCCACCGTTGGTGATCAGCGGATTGCCAGCGGCGTCTACGGCCACCCCGCCCACCGCCACGCTGGCCGGGCCGGTCGCCTGCGCGTTGTTGCCGAACGCTGCGCTGTTCTGGCCTGCTGCCAGCGCATCCAGGCCCACGGCCGTCGCGTTCTGGCCCACGGCCGTGGCACCGCTGCCCAATGCCGATGCGCCATCGGCCAGCGCATTGGCAGCTTCGCCGATGGCGGTGGCATTGCTGCCGGCCGCCAGTGCGCCCGCGTCGCTGTCGTCGCTGCCGGTGGCCTGGAAATACTTCGCGGTGGTGCCGGCGACCGCCGCCACCGCGTTCAACTGGCCGACATTGACCGCGTCGGTATCCTCGCTGCCCGCCGCCACGCTGGTGATCTGCCGCGTCAAACCATATTCGACGTCACCGACCGAGACGGTATCCACGCGGTCCGCATAGGAGCCTGCTCCCAAGGCGACGCTGCCGACGGCAACCGCTGCGGCATTGGAACCCAGCGTGGTGCTGAAATCCGCAGTGGCCACGCTGAAGGCGCCCACCGCGATGGAGGCTTCGCCACCACTGCCGGCGCCGCGACCGAGCGAGGTGCTTCCATCGCCGATCGCAAGCGCACCCGCACCGACTGCAGTGGCTCCATCGGCACGCGCTTCGGACAGCGCGCCCAGCGCCGTCGCCGCGCCGTTGGCACTTTCCGCATTGGCGTGGGCGCCAACAGCGGTGTCACCCAACCCGATGGCCTGGGCGCTCTGGCCGACCGCCACGGCGGCATCGCCAAACGCTGCCGAGCCCTGTCCGAAGGCGCTCGCGCCGATGCCGGCGGCAATGGCCTGATTGCCGATGGCGACGGTGGCATTGGCCGCAGCAACAGCGCTGCTGCCGGCCGCCAGTGCGCCTTCCCCCTGTATCACTGCAGCGTCGCTGTCATTCCCAGTGCCATCGGCCTTGAAATAGCGCTGCGCATCGGCTGCTGCGCGCGCGATGGCCTGCGCCTGCGCAAGATTGGCCGCGTCCAGCTGCGCCTTGTTGACCGCGTCGGTCGCCACCGTGCCTGCGGCGACGTTGGCGATCTGCCGCTCGCTGCCGGCGGCGCCGACCGACACGGTATTGGCCCGGTTCGCGCGCGAACCAGCCCCCAGCGCAACGCTGTTGGCCGCGCTGGCCGTGCTGCCGCTGCCGATCGCCACTGCATTGCTGCCGGTGGCTGCGGCGCTGCCGTCCACCACGCATTGATCGATCACACCAGTGTTGAGCACCACGCAGTTGGCGTTGCCGCCGATCTCCACCGATTGCGCCGACACCGGTGCGCTCATCGTCAATCCAAGCGTCAATGCGATGCCGAGGGCCAACAGGGAGGGCGCGGTGTCGAAGCCGCGCTGCCGTCGATCGATGAGTGTGCCTGCCTGGCCGGACGAGGCCAGTTCCGAGGCCACCACCAGCTGTCCGAGTGCTTTGTTCCAGACCTTGCGATAAATCCGATTCATCGATGCGACTCCTGAGTGGACTGGTTTTCGGGCAAAGCAACGCCATCGCCAGGCCTCATGGCCCAACGTCCCCTGAGGGCGTGAATGCGCGAGATTTACGACGGTTGCCGGACGGCGCTGGCGAAACGAGCAGCGGTGCGCGCGATCCTGCGGGTACGGCTGACTGAACACTCTTGAAACGAGAATGCAGTGTTAGCCTGAACAAATGGCAACGTCAAGACTTTGACACAGAAAAAATAACTGCTGCGTATTGCGTCACACTTTTACGCATTCACATCCAAGGAAATGTTGTCATCGTGTGATGAAGGCGTTTTCCGCGCTGCATGACGCAAGTGGGCGCTAGGCAAGCGATTTCTTATATCGGCACATGCAAAAACCCGCCGGTCTCCCGACGGGTTTTCCATACGCCAAAGAACTGACGGATCAGTCCCGCAGCATGCTCATGCGCACCAGACGCGTGCGTTGCGGAACATCCGCATCCATGGCGAATCGCCCTGCCATTCGGCCGGTGCCCAGCCCAGGTTGAGCGCACGCGGTGTCCGTTCCGGGTGCGGCATCATGATGGTGACGCGCCCGTCGGTGGTGGTCAGGCCGGTGATGCCATCGGGCGATCCGTTCGGGTTGAGCGGATAGCGGCTGGCCACGCTGCCGTCGCCCTCGATGAAGCGCAGCGACACCCGGGCAGCGGCCTGGTCCACGGCCGTATCGAACACCGCACGGCCTTCGCCGTGGGCCACGGCCACCGGCAGGCGTGAGCCGGCCATCCCACGCAGCAGGATCGACGGCGATTCAACCACTTCCAGCAGCGACGTGCGCGCCTCGAACTGCTCGCTGGCATTGCGGCGGAACTGCGGCCAGTGCTCCGCACCCGGGATGATCGCCTTCAGCTGGCTGATCATCTGGCAGCCATTGCACACGCCCAGCGAGAAGCTGTCCTGGCGCGCGAAGAAGGCCGCGAAGGCATCCCGCAGTGCACTGCGCTCCAGGATGGAGGTGGCCCAGCCACGGCCGGCACCCAGCACGTCGCCGTAGCTGAAGCCCCCACAGGCCACCAGTCCGCTGAAATCCTGCAGCGCGACGCGCCCTTCGACAAGGTCGCTCATGTGCACGTCGAAGGCACGGAAGCCGGCCCGTTCGAAGGCATTGGCCATTTCGATCTGGCCATTGACGCCCTGCTCGCGCAGGATCGCCACGCGTGGACGCGCGCCGGTCTGCACGAAGGGCGCCGCGACGTCCTCATCGAGGTCGAACGTCAGCTTCGGCTTCAGGCCCGGCGCAGCGAACGTGCGCGCGATGTCGCGTTCCTGGTCGGCGGTATCCGGATTGTCGCGCAGTGCCTGCATGGCGTGGGTCACCGACCACCACGCATCGAACAGCGCTTCCCAGCGCCACTCCACCACGTTTTCGCCATGCAGCGACACGCGAACCACCGAACCGGTGGTCGGCCGCGCGATCCGCTGCGCGCATTCGGTCAGCGCATGGCGCTCGATGAGGTCGGCGAATGCCGCACGGTCCTCGCGGGCCACCTGGACCACCGCGCCCAGCTCTTCATTGAAGAGGCTGCGGAACGGATCATCGCCCCAGGCATCAAGCAGGATGTCCAGGCCCATGCGCGAAGCGAACGCCATTTCGCACAGGGCGGCAAACGCGCCGCCGTCGCTGCGGTCGTGGTAAGCCAGCAGCAGCCCGGCCTGGCGCGCATCGCGGATCAGCTCGAAGAAGGCACGCAGACGCTGCGGATCATCCAGGTCCGGGGCGGCGCCACCAAAGGCAGGCATACCGCCATGGTCGGCATGCACCTGCGCCAGGATGGAACCCCCCATGCGCTGCTTGCCGCCGCCCAGGCCGATCAGCCACAACTCGCTGTCTTCCTGCCGCTGCAGCAGGGGCGTGAGCTGCTGGCGCACGTCGGCCACCGGCGCGAAAGCCGAAATCACCAGCGACACCGGCGATACGCTCCTGTGCGCCTGGCCGGCATCCTGCCATTGCGCCTGCATGGACAGGGAGTCCTTGCCCACCGGGATGCTGATATCCAGCTGCGGACACAGTTCCATGCCGACTGCCCTGACTGCGTCATACAGCAGCGCGTCTTCACCGCCATGACCGGCTGCGGCCATCCAGTTGGCCGACAGCTTCACTTCGTCCAGCGCATCCACCGGAGCAGCACACAGGTTGGTGATCGCCTCGCCCACCGCCATGCGCGCCGATGCGGCCGCATCCAGCAGGGCCAGCGGCGTCCGCTCGCCGATCGACATCGCTTCGCCGACCACGCCATCAAAACCGGCCAGAGTGATCGCCACATCGGCCACCGGCACCTGCCACGGGCCGATCATCTGCTCGCGTGCGGTCAGTCCACCGACGCTGCGGTCGCCGATGGTGACCAGGAAATTCTTCGATGCCACGGTCGGGTGCGCGAGCACGCGCAGGCCGGCCTCATGCAGATCCAGGGCACCGGTCTTCAGCGCCGGCCAGCGCGGTGCCGGCGGATGCGACGTATCGCGATGCATCTTCGGCGGTTTGCCGAACAGCACGTCCATGGGCAGGTCGATGGGCGCGTTGGCCGGCGTGCTGCCCGGCACAGCGCCGTAAGCCACCACCAGATGCTCTTCGGCCGTGGCCACGCCCACCGCCGCGAACGGGCAGCGCTCACGCGCACACAGTGCGGCGAACTCGTCCAGCCGCTCCTGGGCCACGCCGAGCACGTAGCGTTCCTGCGATTCGTTGCACCACAGCTGCATCGGCGACAGCGACGGATCATCGGTGGGTACCTTGCCCAGGTCGATGACGCCGCCCACGCCGGAGTCATGCAGCAGTTCGGGGATGGCATTGGACAGGCCACCGGCACCAACGTCGTGGAAGAACTTGATGGGGTTGTCCAGGCCCATCGCCACGCAGCGGTCGATGACTTCCTGGCAGCGGCGCTCCATTTCCGGGTTGTCGCGCTGCACACTGGCGAAATCGAGGTCTTCGGCGCTTTCGCCCGATGCCACCGACGAGGCCGCACCGCCACCGAGGCCGATCAGCATCGCCGGCCCTCCCAGCACGATCACCGCATCGCCAGCGCGCAGCGGAATCTTCTCCACCTGCACACGGTCGATCGCGCCCAGGCCGCCGGCCAGCATGATCGGCTTGTCGTAGGCGCGGGTCAGCGCCTCGCCTTCGGACAGCTCGAAGCTGCGGAAATAGCCGAGCAGGTTCGGACGACCGAATTCGTTGTTGAAGGCCGCGCCACCCAACGGTCCATCGAGCATGATGTCCAGCGCCGGCGCCATGCGCGGGTTCAGCGCACGCGGCGCCTCCCAGGGCTGCGGCAGGGTGGGGATGCGCAGGTGCGACACCGAGAAGCCGGTCAGGCCAGCCTTCGGCTTGCCGCCGCGGCCGGTGGCGCCCTCGTCGCGGATCTCGCCGCCGGCACCGGTGGACGCCCCCGGGAACGGTGCGATGGCGGTGGGATGGTTGTGCGTTTCCACCTTGATCTGGAACGCGCTGGGCACCACGGCTTCGCTGCGGTACTCACCGGTGGCCGGATCCGGGCGATAACGCGAGGCCGGATGGCCTTCAATCACCGCGGCATTGTCGCTGTACGCGCTGAGCGTGTGCTGCGGCGTCTGCTGATGGGTGTTCTTGATCATCCGGAACAGCGAACGGTCCTGCTCCTGGCCGTCGATGGTCCAGCTGGCGTTGAATATCTTGTGCCGGCAGTGTTCGGAGTTCGCCTGCGCGAACATCATCAGTTCCACGTCCGACGGCTTGCGGCCCAGTTGGCCGAAGCGCTCGCGCAGGTAGTCGATCTCGTCCTGCGCCATCGCCAGGCCCAGGCGCTGGTTGGCGCCTTCCAGGTCATCGAGGGCGACGCGCTCCAGGTCGCCACGCGCCGGCGTGGAGAACAGCGCATCCCCCTGCTCCACGGTCTCCAGCACGGACTGGGTCATCGGGTCATGCAGGGCCTTGACCAGCGCCTGCTGCACCGCCGGATCAGACGGCCAACCCAGCACATCGATACGCAGGCCACGTTCCACGCGGCTGACCGGCTGGCCCGCACCGCGCACCAGTTCGGTAGCCTTGCTGGACCACGGCGACAGCGTGCCCAGGCGCGGAACCACGAAGCGCTGGATGGCGCCTTCGGCCACCGGCCCGGCCTGGTCACTGGCCTCGAGGATGCGGCAGAGCGTGGCAACATCGGCTGAGCCCTGTCCTTCCGGCTGCACGAAATACACGTGCCAGGCACCGGAAATGCGCAGGTCGGCGGACAGGCTGCGCGCCGGAAGCAGGGACTGCAGGCGGGATTCAAGGCGTTCGCGGCGGAACGGCGACAGGGCGGGCGCGCCCTCGAGGACCATCATGTCCGGGGAACCGTGTTGGAATCGGGCCCATCATTGTACCGGAAGCGGCTGGGGAGCCGTGGGCGCCCTGGGGATGGCCTCGCCCGCTGCGCAGCACCTGGGAATGATCCAAAAATGGCGGTCGGGCGCCTGCAGGGTGCTCATTCTGTGCCTCACTGCCGGAGGACACGACATGACCCACGTAACCGTAAAACTCGTACAAGCCGCATTACGATCACCCGCGCTGGTGGCCGCGCAGCGTTACACGCCCGCCCACACCTCCACCCTGCCGGTCCCGGGCCCGATCGGCCTTCAGCCGCAGCGCGTACGGAATGGGGCCCCTCTGTCACGTCATATAAGTCCAGGGTTTCCCTCCTACTCCTCCTTCATAGCATCACAGTCGTCGAACGTCACCTGGCTCCCGAGGCCCGGGACGTCCACGCAGCAGGCTCAGGCGCTGCCTGCCAAACCACTGCGCCTGAACGCTGCGCTGTCGCACTTGACCAATAGCCGAAGCGCTTCTCTGCTGGGCCATGTCCCGGGCAAGCCCTTACACCACAGCAACGTTCGAATTTGCGGTTTTACCGGGCTGCCCCACGTCCATGGGCGGTATGTCACGCCGCCATTCACACGGATACGCAACGATGCATCGGTTCCCTCTTTCCATGCCGCTGCCGCACTCAAGGCACCGGCTGCCGCACCCCAGGCTGCTTCAGAAACCGCACGCGCCTGTACCACCCCGCGCATGACACTTCGCGCAGTGACCTTCAGCCCACCGACTGCAGACGCCGTCGGCAGGGGCCGTTCCAGTTCGGAAACCCGCGCGACCGCCTCCTTCCGGCCCTCCATGGTGAGTTCCCTCTCTCCCGGTACGTCAGGCCCTTTTAAAGCAACAACCCCGGCGCTAACCGATCCAGCCCAGGACGTGCTGGATGGCATCGCCCTGATCAGGCGGATGTGGCAGAGCGGGCATGTACCGGTAAAGGCAGACACGTGTGGACACGGCGCTTCCTCGGCACCCTCACGTGCGGAGGATCAATCGACCGACGCTGACATCCGCAAGGCTGTTGATGCGATCCCCAGCCGCATTGCAGGCATCAGAGCCCAGTGGCAGGCGAGGGCCACGTCGGGCGTTGCGCAACCTGCGGCAACTCACAACGCGCGCTTTGCCAGATCGAACAGCGTCTAACAGCCCACGGTCGATCGCGAAGCATCGAGTGCCCGATCTTCGCGTCGACCGGATTTATCAAGCATAAAAGGACTGAACCGCATGCCTGCCATCCCCCATACCATCTCCGCTGCAATTGCCGCGAAGATCAAGATATTCGAAAAGCTGACGGCGCCCAGGATGCCGTTGCCACCGGTGCACAGACGACTCACGCAATTTCTTTCGAGCCCCCACGTCCGCAATATCGATATCCCGGCGCAGGCATCGAAAAGTCAGACCAAGCACACGATGCCACGTCCTGAACGGCTCCCCTGTGGCTTCCATCCCACCGTTATCAGGAGCATGACAGTTCCCGAGGCTGCCACGGGCAGGCCTGCGGGCGCCGTCGCCACCGTCGCGAAACTGCACCGGACGGACTCCCAGGAATTCTCTGCCCGAATGCCGGACATGCCGTTAAGCGAACTGCTGCGCGAACGAACTCGATGCGACGGTGCTGCCCACAGCCCAGCGTTCAGCCATCCGGATGCCAGTACGGAACGGAGCAGATTGCTCGCCCATGCTCAGCGTATGGCGCTGGAAGCACTCCGCCGCCCTGGGTTCTGGAACGATGGCATCATCGATGTAATCGTCCCCAACATCGTCAAGTGCGATGCCTGGCCGCCAGGACGTGCACTGCGCATCGTGGATTACGACAGCGACTCCATCCACTTCTACAGCCAGCAGGAAAGCCGCTGGGCCTACGCCGGCAAAGGGAATGAGCATCCACTGCCGGAGCCCTCTGAAGGAGAAATCCTGATGATCCGCCAGAACGGGCATTTCATGCGAGTGGATCCTGACAGCGAACAGCTCATCCACGACGTTCCACGGGATGGTGACTGCTTCTTCTCCTGCATCTCGACGGCGCTAGGCCACGCAGAGAACGCTCGACAGGCTTTCAACCTCCAGCTCCGCGATTCGGTCGCCCGTTACATCGAGAGCGACCCTGACCTGCTTGAGCAGGCGACCACGCCTGATCGCCCTTCGTGAAACGAATGAGTGCGGATCAGCGCCCGGCGCGATCGAGCGCCGCGCGTAACTGTGCCGGCGGCAGATACCCCCCCAGCTGGGTGCCGTCGGCCGCGAAGATCGCCGGCGTACCGTTGACGCCCAGCTGCTGCCCCAGCGCGTACTGCATCGCCACCGGGTTGGTGCAGTTCTTCACTGCCACTGCCTTGCCCTGCTTCGCGTCGGTCAGCGCCTTCTTGCGATCGCTGGCGCACCAGACCGAAATCATATCGGTGTAGTCCTTGCTTCCCAGGCCCATGCGCGGGAATGCCAGGTATTCGACCGTAATCCCGTTGCGATTGAGTTCGGCGATATCCTGGTGCAGCTTGCGGCAGTAGCCACATTCGATGTCGGTGAAGACACTGATGGTGTGCTTGGCATTGGGCGCGGCAAACACGATGCGATCACCGTGGTTGGCCTTGTCCAGCAGGCCACGACGATACGCGAGCAGCCCTTCGCTGTTGACCAGTGCCTTGGCCTGGATGTCGTACGGCTGCGATTGCATCACATACCGGCCATCATCCGAGACGTAAAGCACCTGCCCGGAAACGACAACCTCACGGAAGCCGGAAAAGGGAGCGGCACCGACGTAATCCGGCGTGTAGTTCGGATCCAGCTGCTGCAGCGCTGCGCGTACCTTCTGTTCCGGGCTGCCGGCTTTCGGCGCGGATGCCGTGATCGCGTTGGTGCCAGCGGACGTTTCCCGGGCGGCGGGCGTTGCTGGCTGGGCGCAGGCCGACAGGCTCATGGCGCCCAGGAGCGCAGCAGCAAGGACTCGAAACATCAGGGGCAACCCACGGCATGAAGAGAACCCGGATTCTCGCACAGCCGGTGGGGGACGCGTTGCTTCGGGCCGTATCGATAGATCCCGCTTCAGAAATTGCGATTGAGCGATTTATGGGAGTGCAGGAATTTGAATGAACGCACCCTCGCCCGTAGAACGCGAAATCCGGAATCTACATGAACATGCCCCCTGTCCGCCTGCTGGTCCGCGCACGCTTTTTCAACCAGCTAACCGCCAAGGTCAAACTGGCGAGCCATCATTACGACCCTGCGCGCTTCCATGCCGCGTTCAACGGCATTTCAAACAGGCGACTTGATATATGCCAACGGTTCGTTGAGGGCCGATCGGATCTGACCACGTTCCTGAAACAGGCAGACCACCTGGCGAATCTCTGCGTCCTGTTGATAAATCCCCGGCAGCACGGATGCACTGCATCCCGCCAGGTGAGTTCATTGCCGGCGCAGTATGCCTGCGCATACAGGGACACCCTCGAGATGGCCAAGAGTCGTGCCAGCGGCCATGCAGAAGGCCGGGCGGCCCTGCAGCAGCTGGAGGTACTGCTCGCGCCCTCCGCGCAGCGTCTCCAGGACAGGCAGCGACTGGCGGCTGCCTTCTGGAGCGGACACCTTGGCGATTACGCGTCCTTTTCAACGCAGGTGAAAAAACAGTGCATCAGCGAAGTGCCCCGCTGTGGCCCGATGTCGTTGCTG
This sequence comes from Pseudomonadota bacterium, assembly GCA_023430045.1. Taxonomy (GTDB): domain Bacteria; phylum Pseudomonadota; class Gammaproteobacteria; order Xanthomonadales; family Xanthomonadaceae; genus Stenotrophomonas. The sequence continues at coordinate 16,349 of JAEZCF010000034.1, read as the reverse complement.
CAGGCCAAAAGACAGAAGGCCAGCAAGGACATCCTGTACTTCATCGCCCAGCAACGACCCGCAGATCCGTCAACGCGATGGACGCCGGTCGAAAAAGAAAGCGTCCTTTCCGGATTCGCATCCAGGATGCTGGCGCAGCAGCACATCGCCGCTGCCGCCCCGCCCCCGGCATCACCGTTGACTCCCCCGGCGTGGGCGGCAACGTATCCGCCATCGTGCACGGGAACCACAGGCCGCACGGATTCGGCCGTGTGGTCGGCCGATGGATCCATCGCCCTCGGCCGCTTCAGCGACCCGGCGCCGGAATTCAGGCTCAACAGGGCCGACGACTCGGACAACTGGTCTGACGGGGAAAGCGATACCGGATACGGCATGTCCTTACCCCGCTATCGTTGGGCATCGGCAGACCGCCCCCCCATCCAGACCACGTCGGATTGCTAGCCAACGCCCGAACGCGTCCCACCATGCAATGGATCGACACCGCTCTTCTCTGGTTCCGGGCCCGGATGCTGCACAGCACCCGGGCCTACCTGCTGCGCGCGGACACCCTGATCAACCGCTGCCTGCAGCCCAGGATGGACGAACCGCAACGGCAGAAGGCATTGATCCGGAGTCTTCGCGCGGTGGAGTCGGTCGAGAAGCATCTGGCCCGACAGTACTGGAGCAGACGCTGCGACGCGGATGATCTGCGGGAACATGCCGAAGCCCTGTCACGGATCCGTGTACGGCTCTCTTCGCAGACCCATGCGCAATGCGTAGCACAGACGCTCAAGGCCGTGTCCAACCTGTGCCCTACACGCCGCCAGGCCCGCGAGCTTGAAAGGTTGTGCGAGTGCCTGCCGCGTCCTTCGCCGGCGGCAGCCGACCGGCGTTCCGCCGCAAGGAGCCACGCACGCCGCAGGCGCGGCAATGCGCCTCACCCGCGCGGATGATGCCGGGCGTGCAGCTTCTGCAGGTGTTCACGCGCCACCAGTGTGTAGATCTGCGTGGTGGACAGCGAACTGTGGCCAAGCAGCATCTGCAACGCGCGCAGGTCGGCGCCACGGTTGAGCAGGTGGGTGGCGAAACTGTGGCGCAGGCCATGCGGGCTGATGCGTGCCGGATCGATACCGGCGGTCGCAGCGTGGCGCTTCACCAGATGCCAGAACGCCTGCCGGCTCAGCGGCCGCAGACTGGCTTCGATGAACAGCGGTACCTGGCCGCTGGCGTCGGCGGGCACGCTGCGCTCGCCTTTCAGCTGGGGACGTGACTGCTGCAGGTAACGCTCCAGCCAGTACTGCGATTCTTCGCCCAGTGGCACCAGGCGTTCCCTGCTGCCCTTGCCGGTCACCCGCAGCACGCCCTGGCGCAGGTTCACCGCGGTTGCGGGCAGGTTCACCAGTTCGCTCACGCGCAGGCCTGCGGCATACATCAGTTCCAGCATCGCACGGTCGCGCAGACCCGGCGGATCGTCGACATCCGGTGCCGACAGCAGCGCATCGATCTGGCTTTCCGCCAGCGCCTTGGGCAGCAGGCGCGGCAGCCTGGGCGGGTCCAGCAAAGCGGTCGGATCCTCGCTGCGCTCGCCACGGCGAACGGCATCGGCAAAGAAGGCCCGCAGCGCCGACAGCAGGCGCGCATTGCTGCGGGGCGACCAGCCATGCCGGGTCCGCCAGGCCAGGTAATCGAACAGGCCGGCGCGATCGATGCCCACCAATCCACCTCCACGTCCGTCGCACCAGCGTGCCAGGCCTTCCAGGTCGCGGCGGTAGCTGTCCACGGTCGCCCGCGCCAGACCGTTTTCCGCCCAGGCGGCGTCCAGGAAACGGGTGATGCGGGCGCCATCGGCATGCTCCAGCGCGGGCAGTGCCTGCACCAGCTGGCGACGTTCGGCGGGAGTGGAAGCGACAACCATGCGCGCAGGATACGCGGCGTGCGGCACGCGCCACCAGCTTTGCGTATGCTCGGCGCATGGCCCACGTTCCACCCGCCGCCACCGCGTCACTCCAGCGTCCGGCATCACTGCTCGGCTGGCGTCTGTTGTCGCTGCTTTATGACCTGTGGCCAGCGCTGGCGTTGTGGATGTTCATCGGCACCGTGTTCGTCATCACCTTCACCATCACCGGTCATGCCGCGCGGGAGAACATCGCTCCCTTCAGCAGCTGGCAATGGGCGCTGTGGGTGTGCTGCTGGATCGTCACCGGCCTGTACGCGACGCTGAGCTGGCAACGCGGCGGCCAGACACTGGGAATGCGTCCGTGGCGGCTTGCACTGGTGGCGCGCGATGGTGGCGCACCGTCCCGCCGTGCCCTGTGGGTGCGCTACGTGGTGGGTACCGTGTCACTGTCATTGGCGGGCATCGGCCTGTGGTGGGCGCTGGTCGACCGCGACCGCCTTGCCTGGCACGATCGCGCCAGCGGCACGCGGTTGGTACGCCTGCCGAAACGCTGAGCGGGTCCCGACGCCAGCTGAGGTAGCTGAACGGCGGCTGCATTGTCATCAAGTGGTCATCGAACCGCGGTAGATGCCCACCAGTGCTGCCGCTAGCCTGCCCGGCCATTCCTGGAATCCTCGACATGATGCGCCTGCTGCTGGCTTGCGCCTGCCTGTGGCTGGCCGCCTGTTCTTCTCCCGCCAATACGCTCAGCGACCGCCTGGTAACGCCCGGCGGCGCCTCGCCGCTGCTGGACCAGGCGCGTATCGCCACGACGATCGCAACGCTGCCCAGCCACAGCGGTCATGTGACCAGCCGCGAAGGCGTGCGATTGTTCTGGCGCGCCTTCGATGCAGGCGACTACGGTCTGCACTACCGCTATGCGCGCACTCGCCACGAAGAAGGCACACCGCTGGCCATGGACCTGCGGCTGTCGCCGCCACGCGTCTTCCAACCCCGTCCCCCACGCGGCACCGTGGTGCTGCTGCACGGCTGGATGATGGATGGCGATTCCATGCTGCCCTGGTCCCTGTACCTGGCGCAGGCGGGGTATCGCGTGATCACCATCGACCTGCGCAACCATGGTCATTCCGGGTCCGGACCCGCCGGCTACGGCACGATGGAGTCGGACGAGGTGATCGATGTGATCGACGCCCTGCGCGAGCGTGGCGAAGTGCAGGGACCGCTGTACCTGCTGGGCGTGTCTTATGGTGCGGCGACGGCCGTGTTCACGGCGGAGAAACTGGGCGACGAGGTCTCCGGCGTGGTCGCGATGGAATCCTTCGCCAACGCAGGCGATGCCATCCGCAGCATGATCCCTCACCTGTTGTCGCTGCAGCCGCGCGGCTGGCAGGCGCAGGCCCTGGCCGGTTTCGCCCGCTGGCGCTACGGCGGCCAGGACATGGATCAGGTGATCGCGGCAGCCAACCGCAAGCTCGGCCTGGACCTGGACCGGGTGGATGTTGCCCGCGCCGCGTCCCGGACGCATGCCTGCGTGCTGGTGCTGCATGGCGATGGCGACCAGCACATCGCGGTCGGCCAGGGACGCCGGCTGGCGCGTGCCAGCCCACGCGTGCAGTACATCGAAATGCGCGGCGAGGACCACATCACCCTGCCCCTGCGCATCGACCTGCTTGGCGCAGTGGTGGAAGAGTGGCTGGCCGGCGACCGGCAGGCGCCTGCAGGTACCTGTCCCGCCCCGCGCCCGCCGGTGGAGGCGAATTTCATGGCGCTGGCCGAACCTGCCGCGGGCGCTCGAGGTAGTTACGGGCAGGCAGCCACGTTGAATGGAAGAAGCGGTAGAGCGGGTCCATGACCCGCTGCTGTGTCACCTCCGGTGGGTGACGACCCTTGATCGTCGGTGGGTGACGGTGGGCGACGACCGTTGGTCGTCACGCTCTTCAGCGGGTCATGGACCCGCTCTACCCACTCTGCCCCGGCCTCAGCTCAACCCGACCGACGCCGGAACAGCAGGCTCGACACCACCAGCATCACGATCGGCGGCAGTGCGTAGGCGATGCGGTAATCGAACTTCAAGGCGCCGGCCATGCGCCCGAAGAACAGCTGCAGCAGCCAGAAACCCAGCGCGAACAGGATGCCCAGGAACAGGCGCTTGCCCATGCCACCGCTGCGCAGCGAACCGAATGCGAACGGTACTGCCGCCAGGCACAGCGCCAGCACGTTCACCGGATAGAACCACCGCCCCCAGTAGACATCTTCGTAATCGCGCGCATCCAGGCCGTTGCGCTCGCGGTACTCGATGCTGGTGCGCAGGTCCGCCGCACGCAGGTTGCGTGGGCGCGAGATGCCATTGGCCAGCGCACCGGCATCCAGCTGGGAATTCCACGGCTCGCGCTCGACCTCCTCGCGCTGCAGCGAGCGCTCGCCGAAGATGTCACGGCGCACCTTGGTCAGTACCCAGCCGGTGTCGTCGTGCTCGGCCGTGGCCGCATGGGTCAGCGATTCGATCTCGCCTTCCGTACCGATCCGGTACAGCCGCACATCGTGCAGCACCAGCCGCGTGCCGCCCTTGTCGGTCAGCTGCTCCTCGCCACTCTGTGCGTTGAGGAAGGTATCGCCTTCGCGTGCCCACACCCCGTTGTAGCGCGCCACGGACATGTCGCCGCCGCGCTTGGCGCTCATGCGGATGTTGTCCGCGCGCTCCTGCGCCCAGGGTGCCAGCGTCTCGCCGCTGACCACCATGGCGCCGGTGAGCAGCGACAACGCCACCGCCACCGACACGCTCAGGCGACGACGCGACAGGCCCAGCGCGCGCAGCGCGGTGAGCTCGGACGTCGCCGCCAGCTGGCCCAGGCCCATCAGCGAGCCGATCACCGCTGCGGTCGGGAAGAAGGTATAGGCACGACGTGGCACGGTGTACAGCACCCACGCCGCGGCATGCCCCAAGGTGTAGCCGTTCTTGCCGACATCCTTGAACTCACCGGAGAACGCCATCACCACGTCCAGGCCGATCAGCACCGCCCAGGTCAGCAGCACGGTGCCGAACACTGCCCGTCCAAGGTAAAGATCGAAACGCATCGGGCGCGGGATCATGCGCTCACCCTCTTCGGGCGCGACAGGCGGCCGTCACGCAGGTACATCCATATCGCCAGCCCCAGCAGCGGCAGCGTCAGCCACCACAGGCCCATCCCGGCGGGCACCTTGCCATCGGCGATCCAGCCGGTTCCGATGAACATCAGGTTCATGCCCACCATATAGGCCAGGAAGGCCAGCATCATGCGTCCGTAGCGCTGCTGGCGCGGTGAACTGCGCGCCAGCGGCACCGTCAGCAGCGCGAACGCCAGCGCGATCAGCGGCGGGGCGATGCGTGAATGCAGCTGGGCCTTGGCCTGCGGCCGCTCATCGCCGATCAGCTGGCTCGTCGGCAGCAGTTCCGGATCGTCGGACTGACGGGTCTGCGCACCATCGGGCATGGCCACGTCGTTGCGCGCGAAGGTCGCCAGCCGGTAATCCTTGCCACCGTCGGTGGGGCCTTCGATCTGCTGTCCATCGTCCAGCTGCAGGTAACGCTGGGTCTGGCCTTCGAAGTACAGGCGGCCGCTGGCGGCAGACACCACTTCCACGCGCCCTTCGCGCAGGCGGTTGATGAACACCCGGCCCAGGCCGGTGCCGTCGGGCGAGATCGACGAAAGATAGACCACGCCGCCATTGGAAAGATTGGTGAAGCGCCCGGCTTCAAGACCGGCCATCAGCACGCTGCGGTTGGCCTCGTCGATCATCTTCTCGCCGGTGCGGTCCGCCCAGGGTCCCAGCCACAGCGAGCAGGCGCCGATCAGTCCCACCACCGGCAGCACCAGCATCAGCAGTGGCCGCAGCAGCCGCCGGGGCCCCACGCCGATGGCGGTGATCACCGCCATTTCCGAGTCGCGGTACAGGCGCGCCACCGCCAGCAGCAGGCCCAGCATCAGCGCCAGCGGCAGGATCAGCGGCATGTAGACGATGAACTGCAGGCCCAGTTGGGAGAACAGCAGGCGCGCCGGCAGGCGGCCATCGGCGATGTTGCCGAGGATGTCCACCAGCACGCCGCCCACGCTGACCACCAGCAGGACAATGAGGGTGGCCAGGAAACTCTGGACGAAATCGCCCAATAGATAGCGGTCGAGCTTCAACATGGGCCGTGGTTTAAACTCTCGGGTTCGTTCGCGGTGCCGCCCAGTCTACCGGCTGGACGTAAACGGTCCGCGATTGTACGGATTTGACAACGGAATCTGATCAATGGCCCTCGAATTCACCCTGAACCAGGCATCGCCTTCCTCTGCTGACGTTGACTGCGTGGTCGTCGGCGCCTTCGCCGACCTCTCCCTGTCGCCCGCCGCACAGGCGCTGGACGCTGCCAGCGGGGGTCGCCTGGCCGCCCTTGCCCAGCGCGGCGACGTGTCCGGCAAGACCGGCGCCACCACGCTGCTGCACGACCTCCCCGGCGTCAATGCGCCGCGCGTGCTGGTGGTCGGCCTGGGGGAAGCGGCGCGCTTCGGCGTGCCGCAGTACCTGAAGGCCATCGGCGACGCCGTGCGCGCGCTGAAGTCCGGCGCCAGCCGCAGCGCCCTGTTCACGCTGGTGGACCTGCCGGTGAAGGAGCGCGACGCGGCCTGGGCCATCCGCCAGGCCATCATCGCCGCCGATCACGCCAGCTACCGCTACACCGCCACGCTCGGCAGGAAGAAGGCCGATGACACCGGCCTGCAGCAGCTGGCCATCGCCGGAAACGACGACCAGGCACTGACCCAGGGCCAGGCCATCGCCGCAGGCGTCGAATTCGCCCGCGAGCTGGGCAATCTGCCGCCCAACTACTGCAACCCGGCCCACCTGGCCGACGTGGCGGTGAAGTTCGCCGGCGAGCACGACGGGGCCGAAGCCGAGATCCTCGATGAAACACAGATGGAAGCGCTCGGCATGGGATCGCTGCTGGCCGTGGCCCGCGGTTCGGCCAACCGCCCGCGCCTGGTGGTGCTGAAGTGGAGCAACGGTGGCGATGCGAAGCCTTTCGTGCTGGTCGGCAAGGGCATCACTTTCGATACCGGTGGTGTCAACCTGAAGACCCAGGGTGGCATCGAAGAGATGAAATACGACATGTGCGGTGGCGCCAACGTCATCGGCACCTTCGTGGCCACCGTGAAGGCGAAGCTGCCGTTGAACCTGGTGGTGGTGGTGCCGGCGGTTGAAAACGCCATCGACGGCAATGCCTACCGCCCGTCCGACGTCATCACCTCGATGTCCGGCAAGACCATCGAAGTGGGCAACACCGACGCCGAAGGCCGCCTGATCCTGTGCGACGCGCTGACCTACGCGCAGCGCTTCGAGCCGGCCGCGCTGATCGACGTGGCCACCCTGACCGGTGCCTGCCTGGTTGCCCTGGGCCACCAGACCGCCGGCCTGATGACCAAGCACGACGACCTGGCCAACGAACTGCTGGCCGCCGGCGAGCACGTGTTCGACCGCGCCTGGCGCCTGCCGCTGTGGGACGAGTACCAGCCGATGCTGGATTCCAGCTTCGCCGACATCTACAACATCGGCGGCCGCTGGGCCGGTGCGATCACCGCCGGCTGCTTCCTGTCGCGCTTCACCGAAGGCCAGCGCTGGGCGCATCTGGACATCGCCGGCGTGGCCAGCGATGAAGGCAAGCGCGGCATGGCCACTGGTCGCCCGGTCGGCCTGCTGAGCCAGTGGCTGCTGGACCAGGTCGCCCGCGCCTGATGCCCTGCCCGATCGCGGCCGCCCATCGGTGGCCGCGATCCCGCCCGGCCTGGCGCCGGGTTCTCCCTTCGCTCCAGGCCCTGCCATGTCCCGTGCTGATTTCTACCTGATCGCCAAGCCCCGCTTCCTGACCGAGCCGTTGCGGCTGGTCTGTGAGCTGGCCCGCAAGGCCAACGACGCCGGGCTGTTCACCCTGGTGCTGGCGCGCGACCAGGCCCAGGCCGAAGAACTGGACGAACTGCTGTGGGCGTTCGACAACGATGCCTACATCCCGCACCAGATCGCCGGGGAAGACATGGACGAGGAAGAGGCGCTGGTGCTGATCGCCGTTCCCGGTACCGAGGCCCCGGCCCGGCCGCTGGTCATCAATCTGCGTGACGATCCTTACCTGGCCGCCTGCGACCGCGTGCTGGAAGTGGTCCCGGCCGACCCGGAAGCGCGCGAACCGCTGCGCGAGCGCTGGCGCCAGTACAAGGCGCTGGGCTTTGAGCTGAACAAGTACGACATGTAACCCGCGTGGCGTCCGTCCGGTCGCCGCCGCCCCCGGAGACCCTTGATGCGCCTGTTGATCGCCCTGATCTTTCCCTGGTCCGCCTTCTTCACCATCGGCCGCCCGATCGCAGGCATCCTCAACGTCTCGAAGGTAGCGCCGACTACCAGTCGGCTGGCCTTGTCCGGCTGGCGGCCCGCCGCGATCTGGGCCGCCTGCGCGGTCTCACCGTTCCATACAGCCCAGAAGATCCGTCGCGCCTTAGGGCGCTGAGCTTCCGGCACCCCCACCTTCCGTATTCGATCCTGGTTCCCGCATGACCCAACTCGCCTCCAGCTACGACCCCAAATCCTTTGAAACCGCGTTGTACGACGCGTGGGAGAAGGCCGGCCATTTCAAGCCGTCCGGCAAGGGCGAGCCGTACACCATCCTGCTGCCGCCGCCGAACGTGACCGGTACGCTGCACATGGGCCATGCCTTCCAGCAGACCCTGATGGATGCGCTGGTGCGCTACCACCGCATGCGCGGCTACGACACGCTGTGGCAGGTGGGTACCGACCACGCCGGCATCGCCACCGAGATGGTGGTGTCGCGCAACCTGGCGCTGGCCGGCCAGGGCGAAACCCGCGATTCGCTGGGCCGCGACGGCTTCATCGAAAAGGTGTGGGAGTGGAAGGCGCAGTCCGGTGACACCATCGAGCGCCAGATGCGCCGCCTGGGCACCTCCAGCGACTGGTCGCGCAGCACCTTCACCATGGACCCGCAGCCGTCCGAAGCGGTGATCGAGGCCTTCGTGCGCTGGCACGAGCAGGGCCTGATCTACCGTGGCCAGCGCCTGGTCAACTGGGATCCGGTGCTCAAGACCGCCATTTCCGATCTGGAAGTGGAGAGCGTGGAGGAAGACGGTTTCCTGTGGTCGATCAGCTACCCGCTGGCCGATGGCAGCGGCACCCTGACCGTGGCCACCACCCGCCCGGAAACCATGCTGGGCGACACCGCGGTGATGGTGCACCCGGACGATGAGCGCTACGCGCACCTGATCGGCAAGAAGGTGAAGCTGCCGCTGACCGATCGCGAGATTCCGGTGATCGCCGATGATTACGTCGACCGCGAGTTCGGTACCGGCGTGGTCAAGGTGACCCCCGCCCACGATTTCAACGATTACCAGGTCGGCCTGCGCCACAACCTGCCGATGATCAACCTGTTCACCCCGGACGCGGCGATCAACGACAACGCCCCGGAGAAGTACCGCGGGCTGGACCGTTACGACGCGCGCAAGGTGATCCTGGCCGAGCTGGAAGACCTCGGCATCCTGGTCGAGACCAAGGCACACAAGCTGCAGGTGCCGCGTGGCGACCGCACCCAGCAGGTGATCGAGCCCTACCTGACCGACCAGTGGTTCGTGAAGATGGACGTGCTGGCAAAGCGCGGCCTGGAGCTGGTCGAGAACGGCAGCATCCAGTTCGTGCCGGCCAACTGGATCAATACCTACCGCCACTGGATGGAGAACATCCAGGATTGGTGCATCAGCCGCCAGCTGTGGTGGGGCCATCGCATTCCGGCGTGGTTCGACGACGCGGGCAACTGCTATGTCGGCCGCGACGAAGCCGAAGCGCGCGCGAAGAACAACCTCGCCGCCGACCTCGCCCTGCACCAGGACAGCGACGTGCTGGAGACCTGGTTCTCCTCGCAGCTGTGGCCGTTCTCCACGCTGGGCTGGCCGAACGAGCAGGCCATGGAGGCGCGCGGTTTCGAGCGCTACCTGCCGTCTGCGGTGCTGGTCACCGGCTTTGACATCATCTTCTTCTGGGTGGCCCGCATGATCATGGCCACCGACAGCTTCACCGGGAAGATTCCGTTCAAGGACATCTACATGACCGGCCTGATCCGCGATGCGCAGGGTCAGAAGATGTCCAAGTCCAAGGGCAACGTGCTCGACCCGCTGGACATCATCGATGGTATTTCCATCGAAGACCTGGTCGCCAAGCGCACCACCGGCCTGATGAAGCCCAAGGATGCGCCGAAGATCGAGAAGGCGACCCGCCGCGAGTTCCCCGATGGCATCATCGCCCACGGTGCCGATGCGCTGCGCTTCACCATCGCGGCCCTGGCCACCCACGGCCGCGACATCAAGTTCGACATGAACCGCGCCGAGGGCTACAAGAATTTCTGCAACAAGCTGTGGAATGCCAGCCGCTTCACCCTGATGAACACCGAGGGCAGCACGTTCACCGGTGTGCCTCAGCCGCGGACCGACGCCGAGCGCTGGATTCTCGCGCGCCTGGCCGCGGTCTCGGCCGAAGCCCAGACGCATTTCGCCAACTACCGCTTCGACCTGCTGGCGCAGTGCCTGTACGAATTCGCCTGGAACGAGTTCTGCGACTGGTTCCTGGAGCTGACCAAGCCGGCCCTCAACGGTGCCGACGCCGAGGATGCCAACAGCACCCGCCACACCCTGCTGTACGTGCTCGAAGCGCTGCTGCGCCTGCTGCACCCGTTGATTCCGTTCGTCACCGAGCAGCTGTGGGGCCAGGTCGCCCCGCGCCTGGGCATCACCGATGACACCCTCTCCCAGCGCCCGTATCCGACCGCGGAGGAATTCGCTGGTGACTTCGCCCGCGCCGAAGCCGACGTGGAATGGCTGAAGTCGATGGTCAATGCGCTGCGCCGCGTGCGCAGCGAGTTGAACGTGCCGCCGTCCAAGCTGGTGCCGCTGCTGCTGCAGGGCGGCAATGACGACGACCGCGCGCGCATGACCCGCTTCACCGCCTCGCTGTCGTTCCTGCTCAAGCTGGAGCGCATCGAGTGGCTGGCCAACGGCAGCGACACGCCGCCAGCCGCCACCGCGATCGTGGGCGACCTGACCCTGCTGGTGCCGCTGGAGGGCCTGGTCGATCTGGGCGCCGAACGCGCGCGCCTGGACAAGGAAATCGCCCGGGTGGAATCGGAAAAGGAAAAGAGCGGGACCAAGCTGGCCAAGTTCACCGACAAGGTGCCGGCGGCCGTGGTCGAGCAGGAGCGCGTGCGCCTGGTCGAGTGGACCGCGCAGCTGGAAGGCCTGCGTTCGCAGCGCGCGAAGCTGTAAGCGCTGGGGGGAGGTAGTGCCACGCCATGCGTGGCTGCCTTCCGGGGCGGGATGACGCGCAGCCACCCATGGGTGGCTCCACCTTGGGCCGATGATGTCGCTGTCCATCTTCTGCATCGTGCTGTTCGCCGCCCTGCTGCATGCCAGCTGGAACGCGATCGTCAAACGCGGCACGGACAAGCTGATGACCACGCTGCTGGTCACCGGCTCGGCGGCGGTGATCGCCGCGATCGGCCTGCCGTTCCTGCCCGTACCCGCGCCGCAGAGCTGGCCGTGGCTGGCGACCTCCACACTGCTCCAGGTCGGGTATTACCTGCTGGTCGCCCGCACCTACCAGCTGACCGAGATGAGCGCGTCCTACCCGCTGATGCGGGGCTGCGCGCCCATCCTCGTCGCGCTGGTCAGCACACTGTTCCTCGGTGAGCGCCTTGAGTGGGTCGCCTGGGCCGGCATCGGGCTGATCTGCCTGGGCATCCTGTGCATGACACGCGGCATCTCGCGCCAACATCTGTGGTTGCCGCTGCTCAATGCCGGTGTCATCGGCACCTACACGCTGGTTGACGGCTGGGGCGCACGCCACTCCGGCGCTGCGGTGAGCTACACGCTGTGGCTGTTCCTGCTCTCCGGCCTGCCCTTGCCACTGTGGGTGCTGTGCACCCGGGCCAGCGCGCTGCGCGACTATGCCCGCCGCAACTGGGGCTACGGCATCATCGGTGGCATCGGCACGCTGGTCTCCTACGGACTGGCGCTGTGGGCCATGACGGTCGCGCCGATCGCGATGATCTCCGCGCTGCGCGAAACCTCGATCCTGTTCGGGATCCTGATTTCGGCCTGGCTGCTGCGCGAACGCATCACCCGCCAGCGCTGGCTCGCTGCAGGCCTGATCGTGGTGGGCGCAGTGGTACTGCGGATCACGTAGGGCCACCCCATGGGTGGCGCTACACCACGCGGTCAGAGCGGCGGCATCACCTGGATATCGTCGTCGACCAGTTCGATGGCCATCACCAGCGCGTCCTCGCGCCCCTCGCGGGCGGGGTAATAGCGCGGCCGGCGGCCGATCTCGTTGAAGCCCTCGCTGTGGTACAGCGCCACCGCCGGGGCATTGGACGGGCGCACTTCCAGGAACACGCGGTGCGCGCCGTGGTCGCGGGCCAGCTTCACCAGCGCGCGCAGCAGATGCCGGCCGTGGCCGCGCGACTGGCACAGCGGGTCCACGCAGATATTGAGGATATGGGCTTCATCGGCGGCGATGCTGAGCAGGCCGTAGCCCATCAGCAGGCCGTCCTCTTCCATCGCCAGGCCGGGATAACCGGCACGCAGGCAATCCTGGAAGATGCCGCGGGTCCACGGGTACGGATACCCGCGCACCTCGATCGCCATCACCGCATTGAGGTCGCTTTCGCGCAGCGCGCGCAGCGACAACGGCCGTGGCGAGCTCACCGCGCTCACGGGCGGTTCTTCCTGCGCAGGGCACGCAACTGCGGCCACAACGCACGCTTGGCGGCCGCACTGCCGCGCAGTTCATCCAGGTTCCAGCTGGCCATCAAGGCCTGGGTATCCGGTTCGGCGGGGTTGCAGCCGGAGGCACGCAGCAGCGCGATCTGCAGGCGATCAGGCATCCGCACCGCGGCGCGGCGGCCACCGCTCGCGCGCACGGGTGTCGCGGCCGGCGGGCTGCTGGGCGCGCCTTCGTCCACCGTGCGCGGGGCACTGCGCCGTACCGGTGCGGGCGCGTCCGCCGATGGCGCCGGCCGTGCGGGGCGTACGGGCACCGACGGCTCGTCCACCGGGGCCGCGCGCAGCTCGATCTCCGGCATCACCACCGCCTCGGGCGCGACACTGCCGTCGACGAACACCGTGTAGCCCATGGCCTGCAGCCAGGACTGCTGCGCCGGCGACCACAATGGCGGCAGCGCCTGCCCGCTCACGCGTTCGGCTCGACCGGCCTGCGGGTGCGTTGCCACACCCAGTAACACGGGCCGGACAGGGCATACACCAGGCCCACCGCGAACAGCACGCGCGGCAGATCGATGACCATGATCGCGATGGCGATCGGCACCAGGGCCAGCGCCAGGAACGGCACGCGGTCCGCGCGCGGCCCCTTCTCGCCACTGCCCTTGAAGCTCCAGAAGCGGATCCGGCTGACCATCAGCAGGGCCGAGACCAGGGTCACGCCGAGGGCGACGTAGCGCAGCTGGTTGCCGTCCCAGCCCAGGTTGCCATCGGCGAAGGCCCAGACGAAGGACATCATCAGGCCCGCGGCGGCCGGGCTGGCCAGCCCGATGAACCAGCGCTTGTCGACCACCGTGACCTGGGTATTGAAGCGGGCCAGGCGCAACGCAGCGCAGGCGGCATACAGGAAGGCGACCGCCCAGCCGACGCGGCCGAGCACCGGGTCGTCGAACTTCAGCCAGGACAGCGACCAGTGGTACATCACCAGGGCCGGGGCCATGCCGAAACTGACCAGGTCGGCCAGCGAGTCGTACTGCACGCCGAATTCGCTGCTGGTCCCGGTCAGCCGGGCCACGCGGCCGTCCAGGCCGTCCATGACCGCCGCGACGAACACGGCGATGGCGGCATTGACGAAGTCGCCGTTGGCCGCGGCGATGATCGCGTAGAAGCCGGCGAACAGGCCTGCGGTGGTGAACAGGTTGGGCAGCAGGTAGATGCTGCGCGAGCGCGGCGGGGGTTTCAGTTGATCCATGCGGCCAGTTTAGTGGCTGCGGTGCCCTTTGGGGCAGTGCCAGCGCGCCGCGCCCTGCCATTGCTGCCGTGATCGGCTTGCCAGCGCCGGCCCGGGGTGCTGCAATCGCGCTTCTGCCCCGTCTCCGGAGTCGCCATGCGTGCCCTGTCCCGTCTGAGCGCCCTGCTGCTGCTCGCCAGTGCGACGGCCAGTGCCGGCAACGTCTATAAGTGGAAAGACGCCCATGGCGTGACCCAGTATTCGGAGAAGCCGCCCACCGGGCAGAACTACGAGGCCCGCCAGGTCCAACACCGCGACCCGGCCCCGCGCGAGGCGGCGGCCGCCCCGGCCGAGAACAGCGCCTGCACCACCGCCCGCGGCAATATCGTCCTGCTCGATGGGCCGGGCAAGGTCATGCAGGACACCGATGGCGACGGCAAGGCCGATACCGCCCTGACCGACGCGCAGCGCAGCGCCCAGAGGACCCTGGCCGAGGCCGCCATCCAGGCGTACTGCACGCCCAAGGCCTGAGCCGCCGGTCCCCGCAAGGGCCAAAACCACCGCCAGCACCCATCGCGGCGGCCGGACTGGCAGAATATCGGCTTCTGCCGTTCAGCGAAGCCGACGATGCGCCTCTCCCAGTTCCACCTGCACACCACCAAGGAAACCCCCAGCGACGCGGAGCTGACCAGCCACCGCTTGATGCTGCGCGCGGGCATGATCCGCAAGCTGGCCTCGGGGCTGTACACCTGGTCGCCGCTGGGCCTGCGCGTGCTGCGCAAGGTCGAGCGCATCGTGCGTGAGGAAATGGAGCGTGCCGGCGCGGTCGAATTCCAGATTCCGACCATCCAGCCCAAGGAACTGTGGGAAGCCACCGGCCGCTGGGAAAAGTTCGGCCCGCAGCTGCTGAAGATCAAGGACCGCAAGGAGCAGGTCTTCTGCTACAGCCCGACCGCCGAAGAGGCCGCTGCCGATTTCGCGCGCCAGGAGCTGTCCAGCTACAAGCAGCTGCCGGTCAATTTCTTCCAGATCCAGACCAAGTTCCGCGACGAGATCCGCCCGCGTTTCGGCGTGATGCGCGCGCGCGAGTTCCTGATGAAGGATGCGTACTCCTTCCACCTGCACGATGAGTGCCTGGTGCGCGAGTACGAAAACATGAAGTCGGCCTATGCCCGCATCTTCACCCGCCTCGGCCTGGATTTCCGCATGGTGCAGGCCGACTCCGGCGCGATCGGTGGCGACGCCTCGCAGGAATTCCACGTGATCGCCGAGTCCGGCGAAGACGCGCTGGTGTTTTCCACCGGCTCGGATTACGCCGCGAACATGGAAGCGGCCATCGCCGCGGCCCCGGGCGAGCGCCCGGCCGCCAGCGAAGCACTGCGCAAGGTCGACACGCCCACGCAGAAAACCTGTGAAGCGGTGGCCGCCCTGCTCGGCCTGGGCCTGGAGCGCACGGTCAAGTCGATCGCGATCATGAGCGAGGGCGGCTTCGTGCTGGCGTTGGTGCGTGGCGATCACGACGTCAATGAAATCAAACTCGGTAAAGTCGAGGGCCTGCAGGGTTACCGCATGGCCAGCGAGGCGGAGATCGCCACGCACCTGGGCAGCCAGCCCGGTTTCCTCGGCCCGCTCAATCCGGCCCAGCCGATCCGCATCGTCGCCGACCGCGACGTCGCCGCGCTGGCCGATTTCGTCGTCGGCGCCAACGAAGCCGGTTTCCACATCGCCGGCGTCAACTGGGGCCGTGACCTGCCCGAACCGGAAGTGGCGGATATCCGCAACGCCAAGGCCGGTGATCGCGCCGCCGATGGGGGTGAGCTGAAAATCGCGCGCGGCATCGAGGTCGGCCACGTGTTCCAGCTCGGCCGCCAGTATGCGCAGGCGTTGAATGCGACCGTGCTCGACGAGAACGGCAAGGCTGCGGTATTGGCGATGGGCTGCTACGGCATCGGCATTTCGCGCATCGTGGCTGCGGCGATTGAACAGAATCATGACGACGCCGGCATTATCTGGCCCGACGCGATGGCGCCGTGGCAGGTAGTGGTCTGCATGATCAACCCGAAGCAGGACGAGACCGTGTCGGCCACTGCCGCCGAGGTGCTTGCACAGCTGCAGGCCGCCGGCCTGGACGTGGCCCTGGACGACCGCGGCCTGCGCCCGGGCGCGATGTTTGCCGACATGGAACTGATCGGCGTGCCGCACCGGATCGTGGTGTCCGAACGCGGTGTCGCCGCCGGCACGTTCGAGTACCGCGCGCGCAGCGCGGCCGAAGCCGAAGTCCTGGACAAGGACGCACTGCTGGCGAAGTTGACGCAGTAATGACAAAGGCCGGGTGAATAACCCGGCCTTTTCAATGGCGGACCCGGTTTCAATATCTCCGGTTTGTTTGTGTATTTCGCAAAAGAGAATGTATGCTGTTTCCGATGCCAAGGACCGGCTCACCCTGTCCTTAATATATTGCGGA
>JAEZCF010000033.1 GCA_023430045.1 Pseudomonadota bacterium | reverse complement strand
CCCACCCGCAGTCCGCTCTACGCCGCTGCTTTTTGCTGTTGCACCTGCTTCGGCGGGTGCAGGGCCGCAGGCCCTGCCAATCCCCCTCAATCCCGATCGATCGCCCGCGCCGCTTCCTCGCGTGTCTCCTCCTGCGCCGCCATCTCGCGTTCAATCCATGATTCGATCATGTGCCGTGCGTGCTGTGCCTTGCGGCGCTCACGCGTCCACTCCATGTCCAGCGCCCGGTACAGCGACACCATCACCAGCACCATGAGCAGCGCGAAGGGCAGGGCGGCGATGGTGATCATTCCCTGCAGCGCCGACAGGCCACCGGCCAGCAGCAGCGCCGCAGCGATCAGCGCGATGGCAACACCCCAGGCCATCTTGCGCTTGAGTGGCGGATCGCCGGCTTCATCGGTGGACATGCTGGCCAGCACCAGTACCGCCGAATCCGCCGAGGTGACGAAGAAGATCATCAGCAGCAACAGCGCCACGCTGGACAGCACCGTGGAGATGGGCAGGCTGTCGAACATCGTGAACAGCACCGTTTCGTAACCGTTGCCCAGGGCCTGCACAAGGTCTACGTGACCGAAGATCTGCGACCACAATGCCGTGCCACCGAATACCGAGAACCAGAGGAAGCCGAGCAGGGTCGGGGCGATGACCACGCCGACCACGAACTCGCGCACGCTGCGCCCGCGCGAGATGCGCGCGATGAACGCACCCACGAACGGCGCCCATGCGATCCACCATGCCCAGTAGAAGATGGTCCAGTCCGCCACCCAGGTGCTGCCGGAGAACGGCGACATGCGCAGACTCATCGTCACCAGCTGGTTGAGGTAGGAGCCCAGCGTGGTGGTGAACGTATCGAAGATGAAGCCGGTCGGCCCCAGCACCAGCACCATGGCCATCAGCAATGCCGCCAGCCCCAGATTGAAATTGGACAGCCATTTGATGCCGCGATCCACACCGCTGGTGGTGGAGGCCATGTACAGCACGAAGGCGACCGCGATGATCACCATCTGCGTCGGCACACTGGCGCGGAGGCCGAATACCCGCTCCAGTCCGGCGGCGATCTGGATGGTCCCGAAGCCCAGCGTGGTCGCCACGCCGATCGCGGTTGCAACTACGGCGGCGATGTTGACGGCCTGGCCCATCCAACCACGGTGATGGCGTCCGATCACCGGCTGCAGCATGTCGCTGACCAGCCCGCGGCCGTTGCGGTTGAACTGGAACCAGGCCATTGCCAGGCCGATCAGCGCATAGATGGCCCAGGGGTGCAGGCCCCAATGGAAGAACGCATAGCGCATGGAGGCACGTGCCGATTCCATGCTCATCGGTGTCAGCCCCTCGGGCGGCTTGGCGAAGTGCGAAACCGGTTCGGCCGCGCCCCAGAACACCAGGCCGATACCCATGCCGGCAGCGAACAACATCGACATCCAGCTGGCACGCGAGAAATCCGGCTCGGCATCCTCGCCACCGATACGCAGCTCCGCGAAGCGACCGAAGGCCAGGTAAATCAGGAATGTCAGGGACAGGAACACGACCAGCAGATACAGCCAGCCCGCACCGCGGACGACTTCGGCAAGGACGGTCTGCACCACCGAATTGAAGGGGCCGGGCGCGAAGCCGGCCAGCAGCACCAGTACGGCGACCAGTGCGATGGAGATACGAAACACCATGAAGGAGCTTCTCCGATCAGCGAATGAAGTAGCGAACAGAAGCGTGCTGTGCATGTCCGTGCCGGAGACGGCAATGCAGACGAATGCGCAACGCGGCGTTGTGCAGCCGGGGCACATGACCCGGGAAGCCGCCGGGGCATTCTACCCGGCGCCCGTCACGGACCCGTCATGGTCGGCAGGCGAAGTGCCTTTGTGATGTAATGCGCGTAGAAGCGGGGGTACCGCGGTCCACACGGGCCACGGTTGAGATAGTCCCTTGGAACCTGATCCGGCTGATACCGGCGTAGGGAAGCTTCGCAATGCTGCCTGTGCGTGGACCGTCTGACTCCGGCGTCCGCGTGCCTGCGCCAGTGCGCCGCCGCTTCGTCCCTGAAAACCACTGGACGATGCCGATGAACGCACAGCTTTCCGCCCTGCAGCAACAGGCCCAGCAACTTTCCGGATCCGTCACCCGGCCGATTCCTGGTTCGCGCAAGATCCACGTATCAGGATCGCGCCCGGACCTGCAGGTGCCCATGCGGGAAATCTCCCTGACGCGGACGCCCACCGTGTTCGGTGGTGAAGAAAACGCGCCGGTGACCGTCTACGACACGTCCGGTCCCTATACCGATCCGGATGCGCGCATCGATCTGTCCGCCGGTCTGCCTCCCGTGCGCCGGGCATGGGTGGAAGAGCGGGGCGATACGGAGCTGCTGGCGGGACTGAGCTCGGCGTTCGGCCGTTCGCGCGAACACGACGGCAAGCTCGATGCCGTCCGTTTCCCGGCACGCTGCCAGCCACGACGCGCGTGCGCCGGCGCCAATGTCACGCAGATGCACTATGCGCGTCGCGGCATCATCACCCCGGAGATGGAGTTCGTCGCCATCCGCGAGAACCAGCGTATGGAGACGGTGCGCGACGCCGGCCTGCTGCAGCAGCATCCCGGGCAATCCTTCGGTGCGTCGATTCCCAGGATCATCACGCCTGAATTCGTGCGTGACGAGATCGCCCGCGGCCGCGCGGTGCTGCCCAACAACATCAACCATCCGGAAAGCGAGCCGATGATCATCGGTCGCAACTTCCTGACCAAGATCAACGCCAACATCGGCAACAGCGCCGTTTCCTCGGGCATCGCCGAGGAACTGGACCAGCTGGTCTGGGCAATACGCTGGGGCGGCGATACGGTGATGGACCTGTCCACCGGCAAGCATATCCACGAGACCCGCGAGTGGATCATCCGCAATTCGCCGGTGGCGATCGGCACAGTGCCGATCTACCAGGCGCTGGAAAAGGTCGATGGACGCGCCGAGGAGCTCACCTGGGAGATCTTCCGCGACACTCTCATCGAACAGGCCGAACAGGGCGTGGACTACTTCACCATCCATGCCGGGGTGCTGCTGCGGTATGTACCGCTGACCGCGCGGCGCGTCACCGGCATCGTCTCGCGTGGCGGCAGCATCCTCGCCAAGTGGTGCCTTGCCCACCACAGGGAGAATTTCCTCTATACGCACTTCGAGGAGATCTGCGAGATCATGAAAGTCTACGACGTGACGTTCTCGCTGGGTGATGGCCTGCGTCCGGGCTGCATCGCAGATGCCAACGATGCGGCGCAGTTCGGCGAACTGGAGACGCTGGGCGAGCTGACGAAGATCGCCTGGAAGCACGACGTGCAGACCATGATCGAAGGCCCCGGCCACGTGCCGATGCAGCTGATCAAGGAGAACATGGACAAGCAGCTGCGCGAATGCGGCGAAGCGCCGTTCTATACGCTGGGGCCGCTCACCACCGACATCGCGCCGGGTTACGACCACATCACCAGCGCGATCGGCGCGGCGATGATCGGCTGGTACGGCACCGCCATGCTCTGCTACGTCACGCCAAAGGAGCACCTGGGCCTGCCCAACCGGCAGGACGTACGCGACGGCATCATGGCCTACCGCATCGCCGCGCATGCCTCAGACCTCGCAAAGGGCCATCCCGGCGCACAGGTGCGCGACAACGCGCTGAGCAAGGCGCGTTTCGAGTTCCGCTGGGAGGACCAGTTCCATCTTGGGCTGGATCCGGAAAAGGCGAAGGAGTTCCATGACGAGACCCTGCCCAGGGACGCGCACAAGCTGGCCCATTTCTGTTCGATGTGCGGGCCGCATTTCTGTTCGATGAAGATCACCCAGGACGTCCGCGATTACGCGGCGGCGCAGGGCATGGAGGACGCGCGTGCGCTGGAGGCGGGCATGGCGGAGAAGTCCGCGGAATTCCGCGCCGCCGGCGCGGAGGTGTATCGCCCTGGATGATCGTGTGCGTGGGGTGCCGGCCGCTGGCTGGCACCCATGAACCTGCCCAGCACACCCGTCCGGTATCCTCCGGCCACCACCCCTGGGGAAAGGACGCCATGCCTGCTGCCGTGACCATCCGCTGGCTTGCCATCGCCCGCCGGCATCCTTCTGCGTGGCTGCTCGGCGTGCAGCTGCTGGGCGTGCTGCTGTATCCAGCGATGGATGCCACCGCCTCCGGGCGGGTTGCATTCGGCACCGTTGGCATCGTTGTTCTGGGGCTGGCGCTGTGGGTGGTACAGCGCAGTCCCCTGGGGACCTGGTTGGCCCTGCTGCTGGCCATTCCATCGGTGGTGTTCTCGGTGGCCGGCGTTGTGCTCGGGCAGGCAGGCCTGGCCATCGCCGCCCAGGTGCTGGAAAGCCTGCTGTACTTCTATACAGCCGGCGCGCTGATCGCCTACATGCTGCAGGACCACACCGTCACCCGGGATGAACTGTTCGCCGCCGGCGCGACGTTCACCCTGCTGGCGTGGGCGTTCGCGTTCGCATTTTCCGTCTGCCAGCAGTGGTTTCCCGGTAGTTTCCTTGCGGCCACCCATACCGCTACGCGTACATGGATGGAACTGCTTTATCTCAGCTTCAGTTTGCTGAGCGGAGTCGGCTTGAGCGATGTGGTTCCGGTACACCCCCAGGCCCGTGCGTTGGTAATGCTGGCGCAGTTTTCCGGGGTGATGTATGTCGCGCTCGTGGTCTCCCGGCTGGTCGGCCTGACCATGCTGCAGCGCCCACGAAAATGAATGCCGGATAAAAAATTCGCGCCCAGAAGAGCGCGAATAATGAAACTTTTATATGAATACGTGGGCGAGAGAGTGCCTGATGCCCGCCGCAGCATGTGCGGTGAACGTGCATAGGCTAGTATTCGCGCGCTCCGGTTTTTTTGCGGTATGGGTCCATGAGGTTTGCAGAGTCTGGCTGTTCGCGTTGTTACGTGGAAAAGATCTCCCTGCGCATGGCCGGCCCCGTGCCTGCCTGACATCCAAGAGAATGATGACCACCAACGACGACGCCCTGCACGGCGCGGACATCCTGCGCATTGGCGGCTGCACCGTGACCCTGTCCTCACGCGAGGTGCAGGTTCCCGGCATGCGCCGCCCCCGTCGGCTCACGCCGAAGGCGCTGGGCGTGCTCTGCGTGCTGGTTCGCAGCCGGGGGCGTGTGGTCACGCGTGATGAACTGTTCGCCGAGGTCTGGCCGGATACGCTGCCGACGAACGACGTGCTGACCCAGGCGGTTACCCAGCTGCGCAAGGCCTTCACCAGCGCCGATGAGCAGGGTACGGCGTATATCGAAACAATCGCCAAGTCAGGCTATCGCCTGCTGGTCCCGGTAACGCTTCCCGATGCGCCGCAGTCGATGCTGCGTGCGGATCCTCCGGATTCCGGCAACGGGAGTGGTGGTGGCGAAAACAGTGGTTTGAATGCTGCCGTCGTGGAGCCGCAGGTCGACATGGCGGCGATCGATTCCGGAATCACGGCGGAGGCAGCCCCCTTGGCGACACCGGCACCGGTCACGGCGACGGGCATGCCTGGACAGCGGCATGCATGGCGGCAACTCAGGCGTCGGCTGCTGCTGGTTGTCGGCGTGGCCATGCTGGTCGCGCTGGCTGTCATGACCTGGCTGCTGCAGCGGACGCCGGCATCGACGCCGCTGGACGACGCGGTGGAAAACGGCACACGTGTCATCGGCAGTCCGCAACGGCCTTATCGGCTGATCACGGCTGGCACAGGTTTCGATACCTATCCGACACTTTCCCCGGATGGTTCGCAGGTGGCTTACGAGTCCAGTGCGGAGGATGGCCGGGGCGGGCAGATCAAGGTGCAGACCTCCGGCAACGCACCGGCGCGCGACCTGCTGGAACGACCGGAAGGAGCGACGGACCGCTTTCCGCACTGGTCGCCGGATGGCCGGGAAATCGCCTTCGCGCGCTTCCAGGCGGACGGCCACTGCCGGGTGCTCATCGTCAGCGCTACGGGCGGCAACCTGCGCGAAGCGACGCGGTGCGATGGTACCGAACTCCTCAGTTTCGACTGGATGCCCGATGGTCGCGGGCTGGTGTTCGGCAGCATGGTTGGCGCATTCGGTCATCGCGGCATCCGCGTGCTGGATCTGTCCAGCGGGCGCTGGAAGGCGCTGGATTACTCCGCGCAGCCGGATGATTTCGATTACGCGCCGCAGGTCTCTCCGGACGGGCGCTGGCTGGTGTTCGTGCGCAATCCACAGGTCGGTGATCTCTGGCGGATGCCGGCCGAAGGGGGGGCGCTGGAACAGCTGACCGACGATGCCGCCGAAATCCGTGGCTGGGCGTGGCTTGGTGACAGCCGCCATGTCGTGTTCGGAAGGCGTGTGGACAGTGAAGTACGCCTGTATCGGCTGGATACCGACAGCCGCACCATGCGCGACGTCGGCCTGGATGATGCGCAGTGGCCGGCGGTAGCGCGTCGTGCCGACCTGCTGGCGTTCGTGCAGCGCAAGGCGCAGTTCGGTCTGTTTCATGTTCCGCTGGATGCGCCGGGCGGGGCGCAGCGGGTGTTCCCGTCCAGCGGGCGGGACAGCCAGCCCACGCTGTCGCCTGATGGCCGGCACCTGGTGTTCGCGTCCGATCGTTCAGGAGCGTACGCGCTATGGTGGGCCGAAGTGGACCGTCCCGCGTCGCTGCGACCGATCGACGGGCTGCGACCGGATTCCCGGCAGGCGCCGACCTGGTCGCCGGATGGTCGCCATCTGCTGGTGATCGGGCGGGATGAGCGGGGACAGTCGCTGGTTTACGAAATCAACCCGCGTGAAGATCAGCTCAGCGTCCTGCCGGTCCCCGTCACGCGGCCGCTGCAGGCCTTGTATACCGACGATCCGGACAGGCTGCTGGTGATCGAACGCGACGATGAGCAACGCACGCGCCTGGTGTTGTACGACCGGCGTCAGGCCGCCTGGCAACCACTGGCGGCGATCGAGGGGGTGTCCCAGGCACGATTCGACCCGAGCCAGCGCAGGGTGCTTTTCACGCGCTTTGGTGCCGGTGGCCTGTGGGCCATCGACAGCACGCTCGCCGCCGCCAGTATCCGCCAGATCGGCGAAGACAAGCCATCGCGCTGGCGTTACCGCAGCTGGACCGTGACGGCGCAGGGTGACATCGACTATCTGGATGCGTCGGGTGACTGTAGTACGGCGCTGTTCCGTATGGCGGGTGCATCGCCGTTGGCAGCAGAATCCTGCGTGGACCGGCAACGTCTCAGTTCCGGCAGCAGCTTCAGTGCCACTCCCGACGGCTCCAGCCTTTATATAGCAATGGCGGTCAGTGACGGCTCGGGCATCGGTGTCATGAGCGTGCCCAAAGCGACGCCCGACCTGCTTCCCGATGTGGTCAAACCCTTGATATCCAAGGATTAATCCGTTTCGGATGTTCTTCGTGCAAGGATCGTTTCAATTTCGTCGCGAAGTCGGCAGGAGTTCCTGACCCTCGCCACCTGATTTGGCAAAACAGTTCCCCTGTATTGGCAAACCCGTGGTGCCCCATGCGTCAACTCTCGCTCGCCGATCGTGGGCAAACGCTTTCACTGGACAAGTCGCTCGACGACGCGCTTCCGATCTGCCTGGGTGTTGCGCGGCTGGGCAGCCTGCAGACCGCTGGCAGCTGTTTCACGGTGTGGATCCAGGTCCGTGGCAGTGCGTGGGTTGAAGCCAAGGAAGGACGGTTCCGCCTGCGCCAGGGACAATGGATCGCATTTGAAAAGGAATCGCGGCCGCTGGTGCAGGCCGGGCGCAGTGGCCTGTGCATCGGCCTGGCGCTGAATGCAGATGCCATGCGTATGCTGGCCGAGCTTGCCGATTGCGGTCTGTATGCGGGGCGTGGACAGATGAAGCGTGCGGAGCTGCGCGTGGCGCTGCAGTTGTGGCGCGATGCACTGGAAAGCGGCCTGCCGGCGCAGGCGCTGCGTCCGCTGCTGCTGCACCTGGCCTCGCTGCAGCGCAATCTCGCCGGCACCGTACAGCGTTGCCCGGGCCGCTCGCGCAGCCGCAAGCGGCAGGTGTTCGGACGCATGCAGCGTGCGCGTCTGTATCTGGAAGGCAACAGCCATCGTGTGGTACGCATCGGCGAACTTGCCGAGCTCACCAATTTCTCCAGTTGGTATCTGTCAAAGACCTTCCAGAGCCTGTACGAGGAAAGTCCGCAGGCGCTGTCCGCGCGCCTGCGCCTGGAGCGTGCGGCCGATCTGCTGCGCGACACCGACATGATGATCGGCGAAGTCGCCGCCGCCAGTGGTTTCGACAACTGCTGCAGTTTTGCCCGTGCGTTCCGCGCACGTTTCGGCACATCGGCTTCGCACTTCCGTGAAAGCACCGCCAAGCTGTCGCCACATTCGGCAAAGTCTCTGGCTGGCTCACGCAAACCCAGGGTGGCAACACAATCGTAACGTTTGGGGGCGTTTTAACACGCCACTAACGTACCTTGGAGAGATACATGAATTTCCGTAACCCCGCCGTGCGGCTGGGCATGCTGCCGGCCGGTATCGCGCTGGCGCTGAGCCCGAGCTTCGCCTCGGCACAGGACGCTGCCTCCGGCACCACCGACCTGGACCGCATCTCGGTCACTGGTTCGCGCATCCGCCAGGCCAACATGGAAACCGCGCAGCCGGTGATCGCGCTGCAGCGCGCCGACATCGAGAAGCAGGGCTTCACCAACGTCGCCGACATCGTCCAGAACCTGGCGGCGACCGGCTCGCCGGCCATCAGCCGTGCCGATGCGCTGAGCTCGGGCGAAGAAGTGGGTGGCCAGTACGTCGATCTGCGCAACCTGGGTCCGGAACGGACCCTGGTGCTGCTGGACGGCAAGCGCATGGGTACCAGCACGGGTGGTTACACCGACCTTGCCTCGATCCCGACCTCGGTCGTCGAGCGCATCGAAGTGCTGACCGACGGCGCGTCCGCCATCTACGGTTCGGACGCCATCGCCGGCGTGATCAACATCATCACCCGCAAGAACTTCGACGGTCTGGAAGCCAGCGCCTACACCGGCCAGTACGGCCAGGGTGACGGTCAGCAGGAAACCTACAACTTCGTCTACGGCCAGACCGGCGAGCGCGGCTCGCTCACCTTCGGTGCCGAATACAGCAAGCAGGACGAGGTCAAGGCCAAGGATCGCCGCTACAGCCGTTCCCCGAACGGCCAGTGGCATCCGACGCCGGACGCCGATGGTGCCAACGGCTGGTCGGCAGCGTCCAACCAGGGCGTGCTGATCGACAGCGACGACAACTGGTATGTGCGCAATCCGGGCGCCACCGGCAACTCGCTGGCCACCGATTACCACGAATTCGGCCTGGGTGATTACACCAATGCCAGCCAGGAAATGTGGCTGCAGAACAAGCTGGAGCGTCGCTCGGTCTTCGCCAACGGCAACTTCGACGTGACCGACAACGTCCGCGCCAACGCGAACGTGCTGTACACCAAGCGCACCGCGACCTCGCAGATCGCCGGCTATCCGTACCAGTCGGAAGTCTATGAGACCCCGCTGTCGGCCGACAGCGCCTTCAACCCGCTGGGCGAAGAAGCGAACTTCATCCGCCGTGGCTCCGAAGTGCCGCGCCAGACCGAGTCCGAGCAGGAAACCTTCCGCTTCAGCACCGGCCTGGAAGGTTCCTTCCAGTTCGCTGATCGCTACTTCGACTGGGACGTGGGCTATGTCTACAACCAGAACAAGGGCGTGAAGACCGGTACCGGTGACCTGTTCATCCCGAACGTCATCAATGCGGTCGGCCCGTCGTTCATCGATGCCAATGGCGTGGCGCAGTGCGGCACCGTCGGCAATGCGATCGCCGGCTGCACCCCGTGGAACCCGCTGCTGGCCAACGGTGCAACCGGTCCGGGTGCGCTGGCGGGCAACGAGGCCCTGCAGAACTACCTGTTCCTGCCGAGCCACGATACCTACACCAATACCACGAAGGTCTACAGCGCCAACCTGGCGGGCAGCATCGCCACCCTGCCGGCGGGCGACCTGGCCTTCGCGGCCGGTTACGAGCACCGTGAAGAGAGCGGCGAGTACAACCCGGATGCGCTGCTGCAGTCGGGCCTGAGCACCAGCCTGGCCGGTGGGCCCACCAAGGGCGACTACGACCTCGACGAGTTCTACCTGGAACTGAACGTGCCGATCCTGGCCGACCTGCCGTTCGCGAAGGAACTGTCGGTGGACATGGCAGGCCGTTATTCGGACTACAACACCTTCGGCGATACGGTGAACTCCAAGTTCGGCCTGAAGTGGAAGCCGATCGACGACCTGCTGATCCGCGGCACCTACGCCACCGGCTTCCGTGCGCCGACCATTTCGGACATGTACGGCGGCACCGGCCAGACCTTCGACAGCTACACCGATCCGTGCGACTCCAGCTTCGGTGCCGCCGCACGCAATCCGTCGGTCGCCGCTGCCTGCGGTGCTGCTGGTGTGCCGGCCGATTTCCACCAGATCACCTCCGGTGGTGCCACCTCCACGGGCCCGGGCACGCAGTCGTACAGCGCGTTCGAATCCGGCTCCAATCCGAACCTGCAGCCGGAGACCTCCAAGACCTGGACCGCTGGCTTCGTGTACAGCCCGAACTTCGTGCAGGGTCTGGACATCAGCCTGGACTGGTGGAAGATCCGCATCGACGACGTGATCGCCGCCGAGTCGGTGACTTCGATCCTCAACAACTGCTACGTGCTTGGCATCGATGCGGCCTGCGCACGCTTCGAGCGTGGTACCGAAGGTCGTACCGCCAACCAGGTCGTCGACGTGACCCGTACCCTGGTCAACGGCGGCTACCAGGAAACCGCCGGCTACGATCTGGGCGTCAAGTATCGCCTGCCGGAGCTGTCGGTCGGTAACTTCATGATCGACTGGAAGACCACCTACGTCGATTACCTGGAGTACAAGGCGGACAACGAAGCGGAGACCCCGGTCGAACAGTTCACCGGTTTCGCCGGCAACTTCCGCGTGCGTTCGAACCTCAACGTCGACTGGAGCCTGGGCGACTTCGGCGTGAACTGGGGCGTGCGTTACTACTCCGGCATGAAGGAGCCGTGCTCCTACGATCTGGAAGGCGGCCGCGAGTGCAACCAGCCGGACTTCAGCTCGTCGTACACCCTGGCGCAGCCGATGCGCAAGGTCGGTTCGAATACCTTCCACGATCTGCAGGTCCGTTACAACGCGCCGTGGGATGCCACCATCGCACTGGGTGCCAACAACGTGTTCGATCACGAAGGCCCGGTGATGTACAGCCAGCCGAACTCGAGCTTCTCGTACTACGGCGGCTTCGACATCGGTCGTTTCGTGTACATGAAGTACCAGCAGCGCTTCTGATAGGCGGCTGATCGCGGTTAACCAGACACGGCCCCGTAAGGGGCCGTGTTTTTTTGTGCCTCACGGAAAAATCACGCTCCGGACGCTGGGACAAACGTGGCCTATAACACTTGACTTACATCACTTTAACGACCCTTTAATTCTCTGGTCCGC
>JAEZCF010000070.1 GCA_023430045.1 Pseudomonadota bacterium | reverse complement strand
GGCCTGCATCGACAGCTCATACACGCGCGGCAACCCGGCCGACGGGCCGGAGGCCAGCGAAGGCAATTGTCGGCTGTAGCCGCGCGGCAGGTGGCGTCGCGCGGTCTGGATCTGTTCTTCGATCAGGTAGTAGTTGTCGAGCAGCCATTCCCCGGCCGGCGTCACCGGCCGCTGTTCGCGCACTACGCTGCTGAGCAGCGTGTTGGCGTCTTCCAGGACACGCTCGTTGGCCTGCAGGCGGTCGAGCAGCCGTTCGGCGCCTGGTCGCATCCGCACCCGGTGCTGGCGCGCAAGGGCGCGGCCGTACACCTCCATCTGTTCAACGCTGTACAGCGCGGCACGCAGGGGGCCTTCGGTGGCCTCGATGGCCGGCGCCGAGGCCTGGCGCTCACGCCAACGCCAACGGACAAGACGACGCAGACGCAGCCAACGGCCGAAAAGACGACGAAGGTGGGGCATAGGTTACCGATGGGGGGGAGGTCGCGGCCCTCATAGTTGCATTGGGGCTGCCGTGGTAGCTGTGAAGGCGGGGTCTGGGATCCCGTCGTCGGTTTCGGGCACCTTCACTGATCCCTGAACACAGGCAAGGAGCAGACCGCGGGGGCGCCATCAACTCCCGGGATGCCATCCCCGTCGCGCAGTAACCGCCGTTGTGCCCTGCACCAAACATTTTTCGTGCACTGCGTCTTGCAAAAAAACGACTTCCTCCTCTATGGTGCAATCGATTGCATTGCAGCGGACCGTCATCGTGTGGCACCGGTTGGGAGGCCGGGAAGCGGATGTCCATCCAATCGATTGGATCGATCCAAGGGCCACGCCTGACCCGGCGCGACGCACTGCGCATGGCAGTCGCCGGAGGTCTTGGCCTGGGTGCCGCAGGCGTGCTGCCCGCCATGGCGAACGCCGTGCCGCTCAAGGGCAATCTGAAGCACTCCGTCGCCCGCTGGACCTTTCCGCAGCAGTCCATCGCCCAGCTGTGCCAGACGGTGAAGGGCCTCGGCTTCGCCGCCATCGATCTGGTGGGTCCGGCGGATTGGCCCACGCTCAAAGCCAATGGCGTGGACAGCTCGATGTGCAACGGCGCGGAGCTGGGCCTGGAAAAAGGCTTCGCCAACCCGGCGTTCCACGACCCGTTGGTGGAGCGCTACACGCGGCACATCGACCTGGTGGCCGATGCCGGCTATCGCAACCTCATCTGCTTTTCCGGCAACCGCAACGGCATGGACCCCCAGGAAGGCATGGCCCACGCCGAAACAGGGCTCAAGCGCATCCTCGGGCATGCCGAAAAGCGCGGCATCGTGCTGGTGATGGAGCTGCTGAACTCCAGGGTCGATCATCCCGACTACCTGTGCGACCACTCCGCGTGGGGCGTCGAGCTGTGTCGCCGGATCGGCTCGGATCATTTCGGCCTGCTCTACGACATCTACCACATGCAGATCATGGAGGGCGACATCATCGCCACCATCGGCAGGCATCACGCTTTCTTCAAGCATTACCACACCGCAGGCGTGCCTGGCCGGCACGAGATCGGGGACCAGCAGGAACTCAATTACCCCGCCATCTGTCGCGCGATCCGCGACACCGGTTTCGATGGGTATCTGGCGCAGGAGTTCATGCCTGCGGCGCCGGATCCCGTCGGTTCGCTGCGCGAGGCGATCCGTCTCTGCGACGTCTGAAACGATATCCACCAAGGTGAAGTAGAACCCATGGCAGACAATCATTACGACGCGATCGTCGTCGGCTCGGGAATCAGTGGCGGTTGGGCGGCGAAGGAACTGACCGAAAAGGGCCTCAAGGTCCTGATGCTGGAACGCGGACGCAACGTCGAACACGTAAAGGGCTACGTCAATGCGATGAAGGAAGCGTGGGATTTCCCGCACCGCAACCGGCCAACGCAGGCGATGAAGGCCGACTTCCCGGTGTTGATGCGCGACTACGGCCTTGCCGAGAACCTGGAGGGCATGTGGGCCGATGAAAAGGAATCGCCCTACATCGAAACCAAGCGATTCGACTGGTTCCGCGGCTATCACGTGGGTGGCCGCTCGCTGATGTGGGGCCGGCAGAGCTATCGTCTGTCGGACCTGGATTTCGAGGCGAATCTCAAGGACGGCATCGCCACCGATTGGCCGATCCGTTATGCCGATATCGCGCCTTGGTACGACCATGTGGAGAAGTTCGCCGGCATCGCCGGCACGCGCGAGGGGCTGGACGTATTGCCGGACGGGGAGTTCCTGCCGCCGATCCCGTTGAACATCGTCGAAAAGGACGTGGCGGCGCGGATCAAGAAAGCCTTTGGCGGCACCCGGCACCTGATCCACTCGCGCACCGCGAACATCACCCAGCCCAAGGCCGAACAGGGGCGCGTCAACTGCCAGTACCGCAACAAGTGCATCCTGGGCTGCCCCTTCGGTGCCTATTTCTCGACCCAGTCGGCGACGCTGCCGGCGGCCATGAAGACGGGTAACCTGACGTTGCGTCCCTTCTCCATCGTCAAGGAAGTGCTCTACGACAAGGACCGCAAGCGTGCGCGGGGCGTGGAAATCATCGATGCCGAAAACGGACAGACCTATCAGTACACGGCCAACGTCATCTTCCTCAACGCATCCTCCTTCAACTCGACCTGGCTGCTGATGAATTCGGCCACCGATGTCTGGGAGGGCGGGCTGGGCTCTTCGTCCGGCGAGCTGGGGCACAACGTGATGGACCATCATTTCGGTGCTGGCGCTTCCGGCCGGGTCGAGGGGTACGACGACAAGTACTACTTCGGCCGTCGCCCCTGTGGTTTCTACATTCCCCGTTTCCGCAATGTCGCCACGGATGACAAGCGTGGCTATCGGCGCGGGTTTGGCTACCAGGGTGGTGCCAGCCGCAACGGGTGGTCGCGCGAGATAGCGGAGATGAACATCGGTGCCGACCTGAAGGAGGCGCTGACATTGCCGGGCGACTGGCGCATCGGCATGACCGCGTTCGGCGAGATGCTGCCACACCACGACAATACGATCCGTCTGGACCCGGACCGCAAGGACAAATGGGGGTTGCCGGTGCTGGCGATGGACGTGTCCCTGCGTGCGAACGAAACGGCCATGCGCAAGGACATGGCCACCGATGCCGCCGAGATGCTGGAGGCGGCCGGGGTCAAGGACGTTCAGACGTACGACAACGACTACGCCCCGGGCAAGGGCATCCATGAAATGGGCACCGCGCGCATGGGCCGTGACCGCAGGACTTCCGTGCTGAACCAGCACAACCAGGTGTGGGATGCGCCGAATGTCTATGTGACCGACGGTGCCTGCATGACCTCCAGCGCCTGCGTGAATCCTTCGCTGACCTACATGGCGCTGACCGCACGGGCAGCCGACCACGCCGTGCGCGAACTGAAAGCGGGGAACCTGTGATGGAACGCCGTGAACTGCTGAAGATGATCGTCGCCGCCACCGGTGCGGCGCTGGTTGGCCTGCCCGCGCTCGTACAGGGACAGACGCCGACCGCAGGCGCGAAGGCCAGCTTCTCCGCCGCCGATATCAGTACGCTGGACGAGATCGCCGAGACCATCCTGCCGCGTACCAAAACGCCGGGGGCGAAGGACGCGGGCGCCGGTGCGTTCATGGCGCAATTCGTCACCGACTGCTATACCGCCCCGCAGCAGGTGGCGTTCCGCGCCGGCCTGACGGAGATCGACAAGCGCGCCGGTGGTCGGTTCGTGTCGCTCACGCCGGAGGCCCGCACCGCGCTGCTGCGTACCCTGGATACGGAAGCCAGGACACCTGCTGTCGAAGTGGCTGATACCACCGCCGAAGCGACGGACGCGGTGCCGCATTACTTCACGATGTTCAAGCAGCTGGCGATCTTCGGCTTCTTCACCTCGAAGGTCGGCGCGACCGAAGTGCTGCAGTACGTCGCCGTGCCCGGGCGCTACGACGGCGACCTGGCCTACACCCCCGGCACGCCCGCATGGGCGACCAGCTGATGAGAAACACGATGATCAGACCCTTCCTGACGGCGACCTGCCTGCTGGCCGCATCATCTGCATTCGCGCAGGCCAGCGCCGATTCCGCGCGCGATCCGAAGAAGACCGAAGTGTGGACGCCCGTGCCCGCCACCGTGGCCACGCCCCCGGGCCGCGCGCCCTCCGACGCGATCGTGCTGTTCGATGGCAGGGATGTCTCCGCCTGGGAGGCAGAGCAGGGCGGGCGCGTGCCCTGGACCGTCGCCGAAGGCGCGCTGACCGTCGTTCCCGGCAGCAAGGGCATCCGGACCAGACAGCGCTTCTGCGATATCCAGCTGCATGTGGAGTGGCGCACGCCCACCACAACCCAGGGCTTCGATGGCCAGAATCGTGGGAACAGCGGCATCTTTCTGCAGGAGCTGTATGAGCTGCAGGTGCTGGACAGTTACAACAACCCGACCTATGCCAACGGCCAGGCTGGCTCGCTGTACAAGCAGGCCATCCCGCTGGTGAACGCTTCGCGTGCCCCGGGCGAGTGGCAGGCCTACGACATCATCTGGAAAGCACCGCGCTTCTCGCCGGGCGGCGGGCTCACCTCACCGGCCCGCATCACCGTGCTGCACAACGGCGTGCTGGTGCAGGACGACACCGTGCTGGCGGGCAAAACCGAATACATCGGTGCGCCTTCGTACGCGCCGCATGGGTGCGCGCCGATCTCCCTGCAGGAGCACGATTCCAGCGTCAGCTACCGCAACATATGGGTGCGCGAGCTGTAGCGGCGCACTGCAGGCGCCGCCGGCATCCTATTTCGCCAGGTAGCTGGCGATGTCGTCGATCTCCTGTTGGGAGAGCTGGGAGAAGGGCGGCATCAATCCGCCGCCCTGTTTGATCCTGTCCTTGATCTGCGCAGGTTCCAGCCGCTTGCCGACGTCGGTGAGCGCGGGGAACGTGGGTGGAACGCCGGCGCGATCCGCGCCGTGGCAGGCGGTGCAGTGCGTTGCATAGAGTGTCGCGCCGGCCGCAGGATCGTCCTTGGACCACGCCGCATTCGCAAGCGTCGCCCCCGGAAGAACCACGGCCAGTGTCAGGATCGTTTTAAGGCGGTTGTTCAAGCGGGTGTCCAAAGGGGTGTCCAAGCGGGTGTTCAAGCGTGTGTCCAAGCAGGGCTCCTTCGCGGGCTAGCGCTGTGCGCGGGCGGGCAGGCGGGTGGTCAGGTGTTCACGCAGGTAGTCCGCCCCGGTCTGGATGACCTTGGCGGGATCACGCGGATGGTCGTGCTCGACGATGTACCACTGCACGCCGGCACCCGCTGCGGCAGGCAGGATCGCGCGCCAGTCCAGCACGCCCTGGCCCACGGCGGCGAAGCCTCCCTCGTCTTCGGCCTGGCCTTCCGGTGCATTGTCCTTGGCGTGCACCGCGAACAGGCGGCCCTCGAATTTTCCGAGCATCACCACGGGGTCGTAGCCCGCACGCGCCACCCAGGCCAGGTCCAGCTCGGTCTGCAGGTCGGGGCCGGCTGCGGCGAACAGCAGTTCAAGGCCCGTTTTCCCATTGAAGTCGACCAGCTCGAAGTCATGGTTGTGGTACGCCAGGTGCATGCCCTTGGCACGCACCTGCGTCGAGATCCGGCCCAGTTCCTGGCCCAATGCGGTCCAGCCTGCGGCATCGGTCGGCCGATCCTTTTCGTCCAGGTAAGGCACCACCAGCGTCGTGTTGCCGATCGCCCGGTTGAAGGCCACCACGGTGTCCAGATCCTTGCGCAGATCGGCCAGCTGCACGTGCGAGGAAATCGCCTTGATCGAATACCTGTCCAGCAGCTGCCTGAGTTCTGCAGCGCTGACGTTCTGCGTGCCGACCGTTTCCACCGCATCCACGCCGGCGTCGTGGACGATCTTCAACTGCTGGTCCAGCGAGCCGGCGTCGCGCAGCGTGTACATCTGCACGGCAATCGGCTTCCGCGCGCCAGCGTCTGCGCGGGCGAAGGCGGGCAGGGCAACAAGCAACAGCAGCGCGAGGGTCGCGGTCCTGCGTGTACGGGTGTTCATCAGCAGATCCTCCCGGGATTCAATCGATGGTTGTCCAGGCGCGCGACCTGGCCGATGCGATGACACGATCGACGATCAGCGCCGAACGCAGGCCGTCTTCGAAGGTGGGCAGGCCCTGTGGCTGCTCGCCTTCGATGGCGCGATAGGTGTCGGCGACAAACGCCTCGAAGCACTGGCCGTAGCCTTGCGCGTGCCCGGCCGGCAACGCCGACAGCCGGCGTTGTTCGGCACTGCCGGCACCCGGCCCACGCACGAAGATCTCCTCGCGCTGGTCGGGCTGGCCGATCCACAGCCGTTCGGCGTCCTCCTGGTTGAAGGCCACGCTGGCCTTGGCGCCATCGATTTCGAACCAGAGGCGGTTGTGGCGTCCGGCCGAGACCTGACTGACCGTCAGGGACGCCAGCGTGCCAGCGCGGGTTCTGAACATCGCCGCAGCCACGTCCTCGCTCGACACCGCCTGCGTCGGGCCGCCGGCCGCAGGGGTGGTGAAGCTCTGCCCGGTGACGGTGCCGCGTTCGGCGATCACGGTGGCGAACGCCGCGCTGACGTCGACGAAGCGCTCGCCACCGACCCATTCCACCAGGTCGCACCAGTGCGAGCCGATGTCGGCGAACACGCGCGAGGCGCCGCCCAGCGCCGGATCCACGCGCCAGTTGTTGCTGGCAGGATCCAGCAGCCAGTCCTGCAGGTAGCTGCCGTGGATGAGGTGCAGGGGACCCAGTTCGCCCTGCGCGATGCGTGCGCGCGCCTCGCGTACCACCGGGTGGTAGCGGTAGACGAAGGGGACCGTGGCGACCAGTCCTGTCGAAGCGGCCAGTGCAGCCAGCGCCCGGGCGTCTTCCAGCGTGGTGGCCAGCGGCTTCTCGCAGATCACGTGCTTGCCGGCTTCCAGCGCCGCCTGCGCCATGGCGCGGTGCAGATGGTTGGGCGTGCAGACGTGCACCACCTGTACCTGCGGATCGGCGATCACTTCGTCGATGTCGCGATACGCGCGCGGAACATTCCACGACCGCGCCACGTCTTCTGCGCGTTGCGCGGACGAGGCGGCTACGCCGCGGACCTGGGCACCGGCCAGCACTGCCGCGCGGCGGTGCACCGCACCGATCATGCCGGTGCCGACAATGGCGATTCCAAGCGTGCTCATCGGTTGGATCCTGAGGGCGTGGAGGAGGGGGCGGTCGCGATGACCGGCCGGTCGCGGAACAACAGCAGGAAGGCGATCAGCACGACCAGCGCGACACCGGCCGGGAACAGCCAGATCTGCTGCCAGTCCGGTCCCGCCGCCGTGGTGTAGTGCTCCACCACCGCGCCGGACAGGAACGTGCCGATCAACATGCCCACGCCGTAGGTGGCCAGGGTGATGAACCCCTGCGCGCTGCTGCGCGCGGCGGGGCCGGCATGCGCATCGGTGTAGATCTGGCCGGTGACGAAGAAGAAGTCGTAGCAGATGCCGTGCAGCACGATGCCGATCACCAGCAGGGAGAAGGCGCCGCCGGCATCGCCGAAGGCGAACATGACGTAGCGCACCACCCATGCGGCCATGCCCACTGCGAGCATCGTCTTGACCCCCAGCCGCACGAACAGGAACGGCATGGCCAGCATCAGCAGCACTTCGGAGACCTGGCCCAGCGACTGCAGACCAGCCGCGCCGCGCACACCCAGATCATTGAGATACGGGTTGGTGAAGTTGTAGTAGAACGCCAGCGGGATGCAGATGGCGATGGAGGCCAGGAAGAACACCAGGTAGGCGCGCGACTTCAGCAGCCGCAGCGAATCCAGCCCCAGGATCTGCCCCAGTCCGGCGTCGCGCTGCTGCGCCAGCGGCGGCGTGTGCGGCAGGGTGAAGGCATACAGGCCCAACGCGAGCGATGCCATCGCGGCCATCCGGAACGTCAGTTCGAGCCGATGCGCTTGTTCCCAGCCCAGCCAGCCGATCAGCATGCCCGCCACGATCCAGCCGACGCTGCCGGCCACCCGCACCAGCGGGAATTGTTTCTCGGGCGATTGCATGTGCCGCATCGCCACGCTGTTGGCCAGTGCCAGCGTCGGCATGAACAGCAGCATGTAGCCCATGACGCAGGCGAAGAAGGTGTCGAAGTCCGTTGCCGTGGACGCCAGCCACATGAGCGCCGCGCCGGCCAGGTGTAGTACGGCGAGAATACGCTGCGCCGCGAAGTAGCGGTCCGCGATCAGGCCGACCAGGAAGGGCGCCACGATGGCCCCGATGGACTGGCTGAGGAAGGCTGTCGCCACCTGGCTCGCGCTGGCCTGCAGCGGGCCCTGCACCAGGTACGTTCCCAGGGTAACGAACCATGCCCCCCAGATGAAGAACTGCAGAAACATCATCGCGCCCAAGCGCGACATGGTGTGCGTCATGGCTTGCCCTCCCAGGCGGTAGTGGCTCAGATCCCCAGCGTGCGGCGCAGTGATCCGGCGTCTGTGCCGCTGTCGGCAAAATCGTCGAAGGCACGTTCTGTGACGCGGATGATGTGGTCGCGGACGAAGGCGGCACCTTCCCGCGCACCGTCTTCGGGGTGCTTCAGGCAACACTCCCACTCCACGACGGCCCAGCCCGGGAAATCGTACTGCGCGAATTTCGAGAAGATCGCTTTGAAGTCGATCTGGCCGTCGCCGAGCGAACGGAACCGCCCCGGCCGATCGATCCAATCCTGGTAGCCGCCATAGACGCCGCTGCGCGCACTGGCACGAAACTCCGCGTCCTTGACGTGGAAGATGCCAATGCGTTCGTGGTACCGGTCGATGAAGCCCAGGTAGTCGATCTGCTGCAGCAGCAGGTGGCTGGGGTCGTACAGGATCCTGGCGCGCGGGTGATGATCCACTTCGTCGAGGAAGCGTTCGAAAGTGGCGCCGTCGTGCAGATCCTCGCCCGGGTGGATCTCGAAACACAGGTCAACGCCGCAGGCATCGAAGGCATCCAGGATGGGGCGCCAGCGGCGGCCGAGTTCGGCGAAGGCTTCCTCCACCAGGCCCGGTGGGCGCTGCGGCCAGGGATAGAAGTACGGCCAGGCCAGCGCGCCGGAGAACGTGGCGTGCGCGGTCAGGCCCAGGCGCTGGCTGGCCTTGGCCGCCAGCTTCAGCTGTTCCACCGCCCAGGCCTGGCGGGCGGCCGGATCGCCGCGCGTGTCCGGCGGTGCGAATCCGTCGAACAGGCTGTCGTAGGCGGGATGGACGGCGACCAGTTGCCCTTGCAGGTGCGTGGACAGTTCGGTGATCTGCAGGCCATGTCCGGCCAGCATCCCGACAACGTCATCGCAGTACGCCTGGCTGCGCGCCGCCTCGGCCAGATCGAACAGGTGGGGCGCGCTGGTCGGTACTTGTACGCCAGAATACCCCAGCCCCGCGGCCCACCCGGCCAGCGTGTCCAGACGATCAAATGGAGGTGCGTCACCGATGAACTGCGCCAGGAACAGCGCGGGACCCTTGAGCGTCTTCAACGTGATCAACCCTCGATGCAATCGATTGCATTATCCTAGCAGGGCCTCCCGGAAGACCTGTTGTGCACCGCACAGCGGAAAGAAGAACTGACGCCATGGCCACCATCTACGACATCGCAAAGCACGTCGGCGTCTCCGCAGGAACGGTGTCGCGCGCGCTGTCACGGCCGGAGAAAGTGCTGCCGGCTACGCGTGCGCGCATCGAGCAGGCGGCGGCCGCGCTGGGCTATGTCCCCAATACGGTTGCCAGAACGCTCAAGACCCAGCGCAGCGGCAAGCTGCTGGTCACCGTGCCGGACATCGCCAATCCGTTCTTCGCGCAGATCCTGCAGGGTGCGGAGGAGGCGGCGCAGGCCGTGGGCTATGCCGTGCTGCTGGGCGACACCCAGCATCAACCCGACCGCGAGGAGCGCTACGCGCAGATGCTCCGGCGCAACGAGGCCGATGGCCTGATCGTGCTCGGGCATCGCCTGCCGCCGACGGCGCGCGAGATCGTCCAGCAGCTGGGCGATGCCGCGCCGGTGGTCAATGGCTGCGAGTTCGACCCTGCGCTGGGCATCCCCAGCGTACACATCGACAATGCCGCCGCCGCGCGCACGGTGATGGAACACCTGTATGGACTGGGGCACGAGCGGATTGCCGTGGTGGGCGGGCCGCCCGACAACCCCCTGCACCAGCAGCGGCTGCAAGGTGCCCGCGCCGCCGGCAAGGCGCGCGGCCGCCTGCGCAGCCTGAGCGTGGTGCCGGGCGACTTTTCCGTGGAATCCGGCCATGCGGCCGCGCTGGCGTTGTTGGGCAACGCACCCGCGCCGACCGCGATCTTCTGCTTCAGCGACCAGATGGCGCTGGGGGCGCTGGCGGCCTGCCGGGAGCAGGGCATCCGCGTGCCGGATGACCTGTCCATTGTTGGCTTCGACGACCTGGCCTCGTCCCGCTATCTCACGCCGCCGTTGACCACGATCAGGCAACCCATGCGGGAGATCGGCGTACGTGCGGTCAACCTGCTGCTCGCCATCATCGAACGTGTGGATGTGCCGCTTCAGCAGACGCTGGATTTCAGCCTGATGGTGCGGGGTTCGACGGGTGTGCCGCGGCAGGGGTGACGGTACTGCTGCTCTGGTTTCCAGCCGCCTTGGCTTCGCCGTAACCCCGCATGCGAAGATCTTTCACCGGGCGGCTGTCGCCCTTCAATCCGGGAAAGACGAATGCGTTCGAGGATGGTGTGGGTGGTCTGGCTGGGAGCGCTGCTCCTGCAGGGATGCGGCCAGCAGCAGGACGGGGCTGTTGCTTCGGCACCAGCGACGGTGGCGTCGCCAGCGCAGGAACCGCAGACGTCCGCGTCCGCGCTTGGCGGCCAGCGTGGGCAGGGGCAGCCCTATGAAATCGTCGGCAGCGAAGTGTGGGACGTGCCCGATCCCGTTTCCGGTCGCACCTACCAGGTCTTTGTCGCGCTGCCGCCCTCGTATGCCGATGATCCGACGCGACGGTATCCGGTGCTGTATGTCACCGATGCGGATTACGCCTTTCCCCTGATCCGCCAGATCGGACGACGCCTGAATGTCGAAGGGCAGAAGATCGAGGAGTTCATCCTGGTCGGTCTCTCCTACGCCAAGGGCGATGACGGAATGACAAGCCGCCGCCGTGATTACACGCCTACGCCGGCTGGCGCCGGAGGCGATTCCAGTGCTGCCGAGCACGGCAAGGCAGAGGCCTATGCCACCTATCTGGGCGACCAGGTGCTGCCATTCGTCGCGCACCGTTACCGAACCGACGAAGACCGGCGACTGTTCCTGGGCCATTCCTATGGCAGCCTGCTGGGCACCCAGGTCCTGTTGACCCGTCCGCGGATGTTCTCCGGTTACATCCTCGGCAGTCCGTCCTACTGGTACGACAACCACTGGATGGATGGGCTGCAATCGCGCTCGGCGTCCGCCCACGATGGCCTCCATGCCGATGTGTATCTGTACGTGGGCGAACGTGAGGAGCGCAGTTTCGGCCAGCGCTACGACATGGTGGGCGATACGCGCCGCATGGCGCGTGCCCTGCAGGCGCGCCGCGATCCATCACTGAAGCTGGAACTGGAGGTGCTGGACGGGGAAACCCACCTGACCGTCGCGCCGCGCGGGTTCACCCATGGCCTGCAGCATCTGCTCACGCTGCCGCCGGCACCGGTCACGGGAACCTAGTACCCTCGCAGTCCCCGCGTTGGTCTGTTCCGGTAATTGCCTGTGCTGAGTGTCATTGGTTCCGTTCTTGCGCTGTATGTCGTGCTGCGCGTGGTGTGGCCGCTGCGCCTGCCGCGCGCGCTGCGCGTGACGCTGGCGCTGCTGGTGTTCGCGGTGGCGCTGCATCACCGCATCGTGGCCCGTTTCGCCGGCAGCATGGCATCGCCGGAAATCCCGAAGATGGCGATCGCCACGCTGGCTTCCGGCTTCACCGCGCTGCTGCTCGGCGCCCTGTTCCTGCTGGTGGCCGATGCGCTGCTGCTGGTGTCGCGGCTGTTGCGCAGCGAGCGGGGCAGGGCCGTGTTCGGTGCTGCGTGTTTGCGTCCTGGCATCGGTGTGCTTGCGCTTGCGCTGGGCGTCTTCGGCGTCAGCCAGGGCATGGCGGTGCCGGAACCCCGCCATGTCGAGGTGGAAATCGCGGGCTTGCCTGCGGCATTTGATGGTTACCGCGTGCTGCAGCTCACCGACATCCATGCCAGCCGGCTGCTGACCGGCGAATGGGTGCGTAATGTAGTGGCCGAAGGCAACGCGCTGCAGCCGGATCTGGTGGTCATCACCGGCGACCTGGTGGACGGTACGGTCCAGGCGCGCGCCAACGATTATCGCCCGCTGGGCGAACTGCGCGCCGTGGATGGCGTCATCGCCATCACCGGCAACCATGAGTACTACGCGCAGTATCACGAATGGATGCAGGCCTTCCGTGGGCTGGGCATGCAGGTGCTGGAAAATGCTCACACGCAGGTGCAGCGCGATGGTGCGGTGCTGACCATTGCCGGCGTCACCGATCCGGTGGCCGCGCGCTATGCCCTGCCGTTGCCTGATCTGCAGGCGGCGCTGGCGGGAGCCGATCCCAGCGCTCCGATCATCCTGCTCGACCACCGCCCGGACCAGGCCGTGGCCAATGCGGCGCGCGGGGTGAAACTGCAGCTGTCCGGACATACCCACGGCGGCCACATCATCGGCATGGACCAGCTGGTCAAGCGGGCCAACGGCGGCTTTGTCTCAGGCCGTTACCAGGTGGGCGACATGGTGCTGTATGTCAGCAATGGCGCGGGGCTGTGGCCCGGCTTTGCCGCACGCATCGGCGTGCCTTCGGAAATCACCCTGCTGACGCTGCGCGCACCACGGGCCACGCTGGCGGCCAGCGCTGGCCCTTCACCTGGCTTGCGTTAGGGTTTGCCGCTTCCAGGACGAGGCCGGCCGATGCAATCGCTGAAGGTACCTGCATGAGTGCGGCGTCGCATCGCCGTTCGATGGTCGTGGCCGGGCTTTCCACCGTGGTGGAGTGGTACGACTTCACCTTGTATCTGTATTTCGCCACGGTGTTGTCGCGGGTGTTTTTCGGTGGCGGCGAACAGGCACTGCTTGCCACGCTGGCAGGCTTCGCGGTGTCCTACCTGATGCGTCCGCTCGGGGCGTTGTGCTTCGGCCACCTGGGTGACCGTCTGGGCCGACGCTGGATGCTGCTGGCGTCGATGGCGCTGATGGCTGCGGCGATGCTGGCGACCGCGCTGTTGCCCACCCATGCGCATATCGGCGCGGGGGCGGGCGCGCTGCTGCTGGCACTGCGCTGCGTGATGGCATTTTCCGTCGGTGGCGAGTACACCGGCGTGGTCGCTTACCTGCTGGAAACCGCACCGGCACGCCGCCGTGGGCTGGTGACGTCGCTGGCATCGGCGGCCAGCGAAGTGGGCGCGCTGCTGGCTGTGGCGGTGTCCGCAGTGACCGTATGGCTGCTGCCGGCACCGCAGCTGGATGCATGGGGTTGGCGCATTCCATTTTTCATCGGCGCCGGCCTGGCGCTGGTGATCCTGCTGGCGCGCTCGACGATGCACGAATCCCCGGAATTCGAGCGGCAGCAGCGCGAGGGCAGCGTGCCTGCCGCGCCGATCCTGCACATCCTGCGCAGGCATCCGGGTGCGGTGGCACGCACGTTCGCGATATCGGCATTGGGATCGATCACCTACTACGTGGGCATCACCTACGTGCCGGCCTTCCTGCATGCCAATGGTCGCGAGGAAGGTGAGGCGCTGCTTCTGTCGCTTGTCGCAGCGGTTGCGGTGATCGTGGTGACGCCGCTGTCCGGTGCCTTGTCCGATCGTTTCGGACGTCGTCCCCTGTTGCTGGGCCTGACGCTGATGGCGGCGTTGCTGCCGCTGTCGATGTTCGCGTGGATGGCCGATGCATCCGCCTTCGGCGTGGTGCTGGCGGCGGTCGTGCTGGCCTGCGTGGCCGGTGGCATCAGCGCGGTGGCAGCGCCGGCCACCGCCGAACAGTTCCCCGGCGAGGGCCGCCTGAGCGGCCTGGCGCTGGGGGTGACCATGGCCACTGCGGTGTTCGGTGGCGCGACGCCATGGCTGGCGCAATGGTGGGTGGAGCGCAGCGGCTGGCAGGCGGCGCCGGGTGCGATGATCGCGCTGGTGGCCGTGCTGGTGCTGCCGGTGTTGTGGACCCTGCCGGAGACGCGCCCGGGTCGGCGCGCTGCGGCGCGGAAGCTGCCGACCGCTGGCCGGCAAGCCTCATAACGCCAGGGTCTTCTCGATATCGGCCAGCACCGCGCTGGCGTCCACGTCGATGGCGATCGACTGCATGGCCTGGCCATCCCATACGCTGGGTCCGAACGCCATGCCGGCCGGCTTGGGAATGGTCATGCCGCGCGCCACGCCGTCGGTCGCAACACGCACGCTGGCATGTTCGAACTCGAACAGCTCGGGCCGGGTGAGTGCGATGCAGGCGCAGCAGTCGTGCACCACCATGCCCTTGTGGCCCGCCTGCAGGTAGAAGTCCACGTAATCCTGCGACAGCGCGCGCACCAGATCGGCGTCCGCGCCGCCGGCATGGGCCAGTGCATCCAGCCCGTGGCGATCCATTTCCACCCGCGTGGTGACGTCCAGACCGATGGCGGTGACTGGCCAGCTGGCGGTGAACACCTGGTCGGCTGCTTCGGCGTCGCCCCAGATGTTGGCTTCCGCCGCCGGGGTGATGTTGCCGTTGACGTGGAAGGCGCCACCCATGATCACCACCCCACGTACGAGCGTGGCGATGTCCGGCGCGTCACGCAGGGCCAGGGCCAGGTTGGTCATGCGGCCGACGGCGATCAGGGTGATCTCGTTCGGATGTGCGCGGACCAGGTCGATGATGAGCTGGTGCGCGGGACGCGGATCCACCGCCGTCTCCAGCTGTTCGGGCACCGGGTGGTTGCCCAGGCCGTTGTGGCCGTGGATGTGAACCGGCCAGGCTTCGGGCGTGGCATCGGGCTGCAACGGGCCGGCGGCGCCGCGTGCAACCGGCGCGGCAAGGCCCCAGGCCTGCTTCAGGTACAGCGCATTGTGCGTGGTCGACTCGACCGCGGCATTGCCGAACACGGTGGTGATGCCGATCAGGTCGATCTGCGGGTGCTTGTGCAGGTAAAGCAGGGCCA
Source organism: Pseudomonadota bacterium (assembly GCA_023430045.1). Lineage (GTDB taxonomy): Bacteria > Pseudomonadota > Gammaproteobacteria > Xanthomonadales > Xanthomonadaceae > Stenotrophomonas. The sequence continues at coordinate 12,361 of JAEZCF010000070.1, read as the reverse complement.
GCGCGTCGTCCACGCCCGGGTCGGTATCGAAAATGACTTTCAGCATGATGGTGGTGTTCTTCTTCCGTGTGGTGCGGGGCGCACGGGGCAGAAGCGCTGCCCGGGCTGCTTATTGTGTCATGCGTGCAGCGTCGCCACAGCGACACGCCCGGTCAGCAGGGCAGCTGGCCGGGCATGCGGGTCACACGTTCCCCCTTTTGGGGACTACCACTTCCAGCGCAGGCTGGCCGCCACGAAGCGCGGTTCGCCATAGTTGTTGTAGTCCAGGTTGGCCCAGTAGGTCTTGTCCAGTGCGTTGCGCACGCTCAACGTGGCCGTCCAGTTGTCGCTGATGCGGTAGTTGGCATTGAGCTGTACCAGCGCGTAGGCCGGCTGGTTCACGGTGACGGCGCCGCCCGGCGGATACGGGACGTTGAAGCCCTGCACCCTGCTCTGCCACTGTACACCGCCGCCCAGGGTCAATCGCTCCCACGCGCCGCGCAGGCGCACGCTGGTGTTGAGCTGCAGGAAATCCTCCGGCAGGTTCGCATACAGCAGATCGGTGGCGGCCCGGGTCATCCTGACATGGGTATAACCGGCATTGACCGTCCAGCCAGGCAGGACTTCGCCGTTGACGTCGAGCTCCCAGCCACGCACCTTGGTGCCGTTGATACCGATGTAGGCCGAGCTGCCGTCGCTGAGCGAGCCCTCGGGCACGCTCATGTCGCGTACCGCGTAGTTGTCCTGCCGGGCTTCGAACAGCGCTGCATTGGCGGTCAGGCGGCCGTCGAACCATTGCGACTTGATGCCGGCTTCCACGTTGGAGCCTTCCACCGGTGCCAGCAGGTTCTCGTTCCTGTCCTTGTAGTTCTGCGGGTTGAAGATCTCGGTATAGCTCGCGTAGACCGACACCTCCGGCGTGATGTCGTACAGCAGACCCACGTAGGGCGTGACTTCGTCGTCAACCTTGTACGCGCCGCTGGTGGCGGTATAGGTTCCGGCGGTGTCGTAGGCGCGGGTGCGGGTTTCCCACGAACTCAGGCGAGCGCCGGCGATCAGGGACAGCGGCTCGGCCAGGCGCAGGCGGGTGGAGGCATAGACGCCACGCTGGGTGGTACGCGCATCACGGTGCGCGCCGGTACGGTTGACCACCAGTCGCGGGGCATCACCGTCCCACTCGTGGATATTGGGAATGTCGTAACGCCAGCCATTGGTGGGGGTCATCGTCCAGGCCGTGGACTGCAGGTCGGAAAAGCTGCCGCCGAACACCACGTCGTGTTCGCGCCCGAAGGCGCTGAAGGTGCCGGACAGGTAGATGTCCACCCCCTTGCGGGTGTCGTCGTTCTCGCCGGCGGCACCCAGCAGGTAGACGCCGGCACCGGTGACAGGGTCCGGGTAGCCGCTGCCATAGACGCGCACGTTCTGCACATTCCCGCGGGTGTGGGCTGTATTGATCCTCAGCAGCCAGTCCTCGCCGAAACGCTGCTCAAGGTTGGCGAACGCGGTGCTGCTTTGGCGCTGCCACTTCGCCCAGTCCGGTGCCAGGTTGGTGCTGCGTGGCAGGTGGGCGAAGCTGCCATCGCTGTTGAAGAACGGCACCGTGCCCCAGGTGGTCGCGGTCGGGTTGTTGTCCTGGGTCTGGAAACCGACGGTCACTGTGGTGGACTCGGTCAGGTCGCCTTCCAGTACCGCCATGCCGGACATCTTGTCCTCATGGTAACGGTCGTAATAGAAGTCCTTGTCCTGGTAGGCGGCGACGACGCGGCTGCGGAAGCGGCCATCGGCGGTCAGCGGCGCGTTGACATCGGCCTGCATGCGGCGGAAATCCCAGCTGCCGGCGCTGACCGCGAACGAGGCATCGAAGTCCTTGCCCGGTCGCTTGCGCAGCAGGTTGACCGTAGCGGAGGGCACCCCCGCACCGCTGAGCAGGCCATTGGCGCCCCGGATCACTTCAATGCGGTCGTAGAAGGCGGTGTCGTATTCCTGGTTGGTCGAGCCGCTGTATGTCGGCAGACCGTCCACCTGGAAGTCGGTGATGGCAAAACCGCGTGCGTAGTACAGGGGGCGCTGCGTGTCATAGAACGAGACATTGACCCCGGTGATGTTGCGCATCACATCGTTGATGCTGAACAAGGATTCGTCCTGGAGGCGCTGCAGCCCGATGACGCTGGTGGACTGCGGCGTTTCCTGCAGGGTGATCGGCAGACGGGTGGTGCTGGAGGGGGCGGCCTGCGTGCCATGCACGCTGACCTTGTCGAGTGTCCTGGCATCGACGCTGGCTGCAACGGCATGGGTATCGGCATGGGCGGGCGAGGCGAGGGCGACGACAAGGGCTGCGGCCAGCGGTGCACGGCTGTAACGGGAAAGGGGACGGGACAGCAGATTGACGATCATGGTGGGGTTCACGGGGGAGGCAGTCAGGAAATGGAGCAGACGTTGCAGGGCACGATGGCCGAGCGATGGCAGAAGGACGGGCAGCGACGTCATGCGCACGAGGGCGCAAAGTTCCAAGATGGCCACTGCGGGGCATGAATGTAAATGAGTATCATCTACATTACAACGAGCGCAGCGCCGGATCGGTGAGCACGCGAGCAGAAACGGAAACGGAAACGGCCACCCGAAGGTGGCCGTTGTTCGTTCCAGCTTGAGCGGTGCGCCTGCAGCGCCTACAGCGCCTGAAGCTCTTCGTTGGCGTTGCGTTTTTCCTGCGCCGGCGCTGCTGCCGGACGCGCGATGGTCGCCGGCACCGCCGCGGGCGAGGACACGTCGGCAGGTACTTCCAGGTATGGCAGCTGCAGCGTCTGGCTGGTCAGCGAGCGGATCTCGTTGGTCAGCGCAGCACTGTCGTTGAGCTTGCGGCCATACGAGGGCACGATGTCGCGCAGGCGGCTTTCCCAGCCGGCCTTCATCTCCTGCGGGAACGCCTTGGCCATCAGGTCAAGCATGATCGGCGGCGAGGTCGATGCGCCCGGCGAGGCGCCCAACAGCGCGGCCAGCGTGTGGTCACTGTCGGTGACGATCTCGGTACCGAACTGCAGCACGGGGCCCTTTTCCGCATCACGCTTGATGATCTGCACGCGCTGGCCGGCCGTCACCAGCGTCCAGTCTTCACGTTTGGCGTTGGGGAAATACTTGAGCAGTTCCGCCTGGCGGTCATCGTCGTCCAGCATCGCCTGACCCATCAGGTACTTCACCAGGTCGAGGTTTTCCATGCCGACATCGAGCATCGGGCCCACGTTGTGGTGGTTCACCGACGAATACAGGTCGAACCAAGAGCCGTGCTTGAGGAACCGGGTGCTGTACAGCGCGAAGGGGCCGAACAGGACCACAGGCTTGCCATCCAGCTTGCGTGCGTCCAGGTGCGGCACGGACATCGGCGGCGAGCCGGTTTCGGCCATGCCGTACGCCTTCACGCCATGCCGCGAGGCGATGTCCTGGCCCTTGAACGCGAGGAACTGTCCACCGACCGGAAAGCCGGCGTAATTCTTCGATTCCGGTATGCCCGACATCTGCAGCAGCTTCAGCGCAGCGCCGCCGGCACCGATGAACACGAAACGCGAACGCGTGGTGCTTTCATCGCCGGACTTCAGGTCCTTGACCGTCACGTTCCAGGTCTTGTCGTCGTTCTGGCGCAGCGCGGTCACTTCGTGGCCCAGGTGCAGGCCGAAGTTCGGGCTGCGCGTGAGACCGTCGGTCAGCTGGCGGGTGATCACGCCGAAGTTGACGTCGGTACCCAGCGGCATCCATGTGGCGGCCACCTTCTGGCCGGCATCGCGCCCTTCCATCAGCAGCGGCGCCCAGGCCTTGATCTGCGCCGGGTCCTCGCTGTACTGCATGCCGTGGAACAGGGGATTCTTCGCCAGCGCCTGCTGGCGCTTGTGCAGGAAGGCGATGTTGTCATCGCCCCACACGAAACTCATGTGCGGAGTGGGATTGATGAAGTCGCTGGGCGTACCCAGGCGGCCCTCGCGTACCTGGTGCGACCAGAACTGCCGGGAGACCTCGAACTGTTCGGCGATGGCCACTGCGCGCTTGGTTTCGATGCTGCCGTCCGGCAGTTCCGGCGTGTAGTTCAGTTCGGCGAACGCCGAATGGCCGGTGCCGGCATTGTTCCAGCCGTCCGAACTTTCCTCGGCCACGCCATCGCGACGTTCATAGAGCTGGATGTTCCAGTCGGGCTGCAGTTCCTGCAGGTAGGTCGCCAGCGTGACGCTCATGATGCCGGCGCCGACCAGCACCACATCGACCGGTTTGTCGTTGCTGGCGGCCGGCACCGAGCGCTGGGTCAGCGGCCAGTACAGGAACAGCACCGACGCCAGCACCAGCACCACGAGCAGGGCGGCGAGGAGCTTGCCGAATTTCTTCATGGGGAGGGCTTCTGATTGGGGAGGGAATCAGGATGCGGGGCAGGCGGGTACGGTGCGTGAAAGCATTCCGGGAAGGGGCCTGCAGCGGCGTCCAGATATCGATTTTACCCTTTTTTGGTACGGATTTGGTGCAACGCAGCATGCCATCCGGGCATCTGGAAGATGCCGTGCATCAGCGTCTGTGCCGCACCAGGGTGGACGATGCGCCCAGCACTGCGCGGGTGAGCAGCGCCATGGTCTGTACGTCTCCCTTCCAATGCTGCCAGTACAGCGGCACGTCCTCCCATGCGCGCTGACGCACGTGCACCAGCCGTCCGGCATCCAGGTGGCGCTTGACCAGCGGCAGGGGATTCATCGTCCATCCCAGTCCACCCAGGTTGGCCTGCACGAAGGCGCGCGTGGAGGGAATCCACCACGTCGGCGCGGTATTCGGCACATCGGTACCGGCCATGCGGTGGGCGAAGCGGGACTGCATGTCGTCCTTGCGGTTGAAGACCAGCACGGGGGCCTGCGCCAGCGCCTGCGCGGTCACGCCCTTGGCGAAATGGCGTTCGCGGAAGGCGGGCGTGCAGGTGGCCGCATAACGGATGCTGCCCAGCGCGTGGATCTGGCAACCCTGCACCGGTTCGTCCAGCGTGGTTACCGCACCCAGCACGGTGCCCTGGCGAAGCAGTTCGGCGGTGTGGTCCTGGTCTTCAACGCGCAGGTCCAGAGTGGTGCCGGTGACCTGCGCGAACTGCTGCGCGGCCTGCGGGAACCAGGTTTCCAGGCTGTCATGGTTCACCGCCACCGGGATGCTCGCCTGCGGCAGGTCTTCGTCGGCCAGCCCCATGCGATGCAGGGCATCGTGCTCCAGCAGCGCGGTCTGCTCGGCCAGCTGCACGAGCAACTGGCCTTCGGCGGTGGCCGTGGCGGGCGCGCCGCGCTTGACCAGCAGGCGGCCGACGCGGTCCTCCAGCGCCTTGATCCGCTGCGAGACGGCCGACGCGGTGACATTGAGCGCCTGCGCGGCGCGGTCGAAGCTGCCTTCGCGGACCACCGCGGCGAGGGCGCGGAGCTGGGCATGGTCGATGCGCATCTGATTAAGTTCCTCTAAAGACGCTTTAGCAAGTTTAGCTGGGCTTTCCCATGTTGCAACGCGACAATATGCCCCGTCACCGGTGCTGTCCGCCTTCGCGAGGCACCGGCTCCCCCCGCAGCATCAGGTAGTCCACGCCATGTTTTCCATCATTTCCGCCAGCACCGGCCTTGCGGCCTGGTTCAGTGGTGCCGCCACCGGCATCGGCCTGTTCGCCGTGGTCGGTGCGCAGAGCGCCTTCATCCTGCGCCAGGGCATCCTGCGCAGGCATATCGTGCCGGTGGTAGCCACCTGCGCGGCCATCGATGCGGTGTTCATCTTCGCCAGTGTCGCCGGCCTGCGCACCCTGACGCAGGCGCTGCCGTGGCTGACCAGCGCGGTGCTGTGGACCGGCGTGGCCTTCCTGGCGTGGTATGCGCTGAAGTCCGCACGTCGTGCCATGGCCGGCGGTGGCGGCATGGGCGAGGCCGACAGCGATGATGGCAGCCGCCGGGCCGTGCTGATGGCCGCGGTCGGCTTTTCGCTGATCAATCCGCATTTCTGGCTGGACATGATGGTCATCGGTTCCATCGCCGAGAACTTCGGCAATGCGCGCATGGCGTTCGCCGCCGGCGTGGTGACGGCCAGCTGCCTGTGGCTCACGGCCCAGGGACTGGGCGCACGCCTGCTGGCGCCGCTGTTCAACAAACCCGGCACCTGGCGTGTGCTGGACGGCACCATCGCGGTGATCCTCAGCATCCTCGCGCTGACCCTGGCGGTCCGTGGCGTGAACTGAATTCCACTCTCTTTCTCTCTCTCCAGAGTGTGGTGTGCGGGGCGGCATCGGCAAACGATGTCGCCCTGTTTTTTTGGGCATTGACGCGCTTCTTCTACATTCATCCTGTGTTTACAATCCAGGGGCAGCGGACATGGTGTCCGCCTATTGCTGGGGAAAAGGATGCGCAAAACAATGCTGGCGGCCATGCTCGCCGTCATGGGGCTTCCGGCCGTGGCCGGAGCAGCGGATGTGGAGCTGGAAAGGTTTCTGCGGCGCGACAGCTTCACCGACATCAAACTCTCGCCGGGCGGCGAGTATTACGCGGCGACCGTGCCGCTGGAGAAGTCGACGGCAGTGGCGATACTTCGCGTCGATGACGGACAGATCGTAGGCCGCTTCGTACCGCCCGAAAACAATCACGCCCGTCGCTTCGACTGGGTCAATGCCGACCGGGTGCTGATCGAGCTGGGCCAGAAGCTGGGGTCGCTGGACCAGCCGCAACCCACGGGCGAGCTGTATTCGCTGCGCGCCAACACCACCAGCGGGGAGTTGCTGGTGGGGTATCGGGTGACAGGCGGGCATACCGGCACGCGGATTTCCGGCAAGAAAGCCGAGGCGGTCGCCGCCTTTCTCACCGATGACCTGCCCGGCGATGACAGGAATGTGCTGATCGCGGTGTCGTCGTTCAATGGCGATCCATACACCCGGCTGGAGCGCATGGACGTCAGCAGCGGTCGCCGCATCCCTGTCACGCGTTCGCCGGTACAGAGGGCAGGCTTCACCACCGACGGCGAGGGGCACGCGCGCTTCGCGCTGGGGGCGGGATCGGACAACATCAACAAACTCTACTACCGTGAGCGCAACAACGAGTCCTGGCGGCTCATCAATGACGAGGCGGTCACCCACCGGATCGAAAAGGCAATAGGCTTTGCCGAGGACGGCACGCTGGCTTACCTGCAGGTGGAGCAACGGGACGGGCCGGACAGGATCGTAAGCTGGAATCCGGTCACTGACGAACGCAGGGATGTGCTGCGCGATCCGGTGGTGGATGTGTCCCGCATCATCCACCGGCCGGGGACGACCATCCCCGTGGGCGCGCTGTTTCTGGGTGACACGCCTCGCACGCGTTTCTTCGACGAAACATCAGCCGACGCTCGCCTGTATCGCAGCCTCGAATCCGCTTTTGGCGGAGACGCGGTATTCATTACTTCCAGCACGCAGGATGGCAACAAGGTCCTTGTGGAGACATTTTCGTCCCACAATCCGGGTGATTTCTTCATCTACGACCAGAAAGCCAAGGCCGCCCAGCACGTGGTCAGCCGCAGCAGCTGGATCGATCCTGCACAGGCTTCGCCGGTTCGCCCGATCACTCTGAAGGCGCGGGACGGTCTGCTGTTGCACGGTTTCCTGACGAGTCCGCGCGGGCGGGAGGTGAAAAATCTGCCGACGGTGATCTTTCCCCACGGTGGTCCGTTCGGCGTTTTCGACGATGGCACGTATGATCCGGAGGCACAGATGCTTGCCGCAGCGGGCTATGCGGTGCTGCAGCTGAACTTCCGCGGTTCGGGCAATTATGGCCGCGCATTCCAGCAGGCCGGCGCGCAGCAATGGGGCCTGGCGATGCAGGATGACGTGACCGACGCCACCCGTTGGGCGGTCAGCGAAGGCATCGCAAACAAGGGCAAGATCTGTATCTATGGCTCCAGTTATGGAGGCTACGCGGCTCTGATGGGCGTGGCGAAGGAACCGGATCTGTACCGCTGCGCGGCGGGCTATGTCGGCGTATACGACTTGCCGATGATGCACCGGCGAGGGGATATACAGACAGTGGCCTGGGGCGAAACGTTCCTGCGCGAATGGCTGGGGCCGGCGGACAAGGTGCGTGCGGTATCGCCGGTCAATCTGGCTGGGAAGATCAAGGTGCCGGTGTTCCTGGCTGCCGGTCGCGAGGACCAGCGTGCTCCGGTGCAGCACACCGAACGCATGGAGGCCGCCCTGAAGCAGGCAGGAGTGCCAGTGGAAAGCCTGTACTACCCGCGCGAAGGCCACGGCTTCTACATGGATGCCAACCGTCGCGAGTACTACGGCAAGCTGCTTGCGTTTCTTTCGCAGAATCTCGGCGGCGACAAGGCTGCAACGCCCCGTCCGGCAGCACCGTGAAAAATGGGGACGGAGGCGGTTAATTGAAAATAACCACCTCCGTCCCCCTCCTCAGGATTATCTGACGCCGTGCATCATGCGCTTGAGCAGGGGCGCGCAGGCGAAGGCGAGGACCGCGCAGGCCAGGCCGATCCACATCAGCAGCCAGAACAGGTGGGCGTAGGCGGCAGAGGCGCTGGCCAGGTCAAGCGCCTGGCCTTCCGGCACGTCGATCGCCGCCAGCTTGCCGAACAGGGCAGCCAGTGTTTCCGAAAACGCCGTGGCCAGGAACCAGGTGCCCATCATCAGGCTCACCACGCGCGGCACCGCCAGCTGGGTGACGGCCGACAGCCCGACCGGCGACAGGCACATCTCACCGCTGGCCAGCAGGAAATACGCGAGCACCAGCCACCACACGCTGGCCATCTGTCCAGTATCGCCGACCTGCTGTGCGGCGAGCGCCAGCGGCACGAACGCCAATGCGCCCAGCACCAGGCCGATGGCTGATTTCAGTGCCTTGCCAGGTTCGGCGCGGCGCGTGTCCAGCCATGCCCACAGCAGTGCGAACAGCGGTGCCAGCACCACCAGAAACAGCCCGCCGAGATAGGTAAGCGAGCCTGCGGTCTGCGGGATCACCAGGCAATCGCGCACCAGCAGCACCAGCATCACCAGCACAATGGCGATGAACAGGCGACGCGGCAGCGGCGAATCTGGCGCGCGGTCGGACAGTCGCGCGCTGAAAACGAAGCCCAACGGTGCCAGCAACAGCGACAGCATGGACCACGGCAGCGGCGTGCCATCGCGGATCACCAGCGCAGGCACGATGTCCTTGGTCAGCAGGCGATCGGTGAAGGTGACCCAGGAGCCATAGCTCTGCTCGTACAGGGTGAAAAACACCAGCGCCATCAGGATCAGCGCCATCAGCGCGATCATCTGCTGGCGCTGCACCGGCGTGCAGCGGGTGCCGGTGAACCAGGCGAACCACAACAGCACGCCGCCGAGCACGACGATCATCAGCAGCAGTGCCAGGCTGATTTCTCCGCCCAGCGCGAAGGCACCGTTGCCGGCCGCCCACATCAGCCAGGCGACCGGCAGCACGCCGGCCACCGCCACCAGATAGATCAGCCATTCGCGGCGAAGGCCGAGTACGACGTGCCGCAGCGAGGCCGGATCGCGCGGTTCGGCGTGTCCGTGCAGGTATTTCTGTCCCCACAGGAACATGCACAGGCCCACCAGCATGCCGATGCCCGCCGCGCCGAAGCCGTATTTCCAGCCGTAGGCTTCGCCAAGGAAGCCGCAGACCAGCGAGGCGAACAGCGCGCCGAGGTTGATGCCGGCGTAGAACAGCGAAAAACCCGAATCGCGGCGCGGATCGTCTTCGGCGTAGAGCTTGCCGACGATGGTGGAGATGTTCGGCTTGAGGAAGCCGACGCCCATGATGATCAGTGCCAGCGACAGGTAGGTGACCATCAGCGCGCCGGTGTCACGCACCACCTGGCCATCGACGCGGTAGGCCGCGTGCCCTTCGAACGCCATGCCCAGATGGCCCAGTACCAGCAGCACGCCGCCGAACAGCACCGCCCGGCGCATGCCCAGCCAGCGGTCGGCCAGCATGCCGCCGAACACCGGGATGCAGTACACCAGGCCGCCATAGGCACCCAGCAGGTCCAGGCCGGCCTTGTCGCCGAACAGGTGGTATTTGGTGAGGTAGAGGAGCAGCAGCGCCTTCATTCCGTAGAAGGAAAAGCGCTCCCACATTTCGGTGAAGAAGCAGACATAGACGCCCTTGGGATGGCCAAGGAAGTCGTCGGAAGGCAGTCGGGTCTCAATCATGGCGGGAGATTACAGCAGCGCACGCGCGGAACGGGATGCTGCCGCGCGCGGCGGTACCTGTGGCGCCTGCGGGCACGGCCCAGCGTCCAGGGGCACTGTACCGATGCGGGCCAATCGCGCGGGAGGCGCCTCCGCCGCTGGACTTGGCGGACCCCGGACGCTAGCGTTGCAGGGATTTTTCGCCATCAGGGGCTTCCATGAACAACGATGCTGCGCCCAAGCAGCTCACTTTCCGCGCGGTGCTGCTTGCCATCGTGCTGGCGGTGATTCTGTCAGCGGCCAACGCCTATCTGGGCCTGTTCGCCGGCCTGACCATCGCCACCGCGATTCCCGCGGCGGTCATTTCCATGGGCGTGTTGCGCCTGCTTGGCGGCGGCTCCATCCTGGAGAACAACATCGTGCAGACCGGTGCGTCGGCCGGTTCGTCGATTGCCGCCGGGGTGATCTTCACCATTCCCGCGCTGGTGATCATGGGCTACTGGCCGGACTTCAAGTACTGGTGGGTGCTGGGCATCGCCGGCCTGGGCGGCCTGCTGGGCGTGCTGTTCTCGGTGCCGCTGCGGCGTTCAATGATCGTCGAAGACCCGCTGCCGTTCCCGGAAGGCAAGGCAGCAGCGGAAGTGCTCAAGGCCGGTGAGAATCCGGGGCCGGGACTGAAGATCCTCGGCCTGTCGGCGGTCATCGGTGCGGTGGTCAAGGTCGCCGCCGCCAGTGGCATGCGGCTGATTCCCGATGCGTGGGCTGCGTCCACCTACCTGGGCAGCTCGCGGATCACCGCCTTCATCGGCACCAACCTGTCCCCGGCGCTGCTGGGCGTGGGGTATATCGTGGGCCTGAACGTCGGCATCGTGGTGGTGTCCGGCTCGATCCTGACCTGGCACATCGCCATCCCGTTGTACCAGGCGTTCTTCCTGCAGACCGATCCGGCCCTGGCGGCTGCGATTGCCGGCGCTTCGTCCACCGACGCGGCGTTCGCGATATGGGGCGGGAAGATGCGCTACCTGGGTGTCGGCGCGATGCTGATCGGTGGCATCTGGACGTTGTTCTCGCTGCGCAAGTCGCTGCTCAGTGGCGTCAAGAGCGGTTTTGCCGCCGCGCGCAAGAGCAGCGGGCCGGTGCTGGCGCATACCGAACGCGATCTGCCGATGAAGTGGATGCTGGTCGCGCTGGTGGTGTTCACCCTGCCGTTGCTGGCGCTGTACCAGGCCATCGTCGGCCAGTGGCATGTGTCGATCCCGATGACCATCATCATGATCGTCGCCGGCTTCCTGTTCGTGTCGGTGTCGGCGTACCTGGCCGGCCTGATCGGTTCCTCCAACAATCCGGTATCGGGCATCACCATCTCCACCATCCTGTTCGCCTCGGCGGTGCTGGTGCTGCTGCTGGGCAAGGACGGCCTGACGCCGGTCGGCGCGTTCGGCGCTCCGCTGGGCGCGGTGGCAGCGATCATGATCGGTGCGGTGGTGTGCTGCGCGGCCGCCGTGGGCGGCGACAACCTGCAGGATCTCAAGGCCGGTTACATCGTCGGCGCGACGCCGTGGAAGCAGCAGCTGATGCTGGGCATCGGCGCGTTTTCCTGCGCGCTGATCATGGCGCCGGTGCTGAACCTGCTGGCCACCGCCTACGGTATCGGCGCCCCGACGCCGGAGCACCCCAACTCGCTGGCCGCACCGCAGGCGAACCTGATGGCGTCGGTGGCCCGTGGCCTGTTCGGTGGTGAGCTGCCCTGGAACTTCATCATCCTCGGTGCCGTGATCGGTGCCGGCATCATCGCCCTGGACGAATGGCTGAAGGCACGCGGTTCGCGCTTCCGCGTGCCGGTGCTGGCTGCCGCGATCGGCATCTACCTGCCGCTGGAGCTTATGGTGCCGATCTTCCTGGGCGGCCTGATTTCGTGGCTGGTGGAGCGCTTCCACAACGTGCGCGCCGACGACGAGGAAGGCCGCGATCGCGTGCACAAGCCGGGTGTGCTGTTCGCCGCCGGCCTGATCACCGGTGAAGCGCTGATGGGCATCGCGATCGCCGTGCCGATCGTGCTCAGCAGCCGCGCAGACGTGCTGGCGGTACCGTTCGCGCTGCCTGCCGCGCAGTGGATCGGTCTGGCGGTGCTGTTCCTGGTCGGTTGGCTGATCTACCGCACCGGCAAGCGCGCGCACGCGTGATGACGTAGTGCCGGGCTCTGCCCGGCAACCCAGCCAGTCGGCAGCC
>JAEZCF010000061.1 GCA_023430045.1 Pseudomonadota bacterium | reverse complement strand
GACCCACAGCCAGCAGTCGTATCCCACCGGACCCACGACCACCACTCGCCACCCGTCACCCGCCACCTCACTGCTCTGCATCCAGCTCCGGGTAATGGCGGAAGATGCCGTTTGTGTTGAAGGCGAGACGACGTTCGGAGGCGAGGTAGGCGGCGATGTTCGGCCGCGTTTCCACCCGGTCCTTCAGTGCCCGCAGCAACGGCAGCGTGGGCCACAGCGCCTGCATGCGGCGCGGGAACATGTAGTCCAGGCCGCTGAGCAGCTGGAACAGTGAAAGATCGACGTACGAGTGTTCGCGCAGCGGGTGACGGCCGCCGTTGGCCTTCACCACGTGTTCGAAATAGTCGAGGAATTTCGGCAGGCGCTCGGCGCGCATCGCTGCGGCCCGCGCCTTCGCCTCCTGTGCCTGGTCTTCGTAATACATCGACGCAGCGATCGGATGATGGGTGTCGTGCACTTCCGCCACCAGGTCGGCGACGGTCAGCTGCAGCTGCAGTGCCTGTATCCGGCGGGAGGCGGCCTGCGGAACCAGATCGAGCGTGGGGCCGAGGAAATCGAGGATGGCCGATACCTGCGCCACCACCATCCGCCCGGCTTTGAGGAAGGGCGGCGCGAACGGCTGCGCACCGTCCGCCTTGCCCTCCAGGAAGGGCGTGATGATGCCGTCGCCATGCACGCGGGCCATGTCGGTGTACGCCACGCCCGCGTCCTCCAGTGCCAGCCGGATGAACTCGCCGCGTCCCTGGATGCCGGTCCAGTAATAGAGTTCGTAGTGCATGTCGTTCCCGTTTCCCGGAAGGGCACCCAGTATCGGCCTGACGGCCGAAGCATCAGGTGAGCGCTTCCTGCACGCCGCCTTGCCGCTGCCCGCAGGAGGATGGCCGGACTCTTGAAACCGGGCAGTGAAGCCGCATCTGTCTGGTAGTGCCGGCGCAGGCCGGCTTCTCCTGATCGAGGATCTGACATGCGGATGGACAAGCTCACCTCGCGTTTCCAGCAGGCGCTGGCGGACGCGCAGTCGCTGGCCGTGGGCCGCGACAATTCCATCGTCGAACCCGTGCACGTGTTCAGCGCGCTGTTCGACCAGGCCGGTGGCAGCACCCGGCCACTGCTGGCCCAGGCCGGCGTCAACGTGACCGTGCTGCGCGAGCGCCTGGATGAAGCGCTGGCGGCGCTGCCGAAGGTCTCCGGGCAGGCCGGCAACCTGTCCATCGGCAATGACCTCAACCGCCTGCTCAACCACACCGACAAGCTGGCCCAGCAGCACGGCGATGCCTTCATCGCCAGCGAATGGTTCGTGCTGGCGGCATTGGAGGATGGCGGCAGCCTGGGCATGGCGCTGCGTGCGGCTGGTGCCGACAAGGCGCGCCTGCAGGGCGCCATCGACAGGCTGCGTGGGGGCGAGAAGGTGCAGTCCGAAAGCGCCGAGGACCAGCGCCAGGCGTTGGAGAAGTACACCATCGACCTGACCGCGCGCGCCGAAAGCGGCAAGCTGGACCCGGTGATCGGCCGTGACGAGGAGATCCGTCGCACCATCCAGGTCCTGCAGCGCCGTACCAAGAACAACCCGGTGCTGATCGGTGAACCCGGCGTGGGCAAGACCGCCATCGTCGAGGGCCTGGCCCAGCGCATCATCAACGATGAGGTGCCCGAGGGCCTGCGTGGCAAGCGTGTGCTGTCGCTGGACATGGGTGCGCTGATCGCCGGCGCGAAGTTCCGCGGTGAGTTCGAAGAGCGCCTGAAGGGCGTGCTCAATGATCTGGCCAAGAGCGAAGGACAGGTCATCCTGTTCATCGACGAGCTGCACACCATGGTCGGTGCCGGCAAGGCCGACGGTGCGATGGATGCGGGCAACATGCTCAAGCCTGCCCTCGCGCGTGGCGAGCTGCATTGCGTCGGCGCCACCACGCTGGACGAGTACCGCCAGTACATCGAAAAGGATGCCGCGCTGGAGCGCCGTTTCCAGAAGGTGCTGGTCGGCGAACCGAGCGTGGAGGACACCATCGCCATCCTGCGCGGCCTGAAGGAAAAGTACGCCGTGCATCATGGCGTGGAGATCACTGATCCGGCCATCGTCGCGGCGGCCACGCTGTCCAATCGCTACATCACCGACCGCCAGCTGCCGGACAAGGCCATCGACCTGATGGACGAAGCGGCGTCGCGGATCCGCATGGAGATCGACTCCAAGCCGGAAGAACTGGACCGCCTGGAACGCCGTGTGATCCAGCTGAAGATCCAGCGCGAGATGCTGAAGAAGGAGAAGGATGAGGCATCCAGGCAGCGCCTGGCAGATCTGGAGAACGATATCGACGCGCTTGAGCGTGAGTTCTCCGATCTCAACGAAATCTGGAAATCGGAAAAGGCCGCACTGCAGGGCACCACGAAGATCAAGGAGCAGATCGAGCAGGCCCGCCTGGACCTTGAAGCGGCGCAGCGTCGCCAGGATTTCGGTCGCATGAGCGAGATCCAGTACGGGCAGCTGCCGCAGCTGGAGAAGCAGCTCGCCGCCGCCCAGGAAGCGGAGAACACCGAATTCAAGCTGGTGCAGGACCGCGTGACCGCAGAGGAGATCGCCGAGGTGGTTTCGCGCTGGACCGGCATTCCGGTCAACCGCATGCTGGAAGGCGAGCGGGAGAAGCTGCTGCGCATGGAAGACATGCTGCACCAGCGCGTGGTGGGCCAGGAAGAGGCGATCAAGGTGGTGTCCGACGCGGTGCGCCGCTCGCGTGCCGGGCTTTCCGATCCGAACCGTCCCAGTGGCTCGTTCCTGTTCCTGGGCCCGACCGGCGTCGGCAAGACCGAGCTGTGCAAGTCGTTGGCCGAGTTCCTGTTCGACAGCGGCGACGCGATGATCCGCATCGACATGAGCGAGTTCATGGAAAAGCACAGCGTCGCGCGTCTGATCGGCGCGCCTCCGGGCTATGTCGGCTACGAGGAGGGCGGCTACCTGACCGAAGCGGTGCGCCGTCGTCCGTATTCGCTGATCCTGCTGGACGAAGTGGAGAAGGCCCATCCGGATGTATTCAACATCCTGCTTCAGGTGCTCGATGATGGCCGCCTGACGGACGGCCAGGGGCGCACGGTGGATTTCCGCAATACCGTGATCGTGATGACCTCCAACCTGGGCTCGCACCAGATCCAGGACATGGGCAGTGACGATTCGGCCGAGGCCTATACGCAGATGAAGGCGGCGGTGATGGGCGTCGTGCAGGCGCACTTCCGTCCGGAATTCATCAACCGCCTGGACGACATCGTCGTGTTACACCCCCTGGACAACGCGCAGATCAAGCAGATAGCACGTATCCAGATGCGTGGTCTGGAATCGCGGTTGGCCGAGCGCGGCCTGAAGCTGCAGGTGGGCGATGCAGCCTTCGATCTGCTGGCCAACGTCGGCTTTGATCCGATCTACGGCGCCCGGCCGCTGAAGCGCGCCATCCAGGCGCAGCTGGAAAATCCTCTGGCGCAGAAGATCCTGTCCGGCGATTTCACCAGCGGCGATGTCGTCGCGGTGGATGCGGCGGGCGGGCAACTGGTGTTCAGCGCCGGCTGAGGGCCGGGGCGCTGCACTCCGTCCATGTCGCCGGTCGTGTCCGGCTTCATGGACGGAGGATGGACGCGGACTACAGGAAGCGCACCTGTTCGTCGTCCGCACGTGCCATCGGGTCGCCTGGCGTACAGTTGAACGCCTCGGCGAACGCCGCCAGGTTGGACGGCGCACCATCGGCGCGGATGCTGCCGGGGACGTGGTTGTCCGTGTCCAGCTCAAGTTCGGTTCGCTGCGGCGTGGAAAGCAGCCGCCAGGTAAAGGCGAAGTTGGCGAAGAACCGCTGCTCGCGGGTCATGCCGTCGATCAGGGGATCGGCGCTGCCCGCCGTGACGTCGCGCAGGGCGCGCAGTGCGATGGCCAGCCCGCCGAGGTCGGCCAGATTCTCATCCAACGTCAGTTCGCCGTCGATTTTCCTGCCGGCCACCTCATAGCGACTGAACTGCTGGGCAAGGCGATCTGCCAGCGCATCGAACCGCCGGCGGGTGTCCGGGCTCCACCAGTCGCGAAGCCGGCCCTGTGAGTCGAACGTGCTGCCGATCGAATCGAAGCCATGCGCCATTTCATGGCCGATCACTACACCGATGCCACCGAAGTTGAGGGCATCGTCGCCTTCAGGGTCGAAGAAGGGCGGTTGCAGCAGCGCCGCAGGCACCACGATGCGATTCTGGGTGGGATCCTGATAGGCATCCGCCGTCTGCGGCGTCATCTTCCATTCGCTCAAGTCTGCCGGGTGACCCACGGTGGCGATGTTGCGGCGGTGCACGTGGGCGTCGGCGGCCTGCACGTCATGCAGGAAATCCTGGCGCCGGGTCCCCGCGCCCTCCCACTGCGGCCAGTTCTCGGCATGGCCGGATTCCACGCGTAAAGCGGCTGCCTTGCGCAATGCTTCTTCGCGTGACGCGTCATCCATCCACTCGTTGTCAGCGAGCCGCTGCTTCAGCGCGCCGGAAAGCGCATCTACGATGCCGTTCATCCGGTGCGCGGCCTGCTCGGGGTAGGCGGCCTGCACGTAGCTGCGGCTGAATGCATCGCCGGCGCAGCGCTCGATGATGTCCAGAACACGTGCCCAGCGTGGGACCGGCGTTTCGCGCCCTTTCAGCACCGCGTCATGGAATGCGGCATGGTTGCCGACGAATGCCCTGCTCAGGCAGGGTGCCGCCCGCTCCAGGGCATGGAACCGGAGATAGGATCTCCAGGCCTGTATGGGCATGCTGCCAAGCAATTCGTCCAAGCGACGGAAGAAGCGCGGCATGCCGAGAGAGAACCGTTCTGGTGGCTGCATGCCCTGTGCGGCGAAGAAGGCCTGCCAGTCGATCATCGGTGTCTCTGCGTTGGCCTGGGCAACGTCTACGGGGTTGTGATACTGCGCTACGTCGGTAGCCAGCACCGAGAACGGTTCCGATGCATCGGCGAGCTGGCGCTCGATCGACATCACCTCAGCGGCTGCCTCGGTTGCCTGCTCAGGTGGCATGCCCGACAACTGCAGCGTCCGCGCGACATGTGCCTGGTATGCCTGCAGCGTCGGTGTCTTGGCAGGATCGGCGTACCACGCACTGTCTGCCAGGCCGAGCCCGGCCTGGCCGAGATAGGCGATGTTCGCTGACGGATTCTCAAGGTCCGGCAGAGCGGTGAACTCGAACAACGGGTTGCGCGCCAACGCCGCGCGGTTGAATACGTATTCCAGCAGCTGCTCGCGGTCCTTCAACTGGTCGATGGTGTCGAGCTCTGGTTGCAAGGGAGCAAGTCCGGCCGTTTCAATGTTCTCTTCATCCATGCCGGTTGCCCACAGATCCCCGATTACCTTTTCAGCGGCATCCGGTTCCGGCATCGCGGTGATTTGCCCGGCCAGCTCATAGCGCACCAGCAGCGAGCGATCACGCAGCTGCTCGAAAGTCCCCAAGCGCGTACGGCTCCTTTCAAGCCTGGCATCCGCTTCCCAGCGGGCATTGACGTGCGCGCCCAGCGAAAGGCAGGGCGGATGTGCAGGATCGAGTTCGCTGGCGTTGAAGCGCAGCGGTCGAAGCGTCCGTTCCAGCTCCTCCGGTGTTGGCCCACGGTCTGCGGCGGCGGCTGGCCTGAAAGTGGGGTGCTGCGGTGCGGGCCGTTCTTCGCGGCGCAGCAGGTAGCCGAGCGTTGCGGCGCCGCCGGCAAGGCCGGCCACGGTCGCGCCGACGGCCATTGCGATGCCGCAGCGACGAGCCGACAACGCGCACGTCGCTGCGGCGGTATCGGCCGCCAGATTGCCGAGTTGCACCGGCAGACTGGCTGGCAGCAAGGGCGCCTCAGAGGATGGCGCGGCATTTGCATACGCGCCCATTTCAATGTCCATTGCCTGCGCTGCGGGCAGCAGGCTGGCTGGCGGCCTGGGTCCGCTGGCATCGGCGCGGGCGGCACCGCCGATGCGCGCGATCGAGGGCAGCGTCGTGCCGAGAAGCAGGCCGCCGACCAGCGCATTGCATATGCCGTGCAGGTTCAGCGGCGCGCTGCGCGCTCCGTACCGCTGCCGCATGCGCAGGTCGTGGGAAGGCGCGTCCATGCCACGGAAACGGCGCTGGAAACTACCTTGGCTGATGCGAAACGCGATGAGATCCTGAGGCATTGGCGGCGGTTGGCCTTCAAAGAGTTTGGGGAAGAGTGGAGCCGTCCGCGGCGGACCCGGCAGCCCACTCGCGTACGAACGCTGCCACGGCGTTGCTGAAATCCACTGCCATCCTCGGATTGACCCGATGCAGACGGTCGTTACCTGTATGGATCAGCTGGCTCGAGGTGTGTGCGGATTGACGGCGCAGATGCTCATAGCGTTCCCACAGCTGGTCGATGCGGCCCTGCGCCTGGTGGTACTCCGCCAGATCGTGCGGCGCCAGGGTGATCACGCCTTCGTGATGATCAGCGTGCCGCCCCCAGTCGACGGCATGCAGGGCGCGGTGATAATCGATGCGCGCCTGTTGAATGTCCTGCAGGGCGCTGGCATCGGTCGCGCTCATCTGCGCCAGGGCGAGGGTGGGCAGGGAGGCGTTCTGGAAACTGAGATTGTCGGAGGTGAGCAGCAGAGTGCCGTCCGCAGGCTGGCGGGAAAAGCCGCGCGCGTGGAAATGTGATCGCAGAATGCCGGCCGCTTCCTGTTCCTCTGCGCTGACCAGGGGAGCTTGCAGGTTCATCGGCGGCTTGCCGGCGAAATAATGCCCGGTCAGCACGTCAGAACCGGAAAGCACGTAGTTGTGCCCGCCACGACCCACCATGTCGAGGTTGATCACCAGGGTGGGGCAATCGTCGAGTTGTGCACATTGCGCGAGGAAGGCGCGGCTACCCAGAAGCTGCCGTTCTTCCAGTGAGGTGACAAGGGCCTGGACCCGGGTGCCGTCGGCGAACGTGCTCGGATCAAGCTGGCGCAGTACATGCAGCACGGCTGCCACGCCTGATGCGTTGTCGTAGGCGCCGTCCGAACCGTTCGCCACGCCTGCCACATCACCGTGGGCGACCAGCAGCAACCGGCGTATGGGTTCACTGGCATCATGTGGGTCCACAGTGCCTGCCAGCAGGTTTGTGGCTTCCTGCGTGGCAGGTGAGTCGTACCAGACCGGCGCCTTGAACCGCTGCGTAACGACGAGGTGACCATCGCGCTCAAGCAGCATGTGGATGGCTGCCAGACGGCGTGCATCAGCCTCGTTGGCGCAGCCATCGCGGGTTGCCCTGACGATCGTTTCCAGATCATCCTGGTAGCTGGCCACGTCGGGTGTATAGAGGTCGGCCAGCAGGCCCGCCAGGGCTTCCAGCCCTCCCATGCCCACTGGCATGGCCTCAGCGCCGGGTGGAAAGCTGGTTGACGCATCGTCCGCCGTGGCATCCACCATGTGCTGGATCGTTGCCAGGCTGGCAACGGGCAAGGTCTGCAGCAATGCGTTGATCCGTTCCGCGCGGCAGTGACGATCCCCGCTGCATTCACGTGCGATATCCAGCAGGACGTCCTGGAGCGAGCGTTGCGCCCCGTTGCGCCCTTGTACACCAATGCGTTGGACCGTCTCGAGCAGGACGTCCCGCTCCTGCGGACGCGGGGGAGCCGCAGGCCGGGTGCGCGATGGCGCGGTCTCCGGCAGGCTGGCTCTGAGCACGGCAGTGGTGCCCAGCAGCGCGGTGGCGCCGAGCGCGGTCGCGCAGAAGCGTGGTGAGGCAACGCAGAGCGCGATCGCGCCATTGGCAAGTGACGACAGCTGCCCCGGTAGTAGCGAGGGCACGGGATGGGGGCTGTGATGGCGCGAAGCGACCGCAGAGTGGAGCAGGGCTGCCCCGCTGCCACCGTCATCTCTCGTACGGCTGCCGGGCGCAGGTGGGCTGGCGCTCGTCGCCGCGTTGCGCAGGTCCACCAGCAACAGCGCAGCCACCAGCAGCGTGGCGGGTCTGTCAAAGCGCAGAGGTCGCGGGATGGCATCCAGACGCGCGTACCGCCGTTGACGGGCGGAGGGGTGGCTGGCGTGGCCGGAACGCTCATGCCTGCCTTGGGCCGCACGGGCCTGCTGGGTGGAATCCATGCGCATCCGGGTCTCCGTTGCCAACGCGGTGCCGGAGGCCGGCGTTCGCGGAAGAGGCGACTATCGGCGTTTCACGGATACGCGGAAAGCGTCGGATACGACGATCCGTGTGGATGAGCGGAAACTGATAAGGGGGGCGTTCGCTGATTCCCGATAAGCAGTTGCTCATGGCGCCATGCCATCACCGCCCCGCTGCGCAATGCGCTACGGTGAGTTGCCTCTCCAAGGGCGTGGCAAGGGCCGTCCCCGGCCGGTGCGGGCCGGCCGGGGACCATTGTCCGAACCGGATTGTGCAACCGCCCCGGCGGGTCAGGCAGGATGCGGCGTTCAGACCACCGGAATGCTGTGCTGTCCCAGCGAACGGTAAGGCGGTGTGGACATGATCATTTCCGCCAGCGAATGCGCCAGTTCGCGTTCGGCCATCACCGTACCGTCGGCGCCATGTTCCAGCAGATGCTTCACTTCGGCATCGCTGTGCGCGCGGGCGAGCAGGGTCAGCGTCGGGTTGATCGCGCGCAGCTTGGCCAGCGCTTCACCAGATTCCAGCGGTTGCGGAATGGCCAGCACGGCGATCTTCGCCCGTTCCGGATGTGCTTCGGCCAGCACCTTGTCGGCGGCGGCACTGCCGCGGATGGCGGCGATGCCGGCGGCATGCGCGCGTTCCACATGTTCCTTGTTGTCATCGATCACCAGCACCGGCACGCCGCGGTCGCGCAGCACGTGGGCCAGTTCGCTGCCCACCCGGCCGTAGCCGATGACGATGGCGTGGTCGTCCAGGTCACGCGATGGGCCGGTGGCTTCGGCCGGCTCGGGCACCTGTGGCGCATTCGCCAGCTGTCTGGCCTGCCAGCGGTCCAGCAGTCCGAATACCACCGGATTGAGCATGATCGATACCAGGGCACCCGCCAGCACCAGCGACTGTCCGGTAGGGGGAAGGATCTGCAGGGCCACGCCCAGCCCGGCGATGATGAAGGCGAACTCGCCGATCTGCGCCAGGCTGGCGGAGATCGTCAGGGCGGTGGCGGTGGGATGTCCGAACGCGCGCACGATGAAGAAGGCGGCCGCCGACTTGCCGAACATGATGATCAGCACCGTGGCCAGCACCTGCCAGGGATGCTCGACCAGGATGTTCGGATCGAACAGCATGCCGACCGAGACGAAGAACAGCACGGCGAACGCATCGCGCAGCGGCAGTGAATCGTGCGCGGCCTTCTGGCTCAGTTCGGATTCGTTGAGCAGCATGCCGGCGAAGAACGCGCCCAGCGCGAAGGAGACGCCGAACAGCATCGCCGAGCCGAACGCCACGCCCAGCGCGATGGCCAGCACGGCCAGGGTGAACAGCTCGCGCGAACCGGTGCCGGCGATGCGCTCCAGGATCCACGGGATGACCCGGCGGCCGACCACCAGCATCACCGCCACGAACAGGCCGAGCTGCACGAAGGTCCAGCCGATCTGCGCCAGAACGCTGCCGACGCTGTGGTTTTCCTTGGCGGCTTCAGGACCGAATACGCCGGCCAGGACCGGCATCATCACCAGGGCCAGGACGCAGGCCAGGTCCTCGACGATCAGCCAGCCGACGGCGATCTTGCCGCGCATGGTTTCCAGCAGGCGGCGTTCTTCCATCGCGCGCAGCAGCACCACGGTACTGGCGGTGGCCAGCGAGAACCCGAAGACGATCCCGTGCAGCGTGGACCAGCCCATGAGATGGGCCACGCCCCAGCCGAGCAGGGTGGCGACGGCGATCTGGCCGATGGCGCCCGGAATGGCGATGGCCTTGACCGACATCAGGTCCTTCAGGGAGAAGTGCAGGCCGACGCCGAACATCAGCAGCATCACGCCGAGTTCCGCCAGCTGGTTGGCCAGCGCCTGGTCGGCGACGAAGCCGGGCGTGAACGGGCCTACGCAGATGCCAGCGACCAGGTAACCGACCAGTGGAGACAAACGCAGCTTGTTGGCCAGCGCGCCGAAGATGAAGGCGAGCCCGAGGCCAACGGCGACGATGTTGATCAGGTCGGTGTCATGGTGCATCGGCGCTCGCAGTGAAACGGGGGGATGATCCGATTTTCACCGATGGCGCCTGATACAGCAAACGGGGACGGAGGTGGTTAATTGGAATTAACCACCTCCGTCCCCCTCTTTGCCGGTTACCAGGTGTAGCGGATGCGCCCGTAGACATAGGCGCCGTTGAAGCCGAACGGCGAGTAGTTGCTGTACGGCAGCATGCCCCAGGTGGAGTTCTGCAGGTCCGTGGTGCGGTCCGGGTATTCGTCCAGAACGTTGTCAGCACCCACGGTCAGGGTCCAGTTCTCGCTGGGCTTGTAGCTGGCCGAGGCATCCAGCACCCACTTCGCGTCGTAGGTCTGGTCGCGGCTGGCGGTGGCGGAGTTGCGAACGGTGAAGCTGCCGTAGCGGGTGGCCGCCAGGCCCAGTTCCCACTGGTCCGAACGCCACGTGCCGCTCAGGATCGCCTTGTCGCGCGGGAAGCTGTCCTCGATGCGGCCGATCTCGTCCCTGCCGATCAGCGACTGGCTGATCCCCAGGCCTTCGAATACCGCCGGCGAACCGCTGGCCTTCTTCACCTCGGTGTCGTTGTAGCTGTAGGCAGCGGTCAGCTCCAGGCTGCTGGCGCTGAACGCCACGGTGTAGCTGGCCACCGCGTCGACACCGCGCGTGCGGGTATCCAGGCCATTGGTGAAGTACGAGAACGCCGTAACCTGCGGCAGGCCGAGGCCCGCCAGCAGATCGGCCACGGCGGTGTTGCCGGTGGTGGTGATGTTGGACGACAGCGCGATGCGGTCGTCGATATCGATCTGGTAAGCGTCCACGGTCAGGTACAGGCGATCCACCGGCTGCAGTACCAGGCCTACGCTGTAGGAGGTGGACGTTTCGGCTTTCAGCGGCGCCGACCCCAGTGCCTGCGCCGCCGCGCTGGCGGCCGGGAACGTGCCGCGTTCCACGAAGGCGCCGTTGACGATGGTGCTGGTGACCGCCTGGTAGCTCTGCTGGGCCAGCGACGGAGCGCGGAAACCGCTGGACGCGGTGGCCCGCAACGCGACCTTGTCGGTGAAGGCGTAACGTGCCGACAGCTTGCCGGAGAACTTGTCGCCGAAGTCCGAGTAGTCCTCGTAGCGGCCGGTGATGCCGGCGGAGAATCTGTCCGTCAGGTCCGCTTCCAGACCCGCATACACGGCGTAGTTATGGCGGTCGGCATGTACTTCGTTGGTCGGGGTGAAGCCGCCGAAGCCCTGCGCGCCGGTACCCGTGTAGGAGTCCGGCTCCCCGGCCTCCTGCTGCCACTTTTCACGTCGGTATTCGCCACCAAGGGACAGGGTGACCGGGTAGGCCAGGCCCCAGTCCAGCGACTTGGTGAAATCGGCATTGAAGATGTCCTGCGTGTACTTCAGCGTGCCATCGTAAAAGGCATCCGGGCTGTTCACGCCCAGGCTGTAGTTGATGGTGTTGCGCGTGTGGAAATCCAGGGTGTTCTCGCCATGGTTGGCGCTGAGGTCCCAAGTCCAGCCGCCCGCGGTATTGCCCTTCACCCCCGCCACGATCGAACGGTCCTTGGAATACTGGTTGATCCGGGGCACGTAGCCGTCCGGGTAGGTCTGTGCCAGCAGCGCCGTTTCGCCGTTGTGGTTCGGTGAGCGATAGAAGGCGAACGAGGTGATATCGCGGTTGCTCAGCAGCGCGTTGGCGTAGCCGGTGACGTTGTCGCTGAAGGCGAAGCTGGCATTTGCCGACGCGGCGCCTGCATCCACCTGCGGGTCGCCGACCACGAAGGTCTTCTCGCCGATGCCCGGGAAGTTGCCGGTATCCGGCGTGGTGCCCTGGTAGGGGCCGGCACGGTTGCTTTCATCCTGCTGGCTGTACTGGCCGGCCACATGCAGCTGGCCGCGGCCGTCGCCGAAGGTGAAGCCGGCGTCGCCGGAGATCTGGTCCTTGTTGCCATCGCCGGCCGAATACTGGCCGTGGTCCACCGCCAGGCTGCCACCACTGCCGCTGCCCTTGAGCACGATGTTGACCACACCGGCGATGGCGTCCGAACCATACTGTGCCGAGGCGCCATCGCGCAGCACTTCCACGCGTTCGATGGCGGCGATCGGAATGGCGTTGATGTCCACCGCCGACGAGCCGCGGCCGATACTGCCGTTGACGTTGATCATCGCCGACGTGTGGCGGCGCTTGCCGTCCACCAGCACCAGCACCTGGTCCGGGGAGAGACCGCGCAGCTGCGCCGGCCGGATCCCGCTGGTGCCGTCGGTCAGTGCAGGGCGCGGAAAATTCAGCGAGGGCAGGGCGCGCGAAAGCGCTGTGGCCAGTTCGGACGTGCCGGTGGACTGCAGGGCTTCGGGCGTGATGATGTCGATCGGTGACTGCGATTCAGCCACGGTGCGATCGGCCACGCGGGTGCCGGTGACGATGACGGTGTCGAGGGTGTTGGCGGTCTGCGCATGGGCGGCGACGCTGGAAACGCCGAGCACGACGGCAACGGCGGCGGCGAGCTGGCTGGTCTTGCGGGTCATCAGGACGTGGCTCCGGTTGGGGGCGGCACCGGGCGGCATCCGGAAGGCTGGATGACGTCTGTTGCGGTGCGCAATGCAGGGGTCGACGAAGTTTCAACCGTCGGCCGGTGACGGTAATGTCATGAAAAACGTTGCAAAAGCAACGGGTTATCGTATCTGGCCGACGTTGCGGGGAGGGTCCCGGGAGCGGCGCGGACGACGACAGTGGGAGAGAGAGGCGTCATCGCCGCGCGTCCCGGGGCGCGTCAAGTATTCGTTAACGCTAGAATTACGTCGCAGGAAAGGTGCTTACCAGCACATTCCATTCCGTTATATGGACCCCCAATGATCTCCCTTCGTAACTTCGCCTTGCGCCGCGGCGAGCGGCTGCTGTTGTCCAACGTCGACCTGACCCTGCATGCCGGTTACCGGGTGGGTGTGGTGGGCCGTAACGGGGCCGGCAAGTCCAGCCTGTTCGCCGCCGTGCAGGGAGAGCTGGAAGCCGACAAGGGCGATGTCGACCTGCCGGGCAAGGTGCGTATCGCCAGCGTCGCCCAGGAAACGCCGTCGTTGCCGGACCCCGCCTTGAGCTTCGTGCTGGGGGGCGATGTCGAGGTGGCGGCGGTGCTGGCCGAAGAAGCTGCGGCGACCGCGCGGGAAGACTGGGAGGCGGTGGCCGACGCGCACACGAAGATGGCGGAGATGGGCGCCTACGATGCCGAAGCACGCGCAGGCAAGCTGCTGCACGGACTGGGCTTCCCGGCCGAAACCCATCATCGCGCGGTGTCGTCGTTTTCCGGTGGCTGGCGCGTGCGCCTGAACCTGGCGCGCGCGCTGATGATGCCCAGCGACCTGCTGCTGCTGGACGAACCAACCAACCACCTGGACCTGGACGCGGTCTACTGGCTGGAACAGTGGCTGCTGAAGTATCCGGGCACGCTGCTGCTGATCTCGCATGATCGCGAGTTCCTCGACAACGTCGCCACCCATACCCTGCACCTGCACAATGGTGGCGCGAAGCTTTACACCGGTGGCTATACCGATTTCGAGCGCCAGCGTGCCGAGCAGCTGCGCCAGCAGCAGATCGCCCATGAAAAGGAGCAGAGCGAGCGTGCCCATCTGCAGAGCTTCATCGACCGTTTCAAGGCCAAGGCATCCAAGGCAGCGCAGGCGCAGAGCCGCATGAAGCGCCTGGAAAAGCTGGCCGGTACCGAGGCGGTGCGCGCCGAGCGCGAGTTCCGCATCGAGTTCGCGCCACCGGCGAAGCTGCCGTTCTCGCTGATCCGCCTGAACCATGTGGAAGCGGGTTACGGCCGAGACGCGGTGATACTTCACAACGTCGGCTTCGGCCTGGAAGCGGGCCAGCGGATCGGCCTGTTGGGGCCGAACGGCGCGGGCAAGACCACCCTGGTGAAGACGCTGGTGGGTGAGCTGGATCCCATCGTCGGCGAGCGCATGGCGCATCCGGACCTGAAGATCGGCTACTTCGCGCAGCACACGGTGGAGTCGCTGCATGAAGGCCAGTCGCCGATGGATCACTTCCGCGAGATTTCCCCGGACGCCAGCAACCAGTCGTTCCGCGATTTCCTGGGCAAGTGGAATTTTCCGGGCGATCGCGCGTTCGAGCCGGTGGACGGTTTTTCCGGCGGCGAGCGTGCACGCCTGGCGCTGGCGCTGATCGCCTGGCAGCAGCCGAACGTGCTGCTGCTCGACGAACCGACCAACCATCTTGACCTTGAGATGCGCGAAGCGCTGGCCGAGGCATTGAGCGACTTCGAAGGCGCGATCGTGATGGTGTCCCACGACCGCCATCTGATCGGCCTGGTCTGCGATACGTTCTGGCGCGTGGCCGATGGTGTGGTCGAGCCGTTCGATGGCGACCTGGACGAGTACGCGGCATGGCTGCGCACGCGTCCGCAGGCGCAGGGCACCAAGGCCAAGCAGGTAGAGGCGGCAGCAGCCGCACCGGCGGCGGTTAAGAATGAACCGGTGGCACAGGTGGTGCAGAAGAAGCCGGTGAATCCGCACAAGCTGGCCGCCGCCGAAGCGAAGGTCGCCGAGGTGGAAGGCACGCTGGCCGAGCTGGACCGTCAGCTGGCCGATCCGGCCAACTACGCCGATGCCACACGCATGGCGGTATTGGGCCGCGACCGCGAAGCCGCAGTCGCGCAGCTGGAAAAGGCCGAAGCCGCGTGGATGGCGCTGCTGGACGGCTGACCGCCAGGCGCGCTGGCCTTCGGAAGAGGGCCTGCAACCCTGAAGCGTCACATGGAGCGGGACACTGTCCCGCTGCACGGCAAGGCCGGCTTTACGTCTCCTGCAACCATTCGCGGAACCGCCGTACCGGTTCGCGTTCAGCGCGTGAACGCAGCCGCGTCAGCCAGTAGCTTCCCAGTTCCACGGTCTGCGCGAAGGGCTGTTGCAGGCGCCCTTCGGCCAGTTCCTGCTCGAACATGCGCAGCGGCAACAATGCCATGCCGGCACCGCTGGCTGCGGCTACCGCCAGCGTCAGCGAGGAATCGAACACCGGCCCGCGTGCTTCCAGCGCTGGACCGCCAGCGGCCTGCAGCCAGCGCGGCCACTCATCGCTGCGGTAGGACCGCAGCAGCGGCATGCCCGGCAGGTCGGCCAGTGTGCGCAGCCGCCGCGCCAGCGCCGGCGCGCACAAGGGCGCGAAGGGCGCTTCCAGCACGCGGGTACAGACCTGGCCCTGCCAGTCGCCGTCGCCGAAGCGGATGGCGGCATCCAGGCCTTCGCCGGCGAGGTCGATGCGGTTGTTGTGTGTCTGCAGGCGCAGGTCGATGTCCGGATGCGCGGCCTCGAAGGCGGCCAGGCGCGGCAGCAGCCAACCGGTGGCGAAGGTGCCCACCACACCCAGGGTAAGCACCTCGCGTTCGCCCACGCCGGTGAAGCGGGCCATGGCCAGGGATATGCGCTGGAAGGCCTCGTTCAACGTGGGATACAGCGCCGCACCTTCATCGGTAAGCGCGACCCCACGCGGCAGACGATGGAACAGGCGTACGCCCAGGCGGTCTTCAAGGCCGCGGATCTGATGGCTCAGCGCGGCCTGGCTGACACACAGTTCCAGCGCCGCCCGGGTCAGGTTCTGGTGCCGTGCAGCGGCCTCGAAGGCGCGCAGGGCATTGAGTGGGAGTGTCGGCGAGAGCATCGGTGGCGTGAGGATACCTGGTGGCTGATGATGGCTGCTCCTAGGGGCGCGGGCAAATCTGGCGCCGGGATGTGGAAAGGCATGAAATTTTCTGGGGGCAGGTGCGAGAACGTCGCGCTGGTGGAAAAGGGTCGCATTGCCGACGATGACGCACCGAACCAAGGAGCGACCGCATGCTTTCCCGACGCCATTTCCTGCACTCCAGCGCGGTGGTGCTGGCCACCTCGGTCATGCTGCCGATGCCGGCGCGCGCCATACTGCCCGGCGTCGCTGTGAAAATTTCCGCTGCGGCGGATTTCGCCGCGCTGGAAAAGGCCAGCGGTGGTCGTCTCGGCGTGACCCTGCTGGACACCGCCAGTGGCCGGCGCATCGGCCATCGGCAGGACGAGCGTTTTCCGATGTGCAGCACCTTCAAGGCGGTGCTGGCGGCTGCGGTGCTGGCCGACGTGGACGCCGGCACGCTGTCACTGGACCGGCGCGTGGCGGTCCGCGAACAGGACATGCTGTCGCATGCGCCGCTGACCGCCCGGCATGTGGGCAAGACGTTGACGGTGCGCGATCTGTGC
This sequence comes from Pseudomonadota bacterium, assembly GCA_023430045.1. Taxonomy (GTDB): domain Bacteria; phylum Pseudomonadota; class Gammaproteobacteria; order Xanthomonadales; family Xanthomonadaceae; genus Stenotrophomonas. The sequence goes on along the minus strand of JAEZCF010000061.1, from coordinate 8,633 downwards.
CGCGCCACCATGACCACCAGCGACAACCCTGCGGCGAACCTGCTGTTCGGTGTGGTGGGCGGGCCATCGGCGGTCACCCGCTTCCTGCGCACACACGGGGATACCGTGACCCGGACCGACCGCATCGAGCCGGAAATGAATGCATTCGCGGTTGGCGATCCCCGCGATACGACCAGCCCTGCGGCGATGGCCGCGACGCTGCAGCGCGTCGCGTTGGGTGACGTGTTGTCGACCTCGTCGCGCCAGCAGTTCGCGGACTGGCTGCTGGACAATGAAACCGGCGACGACTGCCTGCGTGCCGGCCTGGGAAAGCGCTGGCGGATCGGCGACAAGACCGGCAGCAACGGCACGGATGCACGCAACGACATCGCCGTGCTGTGGCCGCGGGATGGCGGTACGCCCTGGGTGCTGACGGCCTATCTGCAGGGCGCCACGGTGGACAGCGCGCAGCGCGACGCGGTGCTGGCCCGGGTGGGGGCGCTGGCCGATGGGTTGATCGGCTGACACATCCAGGTAGAGCGGGGCGCTGCCCCGCTCTGCGGTGAGGCCCAGCGGAGCAGAGTCCTGCTCTGCGGTGAGGCCCAGCGGGGCAGAGCCCCGCTCTACTGAGGTTACGACTGCGTGCCGGCGGCGGCCACGGCCTCCAGGAACTCGCGGCCCCAGCGTTCCACGTCGTGGTATTCCACGATGCCCTGCAACTGACGCTGACGTCCCATCGCCTCTTCGTCCGGCATCGACAGCGCCTGCATCAGCCCAGCCGCGAGGTCCGCCGGATCATGTGGATTGGTCAGCACAGCGCCCTTGAGTTCGGCTGCCGCGCCGGCGAATTCACTCAGCACCAGCACACCATGGCTGCCTTCGATGCCATGGGTGGCGACGAACTCCTTGGCGACCAGGTTCAGGCCATCGCGCAATGGCGTGATCCACATCACGTGTGCGGCGGCATAGTGCGCCACCACCTGCTCGAACGGCAGCGCCTGCGCGAAGAAGCGCACGGGCGTCCAGTCCAGCCGGGAAAAGCGCCCATTGATGCGCCCGACCGCCTGCTCGATCTGGTTCTGCAGCGTGCGGTAGACGGTCATCTCGCGCGCGGCAGGCACACATACCATCAGCAGGGTCACCTCGCCCTGCTGCTCCGGATGCTGCTCCAGCACGCGTTCGAAGGCTTCCAGCTTGGCCAGGGTGCCCTTGGTGTAATCCAGTCGTTCGACGGACAGCACCAGCTTGCGCGCGCCGATCTCACGGCGCAGCTTGAAGATGTCGTTGCGCACGTCGCTGCGTGCCAGGGTGTCGTGGATGCGGCGCAGGTCCGTCCCGACCGGATGGGCCCCCAGCGCCACGTCGCGGTCGCCCACCCGCAGCCGGGTGGTCATGGTATCCAGCCCCACCGCGCAGCCATAGGTGAGAAAGCGCGGCGCGCAGTTTTCCCAGGCCAGGCGCTCGGCCGGCATCGCGCCCCTCACCACGTCGACAAAATTTTCCACCTGACGGGGAATATGGAACCCGACGTAATTGCAGGACAGCAGGCTGCCGATGATCTCGCGGCGCCACGGCACCACGTTGAACACGTCCGCCGAAGGAAAGTAGGTGTGATGGAAGAAAGCGATCTTCACATCCGGCCGCAGCTCGCGCAGGTACGCCGGCACCATCCACAGGTTGTAGTCATGGATCCATACCGTCGCTCCATGCGCGGCTTCGGCGGCCGTGGTTTCGGCGAACCTGCGGTTGACCTTCAGGAACACCTGCCAGTCGTCCTCGCGGAAGCGCGCGCGCTCCCAGAACACGTGCAGCATCGGCCAGAACGCTTCCTTGGAAAAGCGCTTGTAGAAGATGTCCACTTCCTGCCGGCTCAGTGGAACGCGGGTGGCACGCAGGGTGGGGTAACGCTGTTCGTCCACCTGTACGTGGCGCTGGAACGGACGATGCTTCGGGTCGTCGATGCCCCATGCGATCCAACTGCCTTGCTGGCCTCCTTCGAAGAAGCTCAGCAGCGAAGGAATGATGCCGTTGGGTGAGCGCGGTGGACGCTGAACCAGCCGGCCGTCTTCGATGGCTTCGTCGAACGGCAGCCGGTGGTAGACCATCAACAGGCGGGCACCTTCATGCGACACCGGCGCGGGCGCGGCCAGGTGTGGATCACGCGCGTCCAGCAGCCCGAAGTGCGCGATGGCTTCGAGGATGCCGCCACAGCCCGGCGCCTTGGCGTGCAGCGTGCGCTCCTGGCCACCGGTGGCTTCCAGCAGCGCGGGTTCGGACTGGCCGACACAGACGCCACGGAAGCCTGCGACATACATGGAAAGATCGTTCAGCGTGTCGCCGGCCACCAAGATGCGCTCCACCGGCAGTTCCAACACGCGCGCCAGCGCCGCCAGCGTGCGGCCCTTGTCGGTGCCGGGGGGCAGGATGTCCAGGTAGCGGTCGGCCGAATACAGCACATCACAGCCCAGTGCACTGGCGGTGCGTTCGATCTGCGCGCGCAGCGGCGCCAGGGTGTCCGGGTCGCAGAAATAGGAACAGCGACGTTCCTGTGGCACGTCCTGGCGCTGCAGCGCGGTGAACGGGCGCATTGCCTCGGCCACCACCTGGTCGCCGGGCCAGTGCGCATCGATCATCGACTGCAGCGGCTGCAGGGGCTGCAACGTATGGCCATCCACGACCGTGGCGCCGACATCGCAGACAATGTAATCCGGACGCGGAATGGAGGGGTCCGACAACAGCGGCATCACCGCTTCGAGGCCGCGACCGGTGATGAAGATGAGCGAGATGCCGGGATGCTGGTCGATCAACCGGTACAGGCGGTGGCGCTGTTCGGCGCTGCCGGCCAGGAAGGTGCCATCGAGATCGGTGGCGAGCACCAGTGCAGGTTGGCCGGCACGGTCGGCAGAAGGGACAGGGGTGGGATGGACAGGGGAGGGACTTCCAACAGTCAATGCACTTCCTTTTCAGGGTGGAGGGGAGTTTCGGTTTCAGGCATCAGTTCCAATGCCGAAGGCGTGGTGCGCAACATTGGCCGGAACGGGGCCGGATGCGTGCGCAGGCGGGCGTGGAGCAGCAGGCGCATCGCCGTAAAGGCCGCAAGGCTGCCCAGCACGGTGGCAAAGTACAGCGGCAGTGCCGGCGCGCCGAAGCGCTCCATCAACGCGCCGGCCAGTGCCGGGCCCACTGCGGCGCCGACGCCGTGTACCAGCAGCAGGCTGCTGCATCCGGACAGCAGGTCTTCGCTGGCGAGGTAATCCAGCATGTGTGCGACCGCGAATGGATACAGCGCGAATACCAGCCCGCCATAGCAGAACACCAGCAGGAACATCACCTGCAGCTGCTGCTGGATGGGTGGTAATGCCGCCAGCATCGCAAGCCCGGCAGCGGCGATGCTCAGCGACAGCAGGCCGATGCGGCGGTCGTGGCCATCGCTGATTCGCCCCAGCGGCCACTGCAGCAGCGCCCCGCCCGCGATGGCGGTGAGCATGAACAATGGCACGCCGTCGCCCTGCAGGCCGATCTCACCGGCATAGACCGGCAGCAGTCCCCAGAAAGGCCCCATCGCCAGACCCGACAGGCCTGCGGCGACCGTGGCCACCGGCGCCAGCGAATACAACCGGGCCAGTTTCAGGCGCGGAACGTTCGGTACATCCGGCTGCTGAAGACGGGTCGCGGTGACCGGCAACATCGCCGCGCAGATGAGCAGGGCGGTCACCGTGAACATGGCGGCCGCACCGGCATCGCCCAGCATCAGCAGCACCTGTCCCACCGCCAGCGCGGACAGGTTGATCATCATGTACAGCGAGAACACGCGGCTGCGGCGGCGCGGATCGGGCTCGGCGTTGAGCCAGCTTTCGATCACCGTGTACAGACCGACCAGCGCGATGCCGGTCACCACGCGCAGGACACCCCAGCCCCAGGGCTGCAGCCATAGCGGATGCAACAGCACGGCCATGGTGGCCAGGGCGGCATGGAAGGCGAACGCGCGGCTATGACCCATCCGCCGGATCAGCGGTGGCGCAGTGAAGGTACCGAGGAAGAAGCCGGCAAAGTAGCCCGACATCACCCAGCCCAGCGCATTGGCGCTGAAGCCCTCCTGCCCGCCGCGGACGGCCAGCAGGGTACCGAGCAGGCCGCCGCCGGTAAGCAGCAGCGCCACGCCGAGCAGCAACGCGGTCAGCCGCAACATGGGTGCGACCTTCGTGGGGAAGGTTTGGCAGACACGTGGCCCACCTTAACACATGGCCCCCGACCGCCTCTTCGCAGTGACTGCGGCGGCGCTCATCGTTTGCGTGGCGTGGCCGGGCTGGGTAGGGTGGAGCGATGAACCTGTTCCGATCCTTACCCATGACCGCCGCGCTTGCGCTTCTTCTTGCCGGCTGCGGCGGCAGGTCCCCCGACGTAGCATCGCAGGAGGTCGCCACGGCACCCGGCGATGCCTTCCTTGCCGCCGTTGCCGCCCACTGCGGCAAGGCCTATGCCGGTGAAGTGGTCGAAGACAATCCGGCGCCTGCCGGCGAGGACCCGTTCGCCGGCAAGCGGCTGGTGATGCACGTACGCGGTTGCGATGACCCCTCGCAGGAACTGCGCATTCCCTTCCATGTCGGCGACGATCATTCGCGGACCTGGGTGCTGTCGCGCACTGAGCACGGCCTGCGCCTGAAGCACGACCACCGGCACCGGGATGGCAGCCCCGACGCCATCACCCTGTATGGCGGCGACAGCAAGCCCCCCGGTACCGCGCAACGCCAGGAATTCCCGGCCGATACCGATTCGGTGGCGATGTTCCGCAAGGCCGACATGCTGGCGTCCACCCATAACACCTGGGCGATGGAAATAGAGCCTGACGAACAGTTCGTCTACGAGCTCACCCGTCCGGATGGCCGGCGTTTCCGTGTGGTTTTCGACCTCACCCGGCCCGTGGCCGAGCCTCCGGCGCCCTGGTAACGCGCGGCCCGCGCGGGCCGCTGATCCCACGCGGGCGGTTACGGTCGTGATGCGTCCGCTGTCCGCTCGCTAGCGCACGCCGAAGCGTGCGCGGCAACCGTCGCTGACCCACAGGCTGCCGTTGCCGTAACCCCAGCTGCGCCCTTCCGCGCAGGTGCTGCCGGACAACTGCTCGACCAGTGCCGGGCGACCCTGCCGGGCATCCCAGGCACAGGTGTTGCGGCGCTTGTCGTTGCTGCTGCAGGTAACGCTGTAATTACGGTCGCGGCCGTTGTCGCCGCCCCAGCCGCCATGGCCACGATCCTCCGTAAACTCGCCGCGGCAGCCGCCGCTGACCCACAACGTGCCGTTGCGGGCGCCCCAGGTGCGTCCCTCCACGCAGGCCGAGCCGGAGATCTGCCGTACCAGGCGCGCGTTGCGCCAGCCGGTGTTGCAGACCCGCTCGCGGTTGTTCTGGCTTTCGCAGCGGACGGTGGCGCTGCTGCCGCCGGTACCGCCGTTCCAGCTGCCATTGCCGCTGTTGCCGCCGCTGCCGCCGCTGCCGCGCAGCGAGGTGGCGATGTCCTGCTTGATCCGTGAAAAGCCCCAGCCCGAATTCACCTGGGCCAGATAGAAGCGCAGCTGGTCGTCGGGGATGCGCCGGCCGTTGGACTGGTCGGCGTATTCCTGGCCGATCACCCGCGCCCGGTCGGTGGCGGAGAGCTGGGAGAGGTTTTCCGGTGCGTAGGCCCGGGTCCCTACCTGGGCGGAGGCGTGGGGCGCGAAGCAGGCCAGGGCAGCGGCAAGGCAGACCACGGTGCAGCGGTTCATGGCGACATTCCCGTACGGTCGGTGGTGGGGGACTATAGGAACGGCGCCCATCAAGCCGGTGTGATCGTCGCGGATTTGCTCCGGCCGGGGGCTCGGCCCCAGAATACGGGGCTTTCCGGGCCTTTCTGGCACCGGCGTTCTCCAGCGGAGTTGTCCCCCATGCGTACCCACTTCTGCGGCCTGGTCGATGAGACCCTGATTGGCCAGACTGTCACCCTCGCCGGCTGGACCGACGTGGCCCGTAACCAGGGCGGCGTCTGCTTCATCGATCTCCGGGATCATGAGGGCATCGTGCAGGTGACGGTGGAGGTCGACAACGCCGAAGTGTTCGCCGTGGCGGCCAGCCTGGGGTACGAGGACGTGCTGCAGGTGGAAGGCGTGGTCCGCGCCCGCCATTCGGTCAATGACAAGATGCGTACCGGCAAGGTGGAAGTCATCGCCACCGCCATCACCGTGCTCAACAAGGCCGCGCCGCTGCCGTTCCACGCCCACGAGAACCCGGGCGAAGAAACCCGCCTGAAGTACCGCTACCTGGACCTGCGCCGCCCGGAAATGCAGCGCATGCAGCGCACCCGCATCAAGCTGGTTCAGGCGCTGCGCCGCCACCTGGATGGCAAGGGTTTCCAGGACATCGAAACCCCGATCCTGACCAAGGCCACGCCGGAAGGCGCGCGCGATTTCCTGGTGCCGGCGCGCATGCATCCAGGTGAGTTCTACGCCCTGCCGCAGAGCCCGCAGCTGTTCAAGCAGATCCTGATGGTGGCCGGCTTCGACCGCTACTACCAGATCGCGCGCTGCTTCCGCGACGAGGCCCTGCGCGCCGACCGCCAGCTGGAATTCACCCAGCTCGACATGGAATTCGCCTTCGTGCGCGAGCAGGACGTGCAGGACTTCGTGGAAGACATGATCCGCGCCATCTTCAAGGAAGTGGTGGACGTGGAACTGGCCGCCAGCTTCCCGCGCATGACCTGGGCCGAGGCCATGCGCCGCTACGGTTCGGACAAGCCGGACCTGCGCATCGCGCTGGAGCTGGTGGACGTGGCCGACCTGGTCAAGGACAGCCAGTTCCCGGTGTTCACCGCCGCCGCCAACGATGCCGACGGCCGTGTGGCGGCGCTGCGCATCCCGGGCGGCGCCACCCTGTCGCGCAAGCAGATCGACGAATATGCCGCGCACGCCGCCAAGTATGGCGCCAAGGGCTTGGCCTACATCAAGATCGCCGACAACGGCGAAGTCAGCTCGCCGATCCAGAAGTTCTTCAGCGAAGAGGCCTTCGCTGCCGTGGTTGCCCATGTTGGAGCGGGTAATGGCGATATCGTGTTCTTCGGTGCGGGCGGCTATAACAAGGTTTCCGACTTCATGGGGGCGCTGCGCCTGAAGGCCGGCAAGGACTTCGGGCTGGTCGCCGATGGCTGGGCGCCGCTGTGGGTCACCGATTTCCCGATGTTCGAATGGGACGAGGAGGCGCAGCGCTATGTCGCCCTGCATCACCCCTTCACCGCGCCGGCCGTGGACGACATCGCCGATCTGCGCACGCATGCGAAGACCGCGGTGTCGCGCGGCTACGACATGGTGCTCAACGGCAACGAGATCGGCGGCGGTTCTATCCGTATCCATCGGCCGGACATGCAGAGCGCGGTCTTCGAGCTGCTGGGCATCGATGCGGACGAGGCGCGTGCCAAGTTCGGCTTCCTGCTGGATGCGCTGAACTACGGTGCGCCGCCGCACGGTGGCATCGCCTTCGGCATCGACCGCATCGCCGCACTGATGGCGGGTACCGAATCCATCCGTGATGTCATTCCGTTCCCGAAGACCACTGGTGCGCAGTGCCTGATGACCGACGCTCCATCGCCGATCGCCGATGCACAGCTGGCCGAAGTGCACGTGCAGGTGCGGCCGAAGGCCTGAAGCGTTGTCTGGCAGGTGCCGACCACTGGTCGGCACACTGTCGCAATGCGGTGACGACCCCCGTCGTCACCGCCCGCAAGGATCCCCATGAGCCAGAGTTCCCATGCCATCCGTCGTGCCGGGGTCGATGATGCGGCTGTGCTGTCGGCGCTGGCGGCAAGAACGTTCACTGAAACGTTCGGTCATCTCTATCCGCCGGAAGACCTCCAGCACTTCCTGCGGGAGGCCTATGCGGTCGAGCGTCAGCGTGTGATCCTTGCGCATCCGGAGTACGCCGTGTGGCTGCTGGAGCGGCGTGGCGTGGCGATCGGGCATGCGGCGGCGGGTCCCTGCGGGCTGCCGCATGCGGACGTGCGGCCGGGTGACGGTGAACTGAAACGCCTGTACCTCATCAAGGACGAACAGAGCTGTGGTTGGGGCAGCCGACTGCTGGAAACGGCGCTGGGCTGGCTGGAACGCGACGGCCCCCGCACCCTGTGGCTGGGCGTGTGGTCGGAGAATTTCGGCGCGCAGCGCTTCTACGCCCGTTACGGGTTCAGCAGGGCCGGTGAGTATCTTTTCCCGGTGGGCACCCACAACGACCTTGAGTTCATCATGCGGCGTGTGCCCGGCCCGCAGTGAGCGGTGCCTTCACTGACGTTTCCGGCTCGGCGCGGTGCAATCTGTCACCATGACCGCACATGCCCCGCCACGCCGCCAGGCCTCCGCTCCGATGACCTCATCCGTATTGCTGCTGCATGGCATCTGGAACGCACGTGCCTGGGTAGGGCCGCTGGCCTGGCGCCTGCGCGCGCGCGGGTTCCAGGTGGAGACATTCGGCTATGCCAGTGTGCTGGGTGGGCCGGAGGTGGCCGTGCCGCAACTGCTGGAGCGGCTGCAGGGCAGCGGCCCGGTGTCACTTGTGGGCCACAGCCTGGGCGGTCTGCTGGCGCTGGAGGCGCTGCGCCAGCAGCCGGAGCTGCCGGTGCAGCGTGTGGTCTGCCTGGGGT
>JAEZCF010000042.1 GCA_023430045.1 Pseudomonadota bacterium | reverse complement strand
GTGCCGAGCCATGCTCGGCAACCCTCCGGCGCGCGCGGTTTTTGGCGCCTGCCCAGAAGCGGGTTACACTGCGCGGCTCGCCATCAGGCCTTGATTTTCCCATGCTGCAGAAACTTCGCGACAAGACCTCGGGCTGGATCGTCACCGTGATCCTGGGACTGTTGATGATCCCGTTCCTGTTCGTCATCGACAACAGCTACCTCGGTGGCGTCGGTGCGCAGAACGTGGCCAAGGTATCGGCGCCGCCGAGCTGGTGGACGTCCGCGCCGTCCTGGTGGCCGGTCCGCCTGCTGTGGAAGCATCACGAGATCACCTCGCAGGAGTTCCGAGAACGCTTCGAACAGGAGCGTGCGCGTGTGCGCCAGCAGCAGGGTGACGACTTCGATCCGCGTGCGTTTGAAAGCGTGGAGAACAAGCTTGCCGTGCTGGACCAGCTGGTCGACGAGCAGGTGGTGCGTCTGGCCGGCGAACAGGCCGGCGTGGTGATCGGCGATGCCGCCGTGCGCGATTACATCGCCACCATACCGGCGTTTCTGGGCGGCGATGGCAAATTCAATGGCGATCAGTACCGCATCGCCCTGGCCAGCGGCAATCCGCCGCGCACCCCGGCCATGTTCGAGGAACTGGTGCGTTCCAGCATGCAGCAGTCGGTGATTCCAGGCGCGCTGCAGAACTCCGGATTCGTCACCGAAGCCGAAACCGAGCGCCTGCTCAAGCTGCTGGGTGAAACCCGCGATGTCGAAATCGCCATGCTGCCCGAGCCGCCGGCCGACACCGCGCCGGTGACCGACGCGCAGATCAAGCAGTGGTATGAAGGCCATACCCACGATTTCCGCCAGGCCGAATCGGTCAAGCTGGAATACGTGGACATCAATGGCGCCAGCCTGCCGGCTCCGGCCGCCCCGGACGAGGCAACCCTGCGCAAGCGATACGCCGACGAAAAGGCGCGTTTCGCCACGCCGGAACAGCGCCTGACCTCGCACATCCTGATCAACACCGGCGATGGCGCCGAAGCCAAGGCGGCCAGGCTGGCCACTGAAGCCAAGGCCGCAGGTGCGGATTTCGCCGCGCTGGCCAAGGCCAACTCCGATGACACCGGCTCCAGGGAGCAGGGTGGCGACCTCGGCTGGGTGGAACACGGTGCGATGGTGAAGCCGTTCGAGGATGCGGTGTTCGCCGCCAAGGCCGGCGACATCATCGGCCCGGTGAAGACCGACTTCGGTTATCACGTCATCCAGGTGCGCGAAGTGCGCGGTGGCGAAGGCAAGCCGTTCGAGGACGTGCGTGACCAGCTGCTGGCCGAACAGATCAAGGCCGATGGCGAGCGCGGTTACACCGAACTGGCAGGTCGCGTGGTCGACGTGGTGAACAAGAACCCGAGCGATCTGGCTGCCGCCGCGCAGGCGGTGAATCTGCCGCTGCAGACGATCGGTCCCTTCACCCGTGAAACCGCCACCGGCATCGCTGCCAACCCGGCAGTGCAGCGGGCTGCGTTCTCCGAGATCCTGGTACAGGACGGCACCGCCAGCGATCCGATCGAACTGGATGCCAGCGGCAACCACAGCGTGGTGATCCGCGTCGTGGAGCACACGCCCGAACAGGCCATCCCGCTTGATCAGGCGCGCGAACAGGTGATTGCGGCGATTCGTGCCGATCGCGTGCGGCAGGCTGGCGACAAGGCCGCCGATGCCCTGCTGGCCAAGCTCAGGGCCGGTCAGAGCCTGCAGTCACTGGCGGAAAGCGAGAAGCTGCAGATCAGCCCGATGCCGGGCCTGCCGCGCACGCAGCCGGTGCCGACGCTGGAAATCAACCGGGCGGTATTCAGTGCTGCGCTGCCAGCCGAAGGCAAGCCGAGCTATGGCAAGGTACACGTGCAGGCACGTCCGGTGGTCTTCGCGGTCACCAAGGTCACCCCGGGCGATGTCAAGGAAGTCACCGCCGAACAGCGCAGCCAACTCAAGCAGCAGCTGAGCCAGCTCGACGGCATGGCGGCGGCGGATGCGTTCGTGAAGTCCACCCGCAAGCGCTTCCTGGTGCAGACCACCGAGAACAACCTGTAAGCGCCCCACGGCGCTCACGTAGAGCCGGCCTCCGGCCGGCTTGATACCTCAAGGTAGAGCCGACCCATGGTTGGCTGGGCAGCTCACGTAGAGCCGGCCTCTGGCCGGCTTGGCACGCGCGCCTGCAGCCGACCGATCGTCGGCTTCATGCCTTGGTAGAGCCGACCCATGGTCGGCTGGGCAGCTCACGTACAGCCGGCCTCTGGCCGGCTTGTTAGCCCATGCAAAGCCGACCCATGGCCGGCCGGGCTACGCTCAATCTTCCAGGCGAAGCACGGCGCCAGGCTTCAACACCGCCTTGCCGCTCAAGCCATTCAGGCTCAGCAATGCCTTCACCGGAATGCCATGCGTGCGAGCGATGGTCCATGCGGACTCGCCCGAACGGACAGTGTGGCGACGGTTGCGCGGCCTGTCGGCCACACTGGCCACGCTGCGTGCCATGGCCGCTGCCGGCTGCGCGGAGGCGGCTGCAGCGACTGCAGCGGCAACAGATGCCGTTTCACCGGCCATGTCGGCCTTGGCTGTCAGGGCCGATCCCGCCGTTGCCGGATTGACCGGTGCCAGCAGGCGCACCGGCGCACTCTGCGGGCGGGCGCGGCTGTTCGACGCGGCCGGATTCAATCGCGCGATGCGCGCCGGGTCCAGCGAGCGCTGTGCAGCCCACTGCTCCACACTGGTGCCGGCCGGCAGGGTGTGGCTCTTCATCACCGGCACGGTGCGGTCCAGCGAGGCCATCACCGCAGGCTGTTCCTCGGCGTTCTCGAGTACACAGGCCAGGGCATGCAGCTTTTCCACATAGGCGTGCGTGATCGGTGAAAGGCCGGGCACTTCCGCCGGGCGCGCGTTGCTGGCGTTCATGCCTGCCTTGCGCAGGCCCTGCAGCACGCGGTACTCGCCGGCGTTGTAGGCCATGGTCGCCAGCCGCCAGTCGCCCCCGAACATGCCGTGAAGCGTCTTCAGATAGCGCACGGCTGCCTGGGTGGAATCCACCGCGGACAGGCGGCCGTCATAGCCTTCGGTCATGGGGACGCGATGATTGCGGGCGGTGGTGGCGATGAACTGCCACAGGCCGGCCGGACCGCTGCCGTTGCGCGCATTGGGACGGTAGCCGCTTTCCACGAAGGGGATCAGCGCGAATTCGGTCGGCAGGCTGGCCTTGCGCAGCTCTTCCACCACGTAGCCGAACAGCACCAGCGCATCGTCATTCTGGTTCGCCAGCCGCGCGGGCGCGTGGGCGAACTGTTTCTGCCAGCGCGGGCTGGTGGCCTCGGCATCGCAGGTGGGTTCGGCCAGGCCGTCGCGGAAGCTGGTGAAGATGTCCTGTCCGTTGCGCACCGTGGGCGCCGGCAGGGCAGCCACTTCAAGCGGCAACGACGAAACTCCGGCCATGTTCTGGGTGATTCCTGCCCCCATGGACTGGGCATGCGCGGTCCCGGCAAGCCCCAGAATCAACCCCAGGGCCAGCGGTAGACTTCGCCGCCTCATGCGCGGAAACCGTCTTTCCAGTGCCGAAGTCCGGCCATTACGTCGACATCGTCGGTGACCTCCCGTCCCAGGTGTGCCGCTACCGCCGCGCGGATGGGCGCGGTGTCGGTACGCAGGAACGGATTGCAGTCGAGTTCGTGTGCCAGCGTTACCGGCAGGGTGGAGCGATCATCGCGGCGCATGGCCAAGGCCTCCTCATGGCGCTGCCGCAGGGCAGCGTTGGCGGGGTCTACATGCCGCGCGAAGACGGCATTTGACACGGTGTATTCGTGGCCGCAACACAGGAGCAGTTGCGGCGGCAGGGACGCCAGGCTGCGCAGGGATGCCAGCAGCTGGGACGGCGTACCTTCGAACAGGCGCCCACAGCCCAGGCTGAACAATGCATCTCCACTGAAAAGATGTTCATCAGTGTGAAACGCGACATGGCTGAGGGTATGCCCGGGCACGGATACTACGTGGAACCTGTGGTCCAGTGCCTGAACGCATTCACCATCGGCGACCCGCTCTGTTGCCATCGGGATGCGTTCCTCATGCGGCGCGATCACCCTCAGCCCGGGAAAGCGGGCCTGCAGCGCGGGTACGCCACCGATATGGTCGTCATGGTGGTGCGTGAGCAGGATGGCCTGCGGACGCAGGCCGGCGTCCGCTGCGGCAAGCACCGGCGCGGCATCGCCCGGATCCACCACCACGGCAGCGCCATCATCGCCGGCCAGGCACCAGATGTAGTTGTCAGCGAAGGCGGGTAGTGCGGTCAGTTGCATGGAATGAGCCTTCAGTCGCATAGAATCGGGACCATGCCCGCGCTGCAGAGTTTCCGTCAAGCGACCCCCGCCTCCTGGTTCGACAGCGAACCGGCGCAGGAACTGTTCCTTCTGGAGCAGCAGATGCTGCTGCCCCAGTTGGCGGCGCTGCCTGCTCCCTGCTGGTTGTGGATGGCTCCCAGCGCCCGTTGGCTGGAAGGCGCGGCGCTGGGCGGGCGTGGCCTGCGCCTGTACCGGGACGACCACGGTCCGGGCTATGCCGGGGACGCGCGCTGCACCTTGCCACTGCCACTGGCCAATGAAAGCGTGGACCTGATCGTGCTGCAGCATGTCACGGCCCGCGATGCCGCCATGCTGCTGGCCGAATGCGAGCGCGTGCTGTCGCCGGGCGGTCGGCTGTTCCTGAGCAGCCTCAATCCGTTCAGTCCGTACCGCACGCAATGGCGTCGGCACGGCATGGTGGTGCGTACGCCGCAGCGCCTGCGCCACCTGCTGGACGATGTGGGGCTGGAGTGTGGTGGCACGCGCTACGTCGGACCGATGTGGCCGGCGGCCAGCAACCGCGCCAGCCGGCTGGCGCCTTTCCGTGCGGGCTGCCTGTTTTCTGCTGAAAAGCGCACGTTTGCGCTGCCGGGCCCGACCCCGTTGCCCGTGCGCTGGCGCGGCGCGGTGGCCAGCCCGGGGATGACCCGATCGATTCTGGAACCAAATGAAGACCATTGAAGTACACACCGACGGCTCGTGCCTCGGTAATCCTGGCCCGGGTGGCTGGGCGGCGCTGCTGCGTTACAAGGCGCACGAACGCGAACTGAGCGGTGGCGAAGCGCATACCACCAACAACCGCATGGAGCTGATGGCGGCCATTTCCGGGCTGGAATCACTGACCGAACCGTGCCAGATCGTGTTGTATACCGATTCGCAGTACGTCCGCCAGGGCCTGACCGAATGGATGCCGGGGTGGATCCGCAAGAACTGGAAGACCGCCGGCGGCGCGCCGGTGAAGAACCGTGAATTGTGGGAGCGCCTGCATGCGGCTACGCTGCGCCACCAGATCGACTGGCGATGGGTGAAGGGACATTCCGGCGATCCGGACAATGAGCGCGTGGACCAGCTGGCGCGCAATGCGGCCATCCGGGTGCGCGATGGCGGCGTGGCGGTAGACTGAGCGCATGCGTCAGATCATCCTCGATACCGAAACCACCGGCCTGGAGTGGAAAAAGGGCAACCGCGTCGTTGAAATCGGCTGCGTGGAGCTGTTCAAACGCCGGCCCAGCGGCAACCACTACCACCAGTACCTGAAGCCGGATGTGGAATTCGAACCCGGCGCGCAGGAAGTCACCGGCCTGACGCTGGAATTCCTGGCCGACAAGCCGGATTTCGCGCAGGTGGCCGAAGCGTTCCTGGCCTTCATCGACGGGGCCGAGCTCATCATCCATAACGCCGCGTTCGATCTGGGGTTCCTGGACAATGAACTGGCGCGGCTGGGTCCTCAGTACGGAAAGATCACCGATCGCTGCACGGTCGTGGATACCCTGGCGCTGGCGCGCGAGCGTTTCCCGGGCCAGCGCAATTCGCTGGATGCACTGTGCAAGCGATTGGGCGTGGACAATTCGCATCGCCAGTTGCATGGCGCGCTGCTGGATGCGCAGATTCTCGGTGATGTCTATATCGCGCTGACCTCGGGTCAGGATGATCTGGGTTTCGACATGTCCGAGGAGGGCGGGGCAGGCGCCATGGCATTGCCTGGCTTCGACCCGGCCAAACTGCTGCCGCGCCCGCGCGTGCAGGCCACGGCATCGGAGCAGGAAGCGCATGCCGCGCGCCTGGAACGGCTCCGCAAGAAGGCCGGCCACGCACTGTGGGACGGGCCCAAGGCCGAAGAGGCTGCCGTCGCCTGAAGTCGAAATGGGTGGCGACCGTTGGTCGCCACGAACTTCCTCAGTGGCAACGCACCAGGATCACGGTGATATTGTCCGTGCCGCCCCCATCCAGGGCAGCCGCCACCAGCGTATCCACGCATTCCTGCGCACTGGCATCATCGAAGGCCAGCGTGCGCGCGATCATCGCGTCGTCCACCTCCTCGGTAAGCCCGTCGCTGCACAGCAGCAGCTGCATGCCGGGACGCATCTCGCCGGAGGTGGTGGCGACGTTCAGGTGTGCCGGATCGGTGACCCCCAGTGCTTGGGTGACCACGTTGCGGTGCGGATGCGTGCGTGCCTGTTCGGCCGTCATGTTGCCCTGGCTCAGCATTTCCTGGGCCACGCTGTGGTCCTGGCTCACCTGCGCCAGTTGGCCATCGCGCCAGACATAGGCGCGGCTGTCGCCCACCCACGCGACTTCGTAGCGGTTGCCCAGCACGCGTGCGGCGACCACCGTGGTGCCCATCGGCAGCGTATCGTTGCGCCGCCGCGATGCCCGGATGATTTCCTCATCCGCAGTGCGGATGGCCTGCGCCAGTGGCGCACCATTGCGGATCTCGCGGACGATGGCCTCACGGGCCAAGGCACTGGCCACCTCGCCGCAGGCGGGGCCGCCCATCCCGTCGGCCACCAGCCACAGCGACAGTTCACTGTCACCGTAATAGGTGTCTTCGTTGAGCGAGCGTCGCAGGCCCGGGTGGGTAAGGTGTCCGAATTCGATCATGGAGGGGCAGGCGGCACGAGTCGCAGGGGGGAAAGGGCATCATCGCGGGGCCCCGGGCATCCGGCAAGCGGCGTGCCGAAGCATTGTCATTCCGTGGCGGCGATGGCTTGTGAAGTTCCGCACATCCTCGTATCATGCGCGTCCCCGGTTCGCCGGGGCACCCGGAGAGGTGGCAGAGCGGTTGAATGTACCTGACTCGAAATCAGGCAGGCGTTTATAG
>JAEZCF010000041.1 GCA_023430045.1 Pseudomonadota bacterium | reverse complement strand
GTGCCGAGCCATGCTCGGCAACGCACGTCACCGCCAGCCGGCCATGGGTCGGCTCTCCCTGGCGCATGCGTCATGTCAGGTCGCGCAGGTTCAACCGGCGCAGGGTGGGGTTCTTCCATGCGGTGATGCCGGCCACGCTGAGTACCGCGAAACCACCCAGCACCACGGCCGGCACCAGCCCCAGCAGGCGCGCCATCGTGCCGGCATAGAACGCCCCCAGTTCGTTGGATGAACTGATGAAGATGCCGTTGATCGACGACACGCGACCGCGCATTTCCTCCGGCGTCGCCAACTGCAGGATGGTCGAGCGCACCACCACCGATACACCGTCGAAGGCACCGTAGAACAGCAGGATCGCTGCCGACAGCCAGAAATGCTGCGACAGCCCGAAGCCGATCACGCACAGCCCGAAGCCGGCCACCGCGAACAACAGCACGCGGCCGGCATGCTTGTGCAGCGGATGGCGTGCCAGCCACAGTCCCACCGCGATGGAGCCCAGCGCCGGTGCCGCGCGCAGGATGCCGAGGCCTTCAGGGCCGTGGTGCAGGATGTCCTGCAGGAACGCCGGCAGCATCGCCACCACGCCCCCCAGCAGCACCGAGAACATGTCCAGCGCCATCGCACCCACCATGATGCGGTTGCCGATGACGAACCTGGCGCCTTCGGCGATGCTGCGGAAGATCGGCGCGGCGGGGCCGTCATGCACGGGCTCGCTCACCTTCAGGGTGGCCAGGCAGGCCATCGCCACCAGCGCGAACAGGGTCGCCACCGCGTACGAAACTCCCTTGCCGCCCCAGCCGACCAGCACCCCGCCGAGTGCCGGGCCGAGCACCATGCCGGCCTGGAAGAACACGCTGCCGACGCCGGCACCACGCGCATACTGGCCGCGTTCGAGCACCCGCGCGAACAGAGCGTTGTAGATCGGCGACAGGAATGCACGCACCATGCCGGTCAGCGAGATGGCCGCATAGATCGGCCATACACCGTGGAATGGTAGCCAGCCCAGTGCCACGGCGCACAGCACCAGGGCCGTGGCGACCAGTCCGGCGCAGGCCAGCATGCCGAGCCTGCGACGCGGCAGGTGGTCCACCAGATAGCCGGCGAACGGTGCTACGCAGAAGAACGGCAACACCTCGGCCAGGCCGACCAGACCCAGCGAAAAAGGATTGCGGGTGACTTCGTAGATATGCCAGCCGACCGTGACTGCCACGATCTGGTAGGAGAGCATGGCGAAGATACGGTAGGCCAGCAGACGGGTGAAACCCGGGCGGCCCAGCAGCGCACGCACGCTTTCATCGCTGGGGACAGCCGCGTTCACGATGCGTCGTGCTGCAGTTGGGCCTGCGCGGTTTCGCGGATGAAGGCGAGCATCGCCGCCACGCCGTTGCTGCGCGTGGGCGACAGGTGGCGGGCCAGGCCGATATCCTGGATGTAGGTGGGTTCGGTGGCCAGGATGTCGGCGGCACTGCGCCCGGAGTAAACGCGCAGGGCCAGGAAGATCAGTCCGGACACGATCGCCGAATCGCTGATGGCGTGGAAGCGCAGCGCGTCCGCATTGCCTTCCGGGACGATCCACACCATCGACTGGCAACCCAGCAGGCGGTGTTCCTCGGTCTTCCATTCATCCGGAAAGGCCGGCAGCTTGCGGCCGAGGTCGATCAGGTACTGGTAGCGTTCGGACCAGTCGCCGAAGAACGAGAATTCATCGGCTATGGCCGATTGCGCTTCGGCGGCGGTGGCTTCGAGCGGGAAGGGAGAGTCGATCATTTCATTCTTCTGGTGATGGGGTGCCGCCGGCCGGGTAATGGCCGGCCCGGGGCCGGTCAGGAACGCTTCCTGACCCAGCGCACGCCCTGGGCGGTGTCTTCCAGCACGATGCCTTCGGCGGCAAGCTGGTCGCGCAGTGCGTCGGCGCGGGCGAAATCGCGCGACTGCTTGGCGTCGGTACGTTCATCGATGAGGGCCTGGATGCGCGCATCGTCGTCGCCATGGCCGGAGGCCGTGCCGAACCACTGCGCCGGGTCCTGCTGCAGCAGTCCCAGCGCCAGGCCGGCGCCCAGCAGCTCACCCTTCAGCCGGGCCTGCGAGGATGCATCGTTCGCACGGCGTGCCTCGCCGGCGATGCGCGCCAGTTCGGCCAGCGCCAGCGGCGTGTTGAGGTCGTCATCCAGCGCGTCTTCCACGGCCGCTGGAATCACCGGATCCGCCGGCACGCCGGCGAGGTCGCGCAGCGTGCCGTACAGACGGTCCAGGGTGCGGCCGGCCTGTTCGATCACGGCGTCCGACCAGTCCAGTGGCTGCCGGTAATGGGCCGACAGCAGCGCCAGCCGCAGCGACTCGGGCGGGTGCTGGCGGACCAGATCGTGCACGCGTTCGATGTTGCCCAGCGACTTGCTCATCTTGGCGCCGCCGAAATTCAGCATGCCGTTGTGCAGCCAGAAACGCGCGAAGACCTTGCCGCCATGCGCGCATTCGCTCTGCGCGATCTCGTTTTCATGGTGCGGGAACTGCAGGTCCACGCCACCGGCATGGATGTCGATGGTGTCGCCCAGGTGGGCTGCGGCCATCGCCGAGCATTCGATGTGCCAGCCGGGCCGGCCACGGCCCCAGGGCGATTCCCAGCCGGGAAGGTCATCGCTGGAGGGCTTCCAGAGCACGAAATCGCCCGGGTCGCGCTTGTAGGGGGCCACCTCGACGCGTGCGCCGGCGAGCATTTCGTCCGGGGCGCGGCGCGACAGCCTGCCGTAGCCATCAAAGGTGGATACCGCGAACAGCACGTGGCCTTCGGCAGCGTATGCATGGCCGCTTTCGACCAGCTGCTCGATCATGGCGACGATCTGCGGCATGTGCGCGGTGACTTCCGGTTCGATATCCGGCGGCATCACGCCCAGCGCAGCCATGTCCTCGCGGTAGGCAGCGGCGAAGCGGTCGGTGATGGCGGCGATGGGCACGCCCTGCTCGCGCGCGGCGGCATTGATCTTGTCGTCCACGTCGGTGATGTTGCGCGCGTATCGCAGGTTGCCGAAGCGGCGGCGCAGCAGGGCGGCCAGCACGCCGAACACCACCGGGCCACGTGCGTTGCCGATGTGCACGTAGTTGTAGACGGTTGGGCCGCACACATACAGCGTCGGACAGGCCGGATCGAGCGGGGCGAACGTTTCGAGCTGGCGCGTCAGGGTGTTGTGCAGGCGCAGGGTCATGGCGTGGGCGCTGGGGGACAAGCCAGTGATTCTAGCGCCGCATGGCGCGGGGGAGTACCGGCGGCAGCCGGCCCGGTGGCGGTGGGCTGGCCGGACACGCGGCGGACGGGTAAGGTTCAGGCCTTTGGTGCCCGTCCTGCCTAAACTATAGCCGTGCCTTCCAACCCGCTGCCGATCAGAACCCTCCTCCCGTCCGTGCTGGCCTGTGTGCTGGCCGGGCCCGCCATGGCGCAGTCCGAGGATGGCGAGCCGCGCAACCGGGTGGTGATCGTGGAGAACCTCAAGTTCGATTACGCGCAGGTGCTCAATGTCGAGCCGGTGTTCCAGACGCTGCGCGCAACGCGCACCGAGGAGCACTGCGAGCCGGTGACGACCCGCACGCTGGCGCCGGTGAACGTCACGGGCGAAGAACCGGTGGAGGAAAAAGGACGTTTCGGCCGCTTCTGGGATTCGGTCCGTTCGGTGTTCAGATCGAACGACCAGAACCCTGACGCCATGCCCGCCGTGCCGGCGGAGGCACCGACCAGCAACGGGCCCATGCTTACCCGCGACTGCCGCATCGTGCCGGTGGGGCGTGAGTTCCGCCGTCCCATCGCCTATGACGTGGACTACGTCTACAAGGGCACCAAGTACCGTTCGCGCCTCCCGGAAGATCCAGGCAACCGCCTGAAGATCCGGGTGTCGATCACCCCGTGGATGGGGGCCGAGCAGGGTGCCACCGGCAAACCCTGACATCCGGCTGTCCGTGCCTCTTGCACCGCACCATTGCCCATGCCACCATGGGCGGAAATGAACGCTACCGACTTCCAGCACGATACCAGCGCCGCCCGCCAGGCCACCGGCATGACGTCGCGTGCCCGCCGACCGGAATCCCACATATTCGCTGGGTGACCGGGGCGTCGTGCTGTCCGTTCGGAAAAAACCCAGCCCTCCGGCTGGGTTTTTTCGTTTTCGTGGCATGGAAGCACGCACTCCTGGAAACCTGATCCCTTGTTTTCCCGAACGCCCGACCTGCTCTCCGCAGCCCATTCCCAACCCTCGTGCACCGAACGCCCCGAGCTGCCGGCGCCACCCCTGCAAGGATCGAAGATGTCCCTCAAGCACTTCCTGAACACCCAGGACTGGAGTCGCAGCGAACTCGATGCGCTGCTGACCCAGGCCGCACTGTTCAAGCGCAACAAGATCGGCGACCAGCTCAAGGGCAAGTCGATCGCGCTGGTGTTCTTCAACCCGTCCATGCGTACCCGCACCAGCTTCGAGCTGGGCGCCTTCCAGCTGGGTGCGCACGCGGTCGTCCTGCAGCCGGGCAAGGATGCGTGGCCGATCGAATTCAACCTCGGTACGGTGATGGACGGCGACACCGAGGAGCACATCGCCGAGGTGGCCCGGGTGCTTGGCCGATACTGCGACATGATCGCGGTGCGTGCGTTTCCGAAGTTCGTCGACTGGACGCACGACCGCGAAGACACGGTGCTGAAGAGCTTCGCGAAGTACTCTCCGGTGCCGGTGATCAACATGGAAACCATCACCCATCCGTGCCAGGAACTGGCCCATGCGATGGCGCTGCAGGAACATTTCGGTACCCAGGACCTGCGCGGGAAAAAGTACGTGCTGACCTGGACCTATCACCCGAAGCCGCTGAACACCGCGGTGGCCAATTCCGCGCTGACGATCGCCACCCGCATGGGCATGGACGTGACCCTGCTGTGTCCCACGGCCGATTACATTCTGGATGAGCGCTACATGGGCTGGGCCGAACAGAACGTGGCCGAGAACGGTGGCTCGCTGCAGGTCAGTCACGATATCGAAAGCGCCTACGCCGGTGCCGATGTGGTCTACGCCAAGAGCTGGGGCGCGCTGCCGTTCTTCGGCAACTGGGAGCCGGAAAAGCCGATCCGCGACCAGTTCAAGCACTTCATCGTCGACGAGCGGAAGATGGCGCTGACCAACAACGGTGTGTTCAGCCACTGCCTGCCGCTGCGGCGGAACGTGAAGGCGACTGACGGCGTGATGGATTCGCCGCAGTGCATCGCCATCAACGAGGCGGAGAACCGCCTGCATGTGCAGAAGGCGGTGATGGCGGCACTGGCTGGCCGTTGAGTTTCTGTTGATTTTCCATTTGCCCACCGCCGGGCAGAGTCCGGCGCTACGAGATCAGACCCCCATGAGCAACAAAGACGTCGTCCTCGCCTTCTCCGGCGGCCTTGATACCAGCTTCTGCGTGCCGTACCTGCAGGAGCGCGGCTACAACGTGCACACCGTGTTCGCCGACACCGGCGGCGTGGATGATGAAGAGCGCGATTTCATCGAAAAGCGCGCTGCCGAACTGGGCGTGACCAGCCATGTCACCGTCAACGGTGGCCCGGCCATCTGGGAAGGCTTCGTCAAGCCGTTCGTGTGGGCCGGCGAAGGCTACCAGGGCCAGTACCCGCTGCTGGTGTCCGACCGCTACCTGATCGTCGATGCCGCGCTGAAGCGTGCCGCCGAACTGGGCACCAACATCATCGCCCACGGTTGCACCGGCATGGGCAACGACCAGGTCCGCTTCGACCTGGCCGTGAAGGCCCTGGGTGACTACCAGATCATCGCGCCGATCCGCGAAATCCAGAAGGAACACACCCAGACCCGTGCCTACGAGCAGAAGTACCTGGAAGAGCGTGGCTTCGGCGTGCGTGCCAAGCAGCAGGCCTACACCATCAACGAGAACCTGCTGGGCGTGACCATGTCCGGTGGCGAGATCGACCGCTGGGAAGCCCCGGGCGAGGGCGCCCGTGGCTGGTGCTCGCCGCGCAGCGAGTGGCCGGAACAGACGCTGACCGTCACCCTGAAGTTCGTCGAAGGCGAAGCTGTTGAACTCAACGGCAAGGCATTGCCGGGTGAGCAGATCCTGGCCCAGCTCAACGCGCTGTTCGCCCCGTACGGCGTCGGCCGTGGCGTGTACACCGGCGACACCGTGATCGGCCTGAAGGGCCGCATCGTGTTCGAGGCGCCCGGCCTGGTGTCGCTGCTGGCCGCGCACCGCGCACTGGAAGATGCGGTGCTCACCAAGCAGCAGAACCGTTTCAAGCCGGACGTGGCGCGCAAGTGGGTGGAGCTGGTGTATGAAGGCTTCTACCACGACCCGCTGAAGACCGACATCGAGGCCTTCCTGAAGTCCTCGCAGGCCAAGGTGAATGGTGAAGTGGTGCTGGAAACCCGCGGTGGCCGCGTGGATGCGGTGGCCGTGAAGTCGCCGCACCTGCTCAACACCAAGGGCGCCACCTATGCGCAGTCGGCCGACTGGGGCGTGGAGGAGGCCGAAGGTTTCATCAAGCTGTTTGGCATGAGCTCGACGCTTTACGCGCAGGTCAACCGCGGTTGACCTGCGCGTACGCGTCCACGCATTCCACCTGATCCCCGCGCCGTTGGCGCGCCCCCTTGAACATCAAGGGGGCTCTCCTCCAGCCGGGTACATGTCGTACTGAAGGATCTTTGATTCATGCTTGAACAGACGATCTCGCATCTGCAGGCGCTGGTGTCCTTCGACACCCGCAACCCGCCGCGTGCGATCACCACCGGTGGGATTTTCGATTACCTGCGCGACACGCTGCCTGGCTTCACTGTCGAGGTGATCGACCACGGTGCCGGCGCGGTCAGCCTGTATGCCGTGCGCGGTACGCCGAAGTACCTGTTCAACGTGCACCTGGATACCGTCCCGGATTCACCGCACTGGAGCGCCGATCCGCATGCGATGCGCCGTCTGGACGACCGCGTGGTTGGCCTCGGCGTATGCGATATCAAGGGCGCGGCAGCAGCGCTGCTGGCGGCGGCCAATGCCAGCGATGGCGATGCCGCGTTCCTGTTCTCCAGCGATGAGGAAGCCAATGATCCGCGCTGCATCGCGGCGTTCCTGGCCCGTGGCATTCCGTATGAAGCGGTGCTGGTGGCCGAGCCGACGATGAGTGAAGCGGTGCTGGCCCATCGCGGCATCAGTTCGGTGCTGATGCAGTTCGCCGGTCGCGCCGGGCATGCCTCGGGTCGTCAGGACGCCGCCGCCAGCGCGCTGCACCAGGCCATGCGCTGGGGCAACCGCGCGCTGGACCATGTGGAGTCGCTGTCGTCCGCACGCTTTGGTGGGCTGACCGGACTGCGCTTCAACATCGGTCGCGTGGAGGGAGGCATCAAGGCGAACATGATCGCGCCGGCGGCCGAGGTGCGTTTTGGGTTCCGGCCGCTGCCGTCGATGGATATCGATGCCCTGCTGGCGACCTTCGCTGGCTTCGCCGAACCGGACGCGGCGGTGTTCACCGAAACCTTCCGTGGGCCCAGCCTGCCGGCCGGCGACATCGCCGAAGCCGAGGATCGTCGTCTGCTCGCACGCGACGTCGCCGATGCCCTGGACCTGCCGATCGGCAATGCGGTGGACTTCTGGACCGAGGCCTCGCTGTTCTCCGCCGCCGGCTACACCACGCTGGTATTCGGACCGGGGGACATCGCCCAGGCGCATACCGCCGATGAGTTCGTGACGCTGGAGCAGCTGCAGCGTTATGCCGACGCCGTGCATCGCATCATCGCCGCCGGCGCCTGACCTGTACTACAACGCCGCCATGCCCCGGCACGGCGGACCTGCAACGCGGCCTTGGCCGCCCGTGACGAAACCGAAATGTCCCCAGCCCTCCAGCCTCATCGCCAGACCCGCCAGACCATCGTGCGCCTGCTTTCCAGCATGGCCAGCGCGAAGGAGATCAGCCAGTACCTCAAGCGTTTCTCGCAGCTGGACGCCAAGCGCTTCGCGGTCGTGAAGGTCGGCGGCGCGGTGCTGCGTGATGACCTGGAAGCGCTGACGTCGTCGCTGTCGTTCCTGCAGGAAGTGGGCCTGACCCCGATCGTGCTGCATGGCGCCGGCCCGCAGCTGGACGCGGAGCTGTCGGCTGCCGGCATCGAGAAGCAGACCGTCAATGGCCTGCGCGTGACCTCGCCGGAAGCGCTGGCGATCGTGCGGCAGGTCTTCCAGCAGTCCAACCTGCGGCTGGTGGAGGCATTGCAGCAGAACGGTGCGCGCGCCACCTCGATCACCGGTGGCGTGTTCGAGGCCGAATACATGGACCAGGCGACCTACGGTCTGGTCGGCGAGGTGAAGAAGGTGAACCTGGCGCCGATCGAAGCCAGCCTGCGTGCCGGTTCGATTCCGGTCATCACCAGCCTGGGTGAAACCCGTAGCGGCCAGATCCTCAACGTCAACGCCGATTTCGCCGCCAACGAGCTGGTGCAGGAGCTGCAGCCGTACAAGATCATCTTCCTCACCGGCACCGGCGGCCTGCTGGACGAGGAGGGCAGCGTGATCGATTCGATCAACCTGTCCACCGAATACGACCACCTGATGACCCAGCCGTGGATCCACGGTGGCATGAAAGTGAAGATCGAGCAGATCAAGGATCTGCTGGACCGCCTGCCGCTGGAGTCGTCGGTGTCGATCACCCGGCCGGCCGATCTTGCCAAGGAACTGTTCACCCACAAGGGGTCGGGCACCCTGGTGCGGCGGGGTGAGAAGGTGCTGCGTGCGACCTCGTGGGATGAGCTGGATCTGCCGCGGCTGAAGGGTCTGATCGAATCCAGTTTCGGGCGCACGCTGGTGGCGGATTATTTCGAACGGACCCGTCTGCTGCGCGCCTACGTCAGCGAGAACTACCGCACGGCGGTGATCCTCACCGATGAAGCGGAAGGCGTGTACCTGGACAAGTTCGCGGTGCTCGACGATGCGCAGGGCGAAGGCCTGGGCCGGGCTGTGTGGAATGTCATGCTGGATGAAACCCCGCAGCTGTTCTGGCGTTCGCGCAACGGAAATCCGATCAACCACTTCTACTACGCCGAATCCGATGGCTGCTACAAGCAGGGAGCCTGGAAGGTCTTCTGGTTTGGCAGCGATGGTTTCGAGCGCATCAGGACCTATGTCGATCACTGCGCCAGCCGTGCGCCCAGCCTGCAGGACTGAGTGATGAACGGTGCCGACATCTGGTCCCACGTTCCCACCCTGCGTGGCCGGCACGTCACCCTGGAGGCGCTTCGGGCCGAGCATGTGGGCGGGCTGCGTGCCGCGCTCCAGGACAGCGGACTGGACCGGCTCTGGTACACCCAGGTGCCGTCCCCGGAAGACGTGGAGGCGTATGTGCAGGCCGCGCTGCAGGCACAGGCCGAGGGCCTGGTGCTGCCGTTCGTGATCCGCGACGCGGCCGGTGACATCGTCGGCAGCACGCGTTTCTACGGGCTGGATGCGGAGGTGCCGCGGCTCAGCCTGGGCTACACCTGGCATGCGCCGCGCGTGCAGCGTACCGGCGTCAACACCGAAGCCAAGCTGTTGCTGCTGCAGCATGCCTTTGAAGCGATGGGCTGCATCAGCGTGGTGCTGGAAACCAGCTGGTTCAACTTCACCTCGCGCGCCGCCATCGCACGCTTGGGCGCAAGGCAGGACGGCGTGCTGCGCAATCACAGGCGACATGGCGATGGCACACCGCGCGATACCGTCATCTTCTCCATCATCGACGCGGAATGGGCTGGCGTGAAGCGCCACCTGCAGTTCCGCCTGGACAGTCATCCATGAACGAAAAGACCTTCAGCGTCGGCCTGGTCGGCGCCCGTGGCCACACCGGCGCCGAACTGATCAGGCTGGTGGCCGCACATCCGCGCCTGCAGCTGGCCTTCGTGTCCTCGCGCGAGCGCGACGGGCAGCAACTGGCCGAACACCATCCGGAATTCGAGGGCGAGCTGCGCTACGAGAACCTGGATGCCGATGCCGTGGCCGCCAAGGGCGTGGACGCGGTGATCCTGGCTCTGCCCAATGGCCTGGCCGCACCGTTCGTGGCTGCGCTGGACGCGGCCAGGCCGGATACCGTCATCATCGACCTGTCCGCGGATTACCGCTTCGATGGCCACTGGTACTACGGCCTGCCCGAGCTCACGCGGGACAACTACAACGGCGAAAGGCACATCTCCAACCCTGGGTGCTACGCCACCGCGATGCAGCTGGCGATCCATCCGCTGCTCGACCTGCTGGCCGGCCCGCCGCAGTGTTTTGGCGTATCCGGTTACTCAGGCGCCGGTACCACGCCGTCGGACAAGAACAACGTCGAACTGCTGGCCAGCAACCTGATGCCCTATTCGCTGGCCAACCATGTGCACGAACGCGAAGTGTCCGCGCACCTGCGCGTACCGGTGGAGTTCATGCCGCACGTCGCACCGCATTTCCGGGGCATCACCATGACCGTCAACCTGTGGCTCAACCAGGTGCAGACACGCGAGCAGATCGTGGCGCGTTTCAATGAGGCCTATGCCGATGAGCCGCTGGTGGAGGTGACCGACGAAGCGCCGTGGGTCAGTCGTATCGCCGGTCGCCATGGCGCGCAGGTGGGCGGCATCACCATGGCGCCGGGTGGCAAGCGCGTGGTGGTGGTGGCGACCCTGGACAACCTGCTCAAGGGCGCGGCCACCCAGGCCATGCAGAATCTCAACCTGGCGCTGGGACTGCCCGAACTCACCGCGATCCCGCACTGACATTCCATCCAACAGGCGGCATGGGCTGCCGAGGAAAAACCATCATGGCAGACCTTTTGTGGCAGAAGCCGGGCGTAGCGGTCGACGCGAAGATCCAGGCCTTCCTGGCCGGCGACGACGTGATCCTTGATCGCGAATTCTTCCTGCATGACATCGCCGCCAGCGGCGCTCATGCGCAGGGCCTGCAGCACATCGGCATCCTCACCGCCGATGAGCTGGAAGGCCTGCTGCGCGAGCTGGACGTGCTGGCCGAGGACTTCCGTGTCGGGCGGTTCGTACTGGATGCGCAATACGAAGACGGCCATTCGGCCATTGAGGCCCGGTTGACCGAACGGCTGGGCGATGCCGGCCGCAGGATCCATACCGGACGCAGCCGCAACGACCAGGTCCTGGTGGCCACGCGCCTGTGGCTGAAGGAAAAGCTGCAGCGCGTCGCGCAGCTCAGCGCGGAGATCGCGCGGGTCGCGCTGGACCGTGCGGAGGCCGAAAAGGAACTGCCGGTTCCGGGCTACACGCACATCCAGCGGGCCGTGATTTCCTCGGCGGGCATGTGGTGGGCAGGCTGGGCCGAGGCCTTCATCGACAATGCGATCCGTGCCCGCGATACGCATGCGCTGGTGGATGCCAACCCGCTTGGCACCGCCGCCGGTTACGGTGTCAACCTGCCGCTGGACCGCGAACACACCACCGCCGCGCTGGGCTTCGCGCGCATGCAGGTATCGCCGATCTACGCCCAGCTGTCGCGGGGCAAGTTCGAGCTGGCGGCGCTTGAGGCGCTGGGTGGCGCAACCCTGGACCTGCGCCGCATCGCCTGGGACCTGTCGTTGTTCACCAGCGGCGAGTTCGGCTTCGTCGCGCTGCCGGCGCAATACACCACCGGCAGTTCGATCATGCCCAACAAGCGCAATCCGGACGTCATCGAGCTGATGCGCGCCACCCACGCCAGCGTGGCTGCAGCGCGTACCGAAATCGAGCAGCTGCTGTCGTTGCCATCCGGCTACCACCGCGATCTGCAGGCGTCCAAGGGAGCGATCTTCCACGGCTTCGGGCGTGGCCTGGCGGCCCTTGAGCTGTTGCCGGCACTGCTGGCCAACCTGGAATGGCGCGAGGACAGGCTGCGCGCGGCGATTGATTCGGGGATGTATGCCACCGACGTGGCCGTGGAAGCGGCCGTTGCCGGCGTTCCGTTCCGCGAGGCCTACAAGGCTGCGGCCGCCAGCGCTGACAGCGCGGGGCAGGGACGGACACCCGAGGGCAGCCTCGCCGCGCGCGTGTCACCGGGCGCGGCGGCGGACCTGCGGCTGGATGTGTTACGCGCACGCTGGCAGGCGCTGGCCTGATGGCCGGCACCCTGTACCTGGTGCTGGCGATGCGTCGTGCCGGCTTCGACGAGGCGGCGGTTCCTGCGCATCGGGAATTCCTCGACGGCTTGCGCGAGGCCGGCCAGCTGCAGCTGACCGGCGGCTTTGGCGATGGCAGTGGAGGGGCCTATGTACTGTGCAATATCGCCAGCCTGGACGAGGCACGGGCCATCGCCGCACGCGATCCGCTGGCCACAATGCGCGCGTCCGACCTGACCGTCCACGAATGGATCACCCGCTGAGGCCATGATGAGCAGCCCCGTCGCCCCGATCGCATCGCCCTTTCCTGCACAGGCGCTGCCCTCGTGGCGGCGCGCGGTACTCAAGGTCGGCAGCAGCCTGCTGGCGGCCGATGGCGGTGGCCTGTCGCCGCGCCACGCACTGGGACTGGCACAGTTCGTATCGGCCAACGTGCAGGCGGGACGCGAAGTGGTGATCGTGTCTTCCGGGGCAGTGGCTGCCGGCCGTGCCATCCTGCCCAGGGCCGCGGCCACCGGTGCGGCGATGGCGGCCCGGCAGGCGCTGGCGGCACTGGGCCAGGCGCAGCTGATCGGACTGTGGCAGCGCTTCTTCGAGCGCCCGGTGGCGCAGGTACTGCTGACCCACGATGACCTGCGCAACCGCCGGCGCTATCTCAATGCACGCGCCACGCTCAATGAGCTGCTGCGGCTGGGCACGCTGCCGGTGGTCAACGAGAACGACACCGTGTCGGTGGACGAGCTGAAGCTGGGCGACAACGACAATCTTGCGGCCACCGTTGCTGCACTGGTGGATGCCGACGTGCTTTTCATCGCCACCGACATCGATGGCCTGTACAGCGCTGACCCACGCTGCGATCCCACGGCCAGGCCCATTCCGGACGTGCCCGAGCTGACCGCGCAGGTGCTGGCGATGGCCGGGGGCAGCGGCAGTGCTGCCGGCACCGGCGGCATGCGGACCAAGCTGCACGCCGCATCGAAAGCCGGACGGCTGGGCATTGAGACGATCCTGTTCAATGGCCGCGACAGCGAAGTCGTGCGTGCATTGGCGCAGGGCCGGCTCCACGGCACCCGACTGCATGCGGCGCAGGGCCGCGAGGCCGCGCGCAAGAACTGGCTGAGGCATGCCCCGGTCGAACCCGGCGTGGTCTGGGTGGACGACGGTGCCGCACAGGCGATGCGCGCGCAGGGCGCCTCGTTGCTGCCGGGCGGCATCGTCGGCGCCGATGGCGATTTCCGCCGGGGCGACATGGTGGAGATCCATCACCGCTCCCCGGCGGGAGGGGTGAACGTGGCACGTGGCATCGTCCAGTACGCCGCTGGCGACGTACGTCGCATCGCCGGTCGCCATTCGCGCGACATCGAGGGCGTACTCGGCTACAACTACGGTGGCAATGTCGTGCACCGCGACGATCTGGTGCTGGTATGAACGAGGACGCTTCCGCATGGGCATGATCGAACAGCAGGCACGCGCCTGTCGTGCCGCTGCCACCGTGGTGGCAGCGCTGGACAGCGTGCAGAAGCAGGCGCTTCTGTGTGCGATGGCGCAGGCACTGTGGGACAACGCCGGGGCGATCCTGGCGGCGAATGCGCGCGACCTGGCAGCGGCGCGGGAGAAGGGCATCGGCACCGCCATGCTGGATCGCCTGGCCCTGGATGCCCGGCGCCTGCAGGACATGGCGGAGGCCCTGCGCGAGGTGGCTGCACTGCCCGACCCGGTCGGCCAGGTGACCCGCGACGATGTGCGTCCCAACGGCATCCGTGTGCAGAAGGTGCGCGTGCCGCTGGGCGTGGTGGCGATGATCTACGAGGCGCGTCCGAACGTGACGGCCGAGGCAGCGGCGCTGTGCCTGAAGGCCGGCAACGGGGTGATCCTGCGCGGTGGCTCCGAGGCGATCCATTCCAACACCGCCATCGCGGTGGCGCTGGGTGCCGCATTGCGTGCGCATGGCATCGCGGAAGCCGCAGTGACCGTGCTGACCGACCTGAGCCGCGAGGCGATGCTGGAACTGCTGCAGCTGCATGATCTGATCGACCTGGCCATCCCGCGTGGTGGCGAGGGCCTGATCCGTTTCGTCGCCGAACACGCGCGCGTGCCGGTGATCAAGCATTACAAGGGCGTCTGCCATCTCTTCGTGGACGCCAGCGCCGACATCGAGACGGCCGTGCAGTTGCTGGTGGATGGCAAATGCAGCCGGCCCGCCGCCTGCAATTCGCTGGAAACGCTGCTGGTGCACGCCGACATCGCTGGCGACTTCCTGCCGCGTGCGGCGCAGGCGCTGGCCGAACGCGGTGTCGAACTGCGGGCGGATGTGCGCGCGCAGCCCTTGTTGCCCGGCAGCGTGCCTGCGGGCGAGGATGACTATGCCGCCGAATTCCTGGACCTGATACTGGCGGTGAGGGTGGTGGATGACCTGGAGGCCGCCATCGCACACGTGCACCGTCATACCTCCGACCACACCGAGGTGATCGCCACGCGCGATCCGGCGAGTGCCGATCGCTTCGTGCGCGCGCTGCGCTCGGCGGTGGTGATGGTCAACGCGTCATCGCGGTTTTCCGACGGTGGCCAGCTCGGGCTGGGCAGCGAGATCGGCATTTCGACCACGCGCCTGCACGCTTACGGGCCGATGGGCCTGGAAGCCCTCACCATCGAACGTTTCGTGGTGCGCGGCGAAGGCCAGACGCGCGAAACGTAGAGCGGGGCTCTGCCCCGCTTCGCGGTGATCACCCAGCCGGGCAGAGCCCGGCTCTACGTGAGCTGCCCAGCCGGGCAGAGCCCGGCCCTACGTGACCGGCGCGTGCCAGAGGTCTTCCAGCTTTCGCGGCCTGCAGGCGAACCACGCTGCCACCAGCGTCACCACCGCGCACAGGAACAGGAAGGCGAACGGCAGTGTCCAGTTGCCTCCCACTTCGTGAAGCCAGCCGACCACCAGCGGGCCGAGGCCGGCGAAACTGTAGCCGACGCCCTGCATGAAGCCGGACAGGGCCGCCGATCCGGTCGGCGTACGCGTGCGCAGGTTGATGAGGGTAAGCGCGAGCGGGAAGGTCGACGGACCGACGCCCAGCAGGCACGCCCACAGCAACGGCGCGCTCATCGGCGCCAGCCACAGCCCGGTGAAGGCCACCACGAACGCACTGAAACCGATCAGCACCAACGGGAAGGGGTTGGTCATGCGTGCGGCCAGCGATGGCATCAGCAGCGAGGGCAGCAGGCCCAGCGCGGAGAACATCGCCACCATCACCCCGCCGAAGGCGGGCGAAGCACCGGCTTCGACCACGATGCGCGGCAGCCAGGTGAACATGGAATAGGTCATCAGCGAAGTCATGCCGAACATCAGTGTCATGCCCCAGCCGAGCGACGTACGCCAGACCTGCCCATGCGGCTGTGAGGACGGGTCGACGCCATTGGTGATGGCATCGTGGCGCGGAGCGCGCCGTGCCATCATCAACCAGGGCAACGCGGCGGCCAGTGCCAGCAGGGCCCAGATGCCCAGCGATACCCGCCAGCCGGCCGCGTTGGCCACCGGCACCGCCAGCAGCGCCGGCAGCATGGTGCCCAGCTGCAGCACACTGATGTACAGAGTGCTGATCGTGCCCACCTTGTTGGCGAAATAGCGCTTCACCAGGGGCGGTACCACGACGTTGCCGATGCCCATGCCGGCCAGCGCCACCACCGATCCCAGCAGCAGGCTGCTGACACCGAACGCGCTGGAGCGCAGCAGCAGTCCCAGCGCGGCAAGGACCATGGCCAGCAGTGCGGTGCGTTCCAGCCCGATCCGTCGCGCCAGCATCGGCGTGGTGACGCCGAACAGCGCGAACGCGGCGGTGGGCAGCATCCCCAGCACGCCGGTCATGGTCGAGCCGAAGTTGAATTCACGGCCCAGCACGTCCAGCAGCGGCGTGACCGAAGTGACGGCGGTGCGCAGGTTGACAGCTGCCAGCAGGATGGCGACGAACGCCAGCACGCGGCCCTGCAGCAGCGGTGGCGAAGTGGAGGAAGAGGCGGTCATGCGGAATCCTGGCGGGGGGGCGCACGCGATGGAATCCGGCGTGCGGCGGCAGCACCGGGCAGGGCCGGCGCAGCGGGTGGGGGAGGCAGGCATTGTACGTCGCCGGCCGATATGCGGGCGCGGAAAACAGGAAAGCCCGGAAAACTCGCGTTTTCCAGGCTTTCTCGTGACCATCTGATGGTCGGGGAGACAGGATTCGAACCTGCGACCTCTACGTCCCGAACGTAGCGCTCTACCAGACTGAGCTACACCCCGAAAGGAGCCGCCTATCATATCGATCCACGCCCATGGCGGCAAGCGGAATCGTCTTTCACTTCACTGCCGTGGTCTCACGGCGTCCTTCGGAAAACCCCGGGGAACGTGTGTTCCGCGAGCTTGATCCGACCA
The DNA here is from genome assembly GCA_023430045.1 of Pseudomonadota bacterium. Taxonomy (GTDB): domain Bacteria; phylum Pseudomonadota; class Gammaproteobacteria; order Xanthomonadales; family Xanthomonadaceae; genus Stenotrophomonas. The sequence continues at coordinate 323 of JAEZCF010000041.1, read as the reverse complement.
CCTGGGTGGTCGGGGAGACAGGATTCGAACCTGCGACCTCTACGTCCCGAACGTAGCGCTCTACCAGACTGAGCTACACCCCGAAGGAGCCGCCTAAGATACCGCGTGAAGGGCGGTGCGGCAACTGTTTTCGCGCGTCAACGGCGGGTGTCACCGTCGATGCGGCCGGACTCGCGGGCTTCGAACCACATGCCGTTGAGGATGGCCACGACCGATGCCAGGCCGGTGCCGAGGATCCAGGCGAAATACCACATGGTGTGCTCCTTGTTCGGGTGCCGGCCTGTGGCCGGCATGTCATCTCGGGGAAGGTGCCGGCCCATGGC
>JAEZCF010000123.1 GCA_023430045.1 Pseudomonadota bacterium | reverse complement strand
AACCGGGAGGGTTCTCTCGGGCAGGTATCTGGGGTATGGAAGGCCGGCGCCGCATTGGTGGCGCCGGCCTTTTTACGTATCGGCCATGGCTCGGCGCTTGCCGGGGCTGCCGCGCGGATTGACGGCTTTGCATGAGGAAGCAGGCCGTATGCGTGGAGACACCGGCCAAACAACTGCAGCTTTTCTGATGTACGCAATCCGTTGTTCCTGCGCACCATCACAGGGCTGGCGCGTTTGGCGTCAGCCGGGATTGGCGTCCCGATCACTTCTACGCAGCTAGCTCTGTTGTTGCCCTCTGGGCACGGCGGAGAATGCATTGCCTTGCCGGTTCCATGGCGGGCGGTGCGCGGGGGTCTTCCCGATCCGCCGGTTTTGCGTAGAAGTGTCCGGTACGCCAACCCGCACCGTCCGCCACCTCGCGCCCTGGCGCGGGTGGCCTCCATGACGCGAGGCATTCCATGACCGACTCTTCTCCCGCCCACACGAAGCTGCGCGCCTTGCTGGGTGATGCCATGGATGACCTTCCTGCCTGGTTCGTGAGCCGACTGGCGCGCATTCTCGACGAAGGACCTGCGCAGGAACAGGCAATGGCGTCCGCCACCGCGCGCGTCGTCAATATCGTGCATGCGCGTAAACGCGCGGCCGGACGCCGGGGCAGGCAGTCCACCGCCGGGCAGGCCCTGGAAAGGGCATCGCTCAGCCGAAAACTGGCAGGCCTGAGCACCATCGTGCAGATACTCGATGCCGCGCATCATCGAAGGGATGACGAAACCGACGTGCCGCTGCTGGGCACGGAGATGGTTGAAGGTCTGCTGGATGCTGGTCGCGAGCTGTTCGATGGCGTGGACGAAGGGTTGCGCACAGGCTGAGCCGCGCCCATCGGCGCACCAGGGTGGAGCTTTCGCTACGGCACCCGCGCGCACACCCACGCCCGGATGTCCCTGCAACCGGCTTGCTGCAACGCCTGCGCACAAGCGTGCAACGTGCTGCCGGTGGTCATTACGTCATCCACCAGTACGACCGCCTCCGGCACCTCTCCGTGCACGGCGAAGGCACCGTCCAGGTTGTGACGACGCGCTTCGGCGTTGCGTTCGGACTGCGGTGCGGTGGCGCGCACACGGCTCAGCCCCTGCCAGCGTGGCGCTCCGATGATGCGCGCCAGTTCGCCGGCCTGGTCATAGCCGCGCCGACGCAACCGGCTGGCATGCAGCGGCACGGCCACCAGGGGTGCCATCGGCCACGGCGGTGGCGACAGGATCATCAACTGGGCCAGCAGCCGGCCGGCGCCAAGGTCCTGATGAAACTTGTAGCGGCGAAGCAACGGCGCTATCGGATCGTCATAGCGAAAGCTGGCCCAACAGCTCTCCAGCAGCGGAGGGTCGTCCTCGCACCGGAAACAGATGTCGCCAGCGTCTTCGGACAGCGGCAAGGCGCAGCGCGCGCAACCATCCACATGCCAGGGAAGTGCAAGACAGCAGCGGCCGCAGAGTTCGCGATCATGGTCTCCCGGCTCGCCACAGACCTGGCAGATGGGCGGCAGAAGCTCGGCGAGCAACCGTCTCGCAAACGTGCCAAGGGTGACCCACGTCATGGGATGGGCCTTCGAGGGACCTGCCGTCAGTGTGCAGCGGTTCCCGTGTCGGGGGCTGTCAGCGCAGTAAGGAACGTGTCGTCATCCCGACCTGGAATATCGCATCAACCCCGGCGCACACCGCCTTCATTCCCACTCAGGATTCGCAGCCGCCCGAGGCGGCCGGGACCCATACGCCGTTCTTCGCCTCGAACTCCTGCGCCAGGTCCTCCACTGTTACCTGCGCGAACTGCTCCAGCACCTGTCGTTCGGCAGCATCCAGCGTGGCAGTGATGCGCGCATCCACCGCCTGCTCCACCAGGCATGGCGAGAATTCCGCCTGGGGGCCGATATTGAACAGCGGCGGACGACCGATGGCCTCATAGACATCCCGCAACGAGATTGCCGCCAGCGGCACCGCCAGCTCCCAGCCGCCACCATGCCCCTTGCCCGACCGCACCAGCTGCATGTCGCGCAGCCCGGCCATCATCCGTCGCACCACCACTGCGTTGGTGCCCAGCATCTTTGCGATCTGTTCCGACGTGGATCGCTTCACGTGGCGATCCATATGGATCAGCACGTGCAGCAGGCGGGACATGCGGTTGTCACGGGGCACGGCGCAGTCCCGACGTTGAAGAGCACCCAGTCTACCTCTCGTAACTCTTTAACGTACGAATTACGGATTTCATGTAACTTATATTGATACATATGAAGGAGTGGGACTATGCTTCATGACGTGATGGTGGTGGGTGGCAGCTTCGCCGGACTGGCAGCGGCGACCCAGCTGGGACGCGCCCGCAGGTCAGTCGTGGTGATCGACGCTGGCCAGCCGCGCAACCGCTTTTCGCCCGCTGCGCATGGCATTCTGGCCCATGACGGCAGGCCGCCGGCCGAGATACTGGGGCAGGCACTTCGTGAACTGGAACGCTATGACACCGTGCGCCTTGTACAGAACGTGGGTGTCAGCGCCGAGGCCGTGGACGAAGCATTCCGCTTGACGCTCCAGGACGGCCGCACAGTGATGGGAAAGCAGCTGATCCTGGCGTACGGCGTGCGCGACATCCTGCCGGAGCTGCCGGGCCTTTCCGAGCGCTGGGGGCATACGGTGCTGCATTGCCCCTACTGCCATGGTTTCGAGCTGGACCAGCAGCCCATGGGTGTGCTGGCACGCAACGAGACGGCCTTCCATGCCGCAATGCTGCTGCCGGACTGGGGACCCACCACGCTGTTCACGCAGGGAGAATTCGAGCCCACCGAGGAGCAGCGCCTGGCCCTCGCGGCGCGGGGTGCCCGCATCGAGACAACACCGGTCGTCGGCCTGCTCGGCAACGCTCCCGGTCTGGAAGGCGTATGCCTGCAGGATGGCCGCGTCATCCGGATGTCCGGTCTGTTCGTCGCGCCGCTGCTGCAGCCCTCCGCCGATCTGGCGCAACAGCTGGGCTGCACCATGGCCACTGGCCCCATGGGTGAGCTGGTGGAGGTGGACCCCATGCAGAGGACCAGCAGGGCCGGCGTCTACGCCGCAGGTGACCTGGCCAGCGCGATGAGCAATGCCACGCTGTCGGCGGCGGCCGGAATACGTGCCGCCGCGAGCGCACATTTCGCCCTCGTGTTCGGTCCTGCACATGGCTGAAGGGGCATTCGCTCTGCCGGTCTACCGCAGGTGGAACGTCGGTGACGGGTGACCGACACCGTCCCACCCGGACAAGCGGTGCGTCAGCGTTGGGCTTTGCTACGCTTACCTCCCCCCTGACGCATCCCGCCGCCATGGCCCGTCCCGACCTGTCTGCCCGAGTCCTTACCCTGCGCGCGGCGCGGATCGCCGCCGCAGGTGCGCCTGCCCCGCGTGCCATCACCCGCCGCGATGGCGTGCGCATGGAGGTCGATGGTCGCTGGCTCACCGCCTTCTGCAGCAGCGATTACCTGGGCCTGGGCCAGCAGTTTGGCGTGGTCAACGCGTTGCAGGATGCGGCCGCGCGCGAAGGCAGCGGCAGCGGTGCGGCATCCTGTACCGGCGGCCGCCACCAGCTGCACGAGGCCCTGGAACGCGAGGTGGCCGACTGGCTCGGCTACCCGGGTGCGCTGTTGTTCGCCAGCCCCTACCTGGCCAACCTGGCCGTGCAGCAGGCACTGCTGTGCGAGGAAGGCGACGTCTGCGTGCAGGACCAGTTCAACCATGCCAGCCTGCTCGATGCCACCGCGCTGGCCGGTGCCCGCCTGCGACGCTATCCACATCGCGACAGCGAAGGGGCGATGCGCCAGCTGAGGCACGCGCCGGAGGGGGCCGCGATGCTGGCCACCGACGCGATATTCGGCCAGAGCGGCGATGTCGCACCACTGCGTTCATTGTCGCTGGTCGCGCGCATGCAGGAAGCGGTGCTGTACGTGGATGATGCCCATGGCATCGGCACGGCCGGCGGGCAGGGGCGCGGCAGCGTCGCGGCGGCTGGCCTGGGCCTGGCCGAAGTACCGCTGCAGAACATTCCACTGGATACCGCGCTGGGCGGTGCCGGTGCGGTGGTGGTCGGCGATGCTTCGCTGATCGGCCATCTGGTCGATACATCACGTCCTTACCGGCATGCGGCGGCCCTGCCCCCCGCGCTGGCGGCCGCGTCGCTGGAAGCGCTGCGCCTGGCACGGCGCGACGACTGGCGCAGGGACAAGCTCATCGAGCTGGTGGCGCTGTTCCGCGGTGCCGCGCGTCGCCACGGGCTGGAACTGACCGCATCGGAGACGGCGATCCAGCCGGTTCCCTGTGCCAGCGAACACGCTGCACGCGGGCTTTCGCAGGCGCTGGAGAACGCAGGCTGGTGGGTGCAGCCAACCTGCCTGCCAGGGCCGTCCAGCGAACAGGCGGCCGTGTGCATCCGCCTGACCGCACTGCATGCACCGGAACAGGTGCAGGGACTGGTGGAGGCGTTGGCGCTGGCGCGTGATGCGTCCCACACGCTCCCGGTAACGGCGGCCTGACCGGAGCGGCCGGTGCATATCGAGGTTTCCGGCAACGGTCCGGCGCTGGTGCTGATCCATGGCTGGGCCCTGCAGGGCGCGGTGTTCGCGCCGCTGGTGGCGCGGCTGTCGTCTCACTTCACCCTGCATGTGGTGGATCTTCCCGGCCATGGGCGAAGCCGCGACGACGCCACGCCGCTGCTGTTGCCCGGGGTGGTGGAGGCGATCGCCTCGGCGACGCCGCCGGCGGTGTGGTGCGGCTGGTCGCTGGGTGGGCTGTTCGCACTGCATGCGGCGGCTACCTGCCCGCAGGTGCGCGGGCTGGTGATGATCGCCTCCTCACCACGTTTCGTGCGCGCCCCTGATTGGCCACACGGCATGCCTGCCAGCGTGTTTGAACACTTCGCACGCGATCTGGCCAGCGATTTCGCGGGTACGGTGGATCGCTTCCTGGCGCTGGACCTGATGCATGCCGGTCCGGCGCACGATGCGCTGCGGCAGTCCTCTACGGAGGGAAAGCAGCCGCTGGTGGAGCAGCTGCACCAGGGCGCGCCGCATCCACGCGTACCGCAGGAAGGCGGCCATCTGCTGGAAACCACTGACCTGCGCGATATCCTGCCGACTCTGCCGGTGCCAAGCCTGTGGCTGGCTGGCCGGCGCGACCGGCTGGCGGCACCGGCGGCCCTGCACGCGGCCGCCGAACTCGCCCCACGCGCCGACGCCATCACCCTGCAGCACGGCGGCCATGCGCCTTTCCTGGGCCAGGCCGATGAGGTCGCCGCGCATCTGCAACGCTTCGTTGCCAGCCTGCCGTGAGCGGATCGGCGAGAATGTCCTCCCTGCTGCACGAGGTGGACTGAACATGGATCTTGGAATCGCCGGACGCTGGGCGCTGGTCTGTGGCGCCAGCAAAGGCCTGGGCCTGGGATGTGCGCGGGCGCTGGCCGCCGAAGGCGCCAATGTGGTGATCGTCGCGCGCGGCGAAGCCACCCTGCAGCATGCAGCGGCGGAACTGCGCCAGCTGGCGGGCGCCGGCGAGGTGCGAGCCGTCGCAGCCGATGTCACCACCGACGCCGGACGTGCCGCCGCACTCGCCGCCTGCCCGCAGGTGGACATCCTGGTCACCAACGCCGGTGGCCCTCCTGCCGGAGATTTCCGCCAGTTCGAGCGCGACGACTGGATAGCCGCGCTGGATGCCAACATGCTGGCGCCGATCGCGTTGATCCGCGCCACCGTGGACGGGATGATCGAACGGAAGTTCGGGCGCATCGTCAACATCACCTCGTCGGCGGTGAAGGCACCGATCGACATCCTGGCGCTGTCCAATGGTGCACGTTCGGGGCTCACCGGCTTCGTCGCCGGCCTGGCGCGGCGCACGGTGCAGGCCAATGTCACCATCAACAACCTGCTGCCGGGCCAGTTCGAGACCGACCGCCTGCGCGGTACGCTCGCCTTCGCAGCCAGCCAGCGCGGCATCGACGTGGACACGGTGGCGGTGGAAAAGCGCCAGCGCATCCCCGCCGGGCGCTTCGGCCAGCCCGATGAGTTCGGTGCGGCCTGCGCATTCCTGTGCAGCGCGCAGGCCGGCTACCTGACCGGCCAGAATCTGCTGATCGATGGCGGCGCGTATCCCGGAACGTTCTGACGCCACCCTGCAGCTGTACCGAGACCTCCATGAATCGCCTTTTCGACCCCCACCATCTCCGTCGCGCGTTCGCGCGTGCTGCCAGCACCTACGACAGTGCCGCTGCACTGCCCGCCGAGGTGCGGCAACGGCTGATGGAATCGCTGGATTACCTGGAAACACGCGCGCCGGAGGTGGTACTGGACATCGGCGCAGGTACCGGCCACGCCAGCGCGCTGATGAAGAAGCGCTGGCCGAAGGCGCAGGTGATCGCGATGGACCTTGCGCTGCCCATGCTGCAACAGGCCAGGCGCCAGGCCGGCTGGTGGAAACCCTTCCAGCGCGTGTGTGCCGATGCCTCCGCGCTGCCGCTGGCCGACAACAGCGTCGACGTCATCTTCAGCAACCTCTGCCTGCAATGGGTGGACGACCTGCCGGCAGTGTTCGCCGGTTTTCGGCGCGTGCTCAAGCCGGGCGGACTGCTGGTGTGTTCCACCTTCGGGCCGGAGACGCTGGCCGAACTCGACGAGGCGTTCCGCGCCGCCGATGACCACGCCCACGTGAGCCGTTTCGCGCCCATCGCCCAGTTCGGCGATGCACTGATGATGGCGGGCTTCCGCGACCCGGTGCTGGACCGCGACCTGTTCACCCTGACCTACGATGACGTACCCGCACTGATGCGTGAACTGCGTGCGCTGGGCGCGACCAACGCGCGAACCGACCGGCGCCGTACGTTGACGGGGCGTGGCCGTTTCGCGGCTGCGGCTGCGGCATACGAACCGTTGCGACGTGCCGATGGCCGGTTGCCCAGCAGCTGGGAAGTGCTCTACGCGCATGCCTGGGCTCCCGATGCGGGCGCGCCCATCCGCGAACAGGGACAGGACGTGGCCGCCGTGCCGCTCGCGGCGATCCCGATCCGCCGCCGCACAACCCCGTAGAGCCGGGCTCTGCCCGGCTGAGCGCGGCAGCGGGGCAGAGCCCCGCTCTACCCAAGGTGGGTGTAGTGCCGGGCTCTGCCGGGCTGGCCCCGAACGTGGCGGTCAGCGCGCGATGCGCCCGAACATGTCCCGGTGGAAGTAGTAGATCTCCTGCAGCAGGAAACGCCAGCTGGTGTGGAAGCTGCGGAAACGCGTGCTCGGCGTGGACGAGGCCAGCGCATCAATGCCCATCTCGCGGCTCAACCGCAGCGCGCGCGCCATATGCAGCGGATCGCTGACGATGATCACCCGATGGATGCCGCGCTGGTCCATCAGCCGTTTGGCTTCCACCAGGTTCTGTGCGGTGTTGCGCGATGCGGTTTCGATCAGGATCGCGTCATCCGGCACGCCCTGTTTCAACGCATAACGACGCGCCACCTGCGATTCGGAAAAGCGCGCGCCGCTGCCACCGTAGCCACCGGTGAAGATCAGCAGCGGAGCGTAGCCGGCCCGGTACAGGTCCAGGCCATGGCGGATGCGTTCCTGGAATACAGGTGAGGGCTTGGCATCGTAGGCAGCCGCACCCAGCACGATGATCGCGTCGGCATGTGCGGCCTGGTCGCGTTCGCCAATCCACACGATCCACGCGGTGACGCCGAGCAGCCAGGCCAGCACCAGCACGGTCAGGCGCCATAGCCAGCCGAACGCACCCACGCCACGGCGCTTCACGGACGCTCCCACGGCAACGCGTCGATATCGACATTGCCACCGGACAGCACCAGCCCCACGCGCAGGCCGGCGAACCGCTGCGGTTGCGCCAGCACGGCGGCGAGGGCGATTGCCGATGAGGGCTCCACCAGCTGCTTGAGTATCTGCCACAGCAGCCGCATGGCCTGCACCGTCGCCGCGTCGTCGACCACCACCACGTCCGCCTCCGCCCGCTGCAGCAGTTCGAAATTCGGTGCGCCCAAGGTGCCGCGCAGACCATCGCACAGCGTATCGGGCACGAAATCGATGCGGCGTTCGCCAGCCTGCAGGGAGCGCGCGGTATCCGCCGCGCCCGCCGGCTCGGCCAGTACCAGCCGGGTCTGGGGCGCGCACTGCCGCAGCGCCAGTGCCGTTCCTGCGGCCAGTCCGCCGCCGCCCACCGGCACCACCAGTACATCGAACGGGCCAGCGGACTGCACCAGTTCCAGCGCGGCCGTGCCCTGCCCGGCGATCACCCGTGCATCGGCATAGGGATGCACCAGCGTGGCGCCGGTGTCGGCCTGCACCTGCGCGCACATCTGTTCGCGCGCCTGGATGGTCGGCGCACACCGCCAGAGCGTGGCATCGTGACGGGCGATGTTGGTCAGCTTGGCCGGCACCGCACCTTCCGGCACCACCACGTGGCAGGCGATGCCACGCGTGCGGGCCGCCAGCGCCAGTGCAGCGCCATGGTTGCCGGAAGAATGCGTGACCACACCCGCAGCGGCCTGTCCGGACGACAGCGCCCATACCGCGTTGCAGGCCCCACGGAATTTGAACGCACCGCTGCGTTGCAGGTGTTCGGCCTTGAAGGCCAGCGAGGCACCCGCCAGCGCATCCAGCGCGCGCGACCGCAGCACAGGCGTTACGTGCGCATGCGGAGCAATCCGTGCAGCGGCGTCGAGGACATCGTGGGCGTGAAGCGACAGCACTCCATTCATCTCCCAAGGTTAACGCAAGCCCACCGGACGCTGCTGCTGTCCTCTGCCGTCCTTATAAGGCAGGATGGCCAATCGTTCATCCTTTGCCGGCGCGATTAAGGGCGGATTCAATGCCGCCCCTCGAAGCTGGAGCCCTGAACCCCGGGGGGTACCTGACCATGAAGATGCGCCTGATAGTTGCCGGAGGCCTGCTGTTGGCCCTGTCCGGCTGCGCCACGTACGACTATGTCGGCAGCGGAGGCGGCGATGGTTACTACCATGGCGCGCCCTCCACCCAGTACCGTTATCCAGCCGGTTATCCCGGAGCCTACGGCTATCCGTCCTATCCCTATGGATATGGCAGCGGCTACTACGGGTATGGCGGCTACGGCTACGGAGGCTATGGTTATCCGGTCTATCGTCCGGTGCCGAATCATCGCCCGCCCCATAACGGCCACCGTCCGCCGAACCACACCCGTCCACCCAACCAGGGCCAGCGTCCGCCGACGCGTCCCCCGGGCAACAACGGCGGTTCGCCGTGGCGGAATCTGGATTCGGTGACGCGTCCACGTCCGCAGCCGGGCAACAACCGTCCCGCGCCCAGCCAGCAGCAGTCACGGCCACCGCAGTCGCGCCCCAGTCCGCCGCCGCGGCCGGCTGCGTCACCGCGTCCCAGCGGCTCGCCGTGGCGAAACATGAACCGTGCCACAGAACGCAAGGTCGAGCGCTGAAAAGGTCTTGAACCTTTGCGACATAAGGTTCAATCTAGCCCCGCAGTGACCCGCCGCGTCCATAAGTGACCCACAGGCGCGGCCCGTCACACCGGCTACGTCGACATCCGCCAGGAAACTCTGGATCCCCCCTGTTCCGGCCCTGTCGGATGTCGGCACCTCCAAAGACAAGGCCCCGCTCGCGCGGGGCC